>CABQWP010000107.1 GCA_902467875.1 uncultured Collinsella sp. | reverse complement strand
AGAAGGGGCAAAAGGGCCGCCACAAAAGCGGAGGCGGCAGCCGCAACGCCAAAGCCCGTCGCCGACGACGCGGTGCAGGAGCTCGCCCAAAACGCCGGCTACATCTGCTCGTCGTGCGGCGCCGAGCTCGTGTCCGACGGCACCGTCGCCGTCACCACCTGCCCGTACTGCGGCAACTCCGCCGTGGCGCCCGGCCAGCTCTCTGGCGACTTCTCGCCCGACCTGGTGATTCCGTTTAAGCTCGGGCGCGACGACGTCACGGCCGCACTCAAGGAACACTACAAGGGCAAGATCTTGCTGCCCAAGAGCTTTGTCACCGGCAACCACATCGACGAGGTCCAAGGTGTCTACGTGCCGTTTTGGCTCTACGGCGCCCGCGTTGACGGCGAAGTGCACTTTGACGCGACCAACGAGACCGTGACCGAGGAATCCGACCGCACCGTCACGACCACCGACCACTACGATGCCTATCGCAAGGGCAATATCTCGTTTAAGCGCGTGCCCGTCGACGGATCATCCAAGATGCCCGACGGCCACATGGATGCCATCGAGCCGTTTGACTACGACGCGCTGCGTCCGTTCTCGGTCGCCTATATGCCCGGCTACATCGCCAACCGTTACGACGAGGACTGCGAGACCTGCAAGGCGCGCGCCGAGCGCCGTATGGAAGAAAGCACGATCTCGGCCCTGCGCGAGACCGTCGTCGACGAATACGACGATGCCACGGTCGAAAGCAAGCAGCTCGACTACACCTGGGAAGACAGCGACTACGCCCTGTTCCCCGTCTGGATGCTCTCCACCTCGTGGAACGGCAAGAGCTACCTGTTTGCCATGAACGGCCAGACCGGCCGCTTGGTCGGCGAGCTCCCCTGCTCCAAGCCCAAGCTCGCCATCGCCTCGGTGCTGTTCTTTGTGATCGGATTTATCCTCTCCCAGATTCTCTTTATGGGGGAATACGCCTTCGATCCGGATTACCTCACCTTTGATATCGAGGGCATCCTCATCAACATCATTGCGCCGCTGATCATCGTGATTATCGGAGACGTGCTACTGGTAGGCCAGCTCAAGACGGCCAACGAAGCAACCCATGCCGATGAGTATTGTGGCGAGCTCGACCTGACCGAGAAGCACGACATCTTCAGCCACACCGAGACCACCGTTGTCATGAAAGACGACAAGGACGACTAAGCAATCCAACCAATACCACCCGGCCTTTGACGAGAAAGGAAGATCACCATGGGACTCTTGAAAGCTGGATTGGGAGCTGCCGGCGGCGTCATGGCCGACCAGTGGAAGGAATTTATCTACTGCGAATCGATGCCTGCTGACGTCTTGGCCTGCAAGGGCAGCAAACGCACCGGTGGCCGCAGCTCCAACACGCGCGGCGAGGACAACGTCATCTCCAACGGCTCGGTCATCGCCGTCAACGACGGCCAGGGCATGCTCGTGGTGCAAAACGGCAAGATCATCGAAGTCGCGCTGGAGCCCGGTGAGTTCGTCTTCGATACCGGCAGCGAGCCGAGCGTCTTTAGCGGCAACCTGGGCGATTCCATCAAGGAGACCTTCGCCAATATCGGCAGCCGCTTTACCTTTGGCGGCGACGCGGGCAAGGACCAGCGCGTCTACTTCATCAACACCAAGGAGATCATCGGCAACAAGTACGGCACCGCCTCGCCCGTGCCCTTCCGCGTGGTCGATAACAACATTGGCCTGGACGTCGACATCTCCGTGCGCTGCAACGGCGAGTATTCGTATCGCATCACCAACCCGCTGCTGTTCTACACCAACGTGTGCGGCAACGTGACCGATAGCTATACGCGCGACAAGATCGACAGCCAGCTTAAGTCCGAGCTGCTCACCGCCCTGCAGCCCGCCTTTGCCAAGATTTCGGAGATGGGCATCCGCTACAGCGCCATCCCCGGCCACACCACCGAGCTCGCCCGTGCGCTCAACGAGGTCCTCTCTGCCGACTGGCGTGACCTGCGTGGCGTCGAGATCGTGAGCTTTGGCGTCAACTCCATCGCCGCCTCGCAAGAGGACGAGCAGATGATCAAGGACCTGCAGAAAGCCGCGGTCATGCGCGATCCCACCATGGCGGCAGCCAACATCGCCAGCGCCCAGAGCGATGCGATGCGCGCGGCAGCC
>CABQWP010000106.1 GCA_902467875.1 uncultured Collinsella sp. | reverse complement strand
CATCATGGATTCGTTGGGGGGGGGGGGGCGCGGAGCCGAGCCGTTCGCGGTGGCATAGATGCTGCTAGTGTAGCACGCTCGGGTGCATGGGGAGGATAGCGGGATGCGAGGTTGCCTGTCTGGCTTGGCTCTGTTTTGGCTCGCTCGGAAAGCGCACCCCACTTTGCGACCAAATTAAGGGATGCACTTTCCGAATGGGGTGGTCTGCGGAAACTGCGTCCCAGAATATTGGCGTAGAGCGGGATGCGCTTTCCGGATGGGCGCTCAAAAGGAAACCGCATCCCACTTTGGAGCGCCAAAACGGGATGCGGTTTCCGCTGTCAATCTAAGTTACGCCTAAGCAGGCGGCCGGAGTTTGGACCCCGGCTCGGGTTAGCGCTTCTTCTTGTTCTTCTTCTGCTTGCGCTGCTTGCCCTTGGTCTCCTGGGGCTTGTCGCCCTGTTTGGCTTCGGCGGCGGCCTTTTCTGCCTTCATCTTCTTGCGTTTGGTCTCGATGCGGAGTTTTTTGTTGATGCGTGCCTTAAGGAAGGTGCCAAACTGCTCGGCATCGCCGCGAACAAAGGTGTCCTTAGGGATCGTCACGCCCTGGTCGGCGAACATGGCCACAAAGATGCGCTCGCCGTCGAGCACGTGGTCGAGCTTTTCAAACGGGAAGAACTGCGACTTGCCGCTCTTGCCCCAAACCATCAGGCCGTCCTCGTTGGCGGCGACGCGGCGATAGCGGCCACCCATGGACTCGTCGGCCTCGACGGCGTCGATAAAGTCGCGGGCGAGGGTGTGGTGCAGGTTTTTGCTCCACCAGGCCAAAAAGGCGCCGAATACGATCAGGACGACGCCAAACTTGATCCAGTTGCCGCCGGCCACCAACATGCCGATGCCGATGAGCGCGGCAATCGCGGCGGCGACATACAGCGAGCCACGGCGCCTGGGCGAGGCGACCAGGCGGGCGAAGTCGGTGACGAGGTCGTTTTCGTACTGGTACTCGTTGAGGTACAGGATGCCGTCGTCGGCTGCGGCCTGCTCCTCGAGCGCGACCTCGACCTGGTCGGCTGCTTCGGAGGGAACGAGGTTGCTCTCTGCGTCTGCCATGCTCTTTGGACTCCTATCGCGGCGGGCTCGCCGTACGGGTTATTATGAATGCAGTATGCCGTGCGACCGCATGGCCGTCGCGGCAACAAGACTCAGTATACCCGGGGGAGCACCCATGGAATCGTTGTACCGAAAGTATCGCCCGCTCACCTTCGACTCCGTGGTGGGCCAGCAGCATATCGTCTCGACGCTCGAGCACGCCATCACCGAGGGGCGCCTGTCCCACGCCTACCTGTTCTGCGGACCGCGCGGCACGGGCAAGACCACCATGGCGCGCATTCTGGCCAAGGCACTGCTGTGCCGCAATGCCGAGGCGGCGCGCGCCGAGGGTGCAAGCGGCTGCATGCCCGACGGTACTTGCGAGGAGTGCGAGCTCATTGCCGAGGGCAACCACCCGGATGTCTACGAGCTCGATGCCGCAAGCCGCACGGGCGTGGACAATGTGCGCGAGGAGATCATCAACTCCGTCAACTTTGCCCCGGTGCGCGGCAAGTACAAGATCTATATCATCGACGAGGTCCACATGCTCACGACGGCGGCGTTCAACGCGCTGCTCAAGACGCTTGAGGAGCCGCCGGCGCACGTGATCTTTGTGCTGTGCACCACCGACCCGCAAAAGATTCTGGAGACCATCCTCTCGCGCTGCCAGCGTTTCGATTTCCATCGCATCGGCAACGAGGATATCGAGCACCGCCTGGCATACGTGTGCGAGCAGGAGGGCTTCGATTACGACGATGAGGCGCTGGCTATCGTGGCGCGCCATGCCAAGGGCGGCATGCGCGACGCGTTGTCCACGCTGGAGCAGCTGAGCGTCTTTGGCAACGGTTCTGTGCATGCGGACGACGCCCGCTCTCTTTTAGGCGAGGTTTCGGACCAGATTCTGGGCGAGTTTTCCCGCGCCATTGCCGATCGCGATGTTGCCGAGCTCTATGGACTGATCCGTACGCAGGTCGAGGAAGGAAACGACCTGCTGGAGCTGACGCGCGACCTGGTGGCGCACGTGCGTGACGTGTACGTTGCCTGCGTTGCCGGTGCTCGTGCCGAGCTGTTTGAGGGCGGCTCCGAGCAGGCCGAGGCGCTTGCTGCCGAGGCCGCTGCCTTTGGCGAGCATCCTGCCGACCGCCTGGCCCGTGTGCTGACGGTGCTCGACGATGCCGCACTGGAGATGAGGGGCGCGAGCGACGTGCGCCTGGTGCTCGAGATTGCCTGCACGCGTCTGGCGCGTCCCGAGGCCGATTTAACGATTGAGGCATTGGCCGAGCGCGTGGCACGCCTGGAGGCCATGGTTGCCAACGGCGCCGTGCCGGCGAGCGTGGCTGCTGCTCAGGCCGCCGCGCCTGGCGGCATTGT
>CABQWP010000105.1 GCA_902467875.1 uncultured Collinsella sp. | reverse complement strand
ACAAGTTGGCATGAAAAAGGCAAGGCATAGACCTTCTGGTCATGCCTTGCCTTTTGAATGACAAATTGTCGCTCTGGATGTCGCGCAGCGTCGGCCCATTACGCGGGTTGGTAAACCCGCGTAACTACAAATCCCCGCCGGCACCCAGCAGCTTGCGCATGACCTGTTCGGGGTTAACCGAGCCGTCGCGCGGGGCCAGGGCGGTGATCTTCTTCTGCATCTTGTACTCGTGCAGCTCGTCCTCGAGCTGGCGCACGCGGGCGCGGAGCTTTTCGTTCTCGCGCTCGCGCTCCTCGGCACGCTCCTTCATATCGAGGATGCGCACCACGCCGGCAAGATTGATGCCCTCGTCGGTCAGCTGGTTGATGAGCTCCAGGCGCTCGATATCGGCGCGCGAATACAGGCGCGTGTTGCCGCCCGAGCGCTGGGGGTTCACCAGGCCCTTGGACTCGTAGACGCGCAGAGTCTGCGGGTGCATGCCGGTCAGCTCGGCCGCCACGCTGATCATGTACAGCGGTTTGTTCCAATTGTCCTCGGCCATGCTACCTGACCCCTTTCCGTCTCGTTATCGTCCATCATAAGCCCGCGGGCGCGGGTGTGCGCCACGACCGCCCTAGTACGTCGCCTTGTAACGGTTGACCTTCTCGCGATAATCGCGCGTGTCGGCCTCGCGCAGCTTGGTCATAGCATCGCGCTCGTCATCGGACAGGTTCGTGGGGACCTGTACCTTGATTTCGACGAGCAGCGCGCCTGTGCGGCCACGGTGCTTAACGTCGGGCGCACCCATCTCCTTAAAGCGGAACTTCTTGCCCGTCTGGGTGCCAGCGGGCACCTTCAGACGAACCGTCGCGCCGCCGGGCGTGGGCACATCAACCGTGCAGCCGAGCGCCGCCTCGTAGACCGAGATCGGCACCTCCATGGTCACATCGGCACCCTTGCGCTTAAACAGCGGGTGCTCCTCCACATGCGTGGTCACGACCAGGTCGCCGCGCTCGCCGCCGGCAACGCCATACTCGCCGCGACGCTTGTAGCGTAGCTTGCCGCCGTCGACCGCGCCCGCGGGCACCGAGACCGTAATGGTCTGCTGCTCGCCTGTCGAGGGAATGCGATAGGTGACCTTGTGCGTCACGCCGCGAAACGCGTCCTCGGCCGTCACATCGACGGTCAGCGACAGGTCGCCGCCCTTGCGAGCACGGCTGCGACCCGCGCCGGCACCGGCAGCGCCCGCAGCCCCGGCAAAGCCCGAGCCCCAATCGCTGCCCCAGGCGCCGTTGCCGCTAAAGATGCTGTCGAAGATGTCGCCCCAACCGCTGGCACCCGCGCCGGCACCGTAGCCGCCGCCATACGCGCCGCCCGCGCCCGGCATGCCGCCAAACATGAGCATCTGGTCGTACTCTTTGCGCTTCTTCTCGTCCGAAAGCGTCTCGTAGGCCTCGCTGATCTCCTTGAACTTGGCCTCGTCGCCGCCGGCATCGGGGTGATATTTTTGCGCGAGCTTGCGAAACGCGCTCTTGATCTCTTTGTCGGAGGCGCTCTTGGATACGCCCAGGATGTCATAGAAGGTTTTGCCTGCAGCCATCGTAGCTCCTCTCCTGTTTCATCCGCCGCCCAGCGGGCGGCGGCTCATGCTTTCATATGGCACTAGGCCAGAAAGGGCCCCGGGTGTTGCCCCGGGGCCCTTCTCAATTACTCCTCGGTGCTCTCGGCCGTATCGGCCGCAGCATCCTCGGGCGCCGCTTCGGGCTCCGGTGCGGGGCGTTTCTCGCCGCCGTAGGTCACCGTCACCATCGCGGAACGCAGGATGCGATCCGCCATGCGGTAGCCCTTCTGGTACACGTCGTTGACGGTCTCATCGTACTGCGACGCGTCCTCGACGCGACCCACGGCCTGGTGCTCGAGCGGATCGAACGCCTCGCCCTTGGGGTCGATGGGCTCAACGCCCTCGTGCGCAAACACATCGAGCAGCTTGGCATGCACCGCGTCGACGCCGTCGACGAACTGCTTAAAGTCGTCGGCAAGCTCCTGGCTGCGGGCATGGTCGATCGCACGCTCGATATCGTCGACCACCGGCAGCAGCGCGGTGACGAGCTTCTCGGTCGCGCGCTCGCGCTCGGCGATACGCTCATTGGCGGTGCGGCGACGGAAGTTCTCCCAGTCGGCCTGAAGACGGGCGGTACGCTCAGTGGCGTCCTTTGCCTTGTCCTCGGCGGCCTTCTGAGCCTCTGCCGCAGCATCGAGCTCATTGCGCACGTCGGCGAGCTCCTTTTGGGCCTGCTCGAACTTGAGCTTAAAGTCGTTGTCGGCGGCTTCTTCACCGGCGCGGATAGCGGCTTCCACCATCTCGTCCTCGGTCATCGTCGCCTCCTTGTTGGAATCCTCTACCTGGTTCTCGGCAGCCTCGGCGGCCGGGGCCTCGTTGACCTCGGTATCGTCTGCGGCCTCTACGGGAATCTTCACGTCCTTCTCCTCAGAGTCAACGGGGGCGGCGCCAGCGGCAGGCGCCCCCCGGCGGGCTTTACGAGCGGACAAAGGCCGAGG
>CABQWP010000104.1 GCA_902467875.1 uncultured Collinsella sp. | reverse complement strand
GGAGCGCAGCCGCTGGGGCCCGGGTGTGGCCTCAAGCGAGCCGGCGGCGGCAAGCGCGTGGGCGTTTTTGAATGCGATGAGCTCTACACCGTGCGCGTCCTGCCCAAGCTCAAGCCGACGTACTTCGTGCTGCTCAACCTGTTCCGCGACCAGCTAGATCGCTATGGCGAGATCGATCACACCCAGGAGGTCATCGCCCACGCGTTGGAGCTTTCGCCGGCAACGACGCTCATCTACAACGCCGACGACCCGCTGTGCGCCTCGATTGCCGCGCGCGTTCCCAATGCGAGTATTGCCTTTGGCATCGACGGCGCCACCGACACCGAGTCCGACCGTATTAGCGACTCGCGCTTTTGCTCGCAGTGCAACGCCCCGTTGGAGTACGACTATGTGCAGTATGGTCAACTCGGCGCCTACCATTGCCCCTCGTGCGGTTGGGCACGCCCCGCACTGGTCCGCCGTGTGACGGGCGTGGAGCTCGGCTGCGACGGCTACGGCTTTGACCTGGTCTTTGGATCTGCGCCCGACGCGGCTGCCGCACACATCGCCACACGCTACAACGGCCTGTACATGGTCTACAACGTTGCCGCCGCCTTCTTTGCCGCGCACGAGTTGGGCGTGGATACGGCGTTTCTGCAGCCCACGCTCGATGCCTATGTGCCCGCCGGTGGTCGTATGGGGCACTGGGATATCGCCGGCCGCACCGTCGAGGCCAACCTGGCTAAGAATCCCGTAGGCTTCGATCGACAGATCCAGTCCATTAAGACGGCGGGCGGCAGACTCTGCGCTTTCTTCCTCAACGACAACGACGCCGACGGACACGATGTATCGTGGATCTACGACGTCGACTTCGAGCGCATCGCCGACACGCCGGGTCTTGTCGCCTTTGCCGGAGGCACGCGCGCGCACGACATGCAGGTGCGTCTCAAGTACGCCGGCATCGATGCCGCGATTATCTCGGACGTCGCGCAGGCAATTGGCGCCGTTGCGGATGAAGCCGCAGGCGACACTTTCTATGCCGTCGCCAACTACACGGCCTTCCCGCCGCTGGTCAAAGAACTCGATGGGCTGAAGGGTGCCGATGCAGCCACGGTTGCTGCCCGCGCTGCAACGTGTGCCGATGGCAGTGCCGTCCCCGTCGGCATCGCGCCAGTCGAGCTTTCGCGCCCGCTGCGCATCGTCTACCTGTACCCCGATGCCCTCAACCTCTACGGCGACGGCGGCAACGTTATCGCCCTCGAGCGTCGCTGCGCCTGGCGCGGCATCCCCGTTCGCGTGGACGAGGTCCGTATGGGCGAGTCACTCGATCTCACCGATGCCGATATCGTCATGATGGGTGGCGGCTCCGACCGCGACCAGCTAGCCGTGGCACACGAGCTGCTCGCTCAAAAAGACAAGGTCGCATCCTATGTTGAGGATGGCGGTTCGCTGCTCGCCATCTGCGGCAGCTATCAGCTGCTCGGCCGTTCGTACTATATGGGTGAGAATCGCATTGAGGGTCTGGGGGTCATTGCCGCCGAAACCGTACGCGGCTCCGACCGCCTGATCGGCAACGTAGCCGTCAAAACCGACCTGGCACCCGAGCCCTTTGTGGGATTCGAGAACCATGGCGGCCGCACGCTTTTGGACGCCGATGCCACGCCGCTCGGAACGTCCGTCGTCACGGGCACCGGCAACAACGGCGACGACGGCTTTGAGGGTCTGATCTACAAGGGCGTCATCGGCACGTACCTACACGGACCGGCACTGCCCAAAAACCCCGAACTCGCCGACTGGCTGATCGCGCATGCCCTCGAGCGCCGCGGCGATGCGCAGGCCACAGCCCTGCTGCCGCTCAAACCCCTCGACGACACCTACGAGCACGCCGCCCACGACGCCGCGATGAAGCTCCTCCCCTAACGCCTCGCCACCACAAAGGGGACAGGCACCTTTGTGGTGGTTTTTCAGTTTGCCAACGATATGTGAACGGCTAAAAAAGTCTGCTATACTCTTTCCCGCTGTCCCCATCGTCTAGCGGCCAAGGACGCCACCCTTTCAAGGTGGATATCGCGGGTTCGAATCCCGCTGGGGGCACCATTTGAATTGAAGAGCCCGTTACCCTCGCGGTAGCGGGCTTTTTGCTACCCATGCGCCGGGATTCGAACCCGACAGGGTGCGGAGCTGAGGAAACGCGAAGCGTTTTCCAGCGCAGCACGCAAGGAGCGAAGCGACGCGGCGAAAGCGGGCGGCGTCAGCCGCACGCGGACATCCCGCTGGGGGCACCATTTGAAACGAGAAGCCCGTTACCCTCGCGGTAGCGGGCTTTTTGCTACCCATGTGCCGTGATTCGAACCCGGCAGGGTGCGGATCACGGCATCATCGCAAAGCCAGTGGGCAAAAAATAGCAAATATGAGTACTGTTACCATTTTAGTAACAGCGATTTCATGCCTTTAGAAGTCGATTTAGACGTCAGGCGTCCTACGGCGGAAGAATTGCAGACGTTTATCGGCTAAGTACTTGTACATATGTTGCGTAACACTACATATTTTGCAAATAAATAATGCTACAGGACTTGTGACAGTACTCATATTTGACGTTTTTTGTCCACAACCCTTTATACCTAGGGTGGCGCGCGCAGACGTGGTGTAAGAGCGTCCTGAGGTCCGTCGCTGCAAGTCCCGATGTTACTCCTTCTTGAGACCGCGCCTCTCGACTATCTCGTCCACTATCTCCCTGGCGCGCCGCCCGAGCGCGCGGCGCCTCCCCTCTGTCGGGGCCGGCCTGTCCGCGGGCTCGGCGAAGCCCTCGGCGGCCGAGGCCTCGGAGAACACGCGCTGCTGGGACCACTGCCCCTCGGTCTCCATGAGGCTCGCGCACGTCAGGCGCAGCATCGACTCCCTCGAGGGGAAGGACTGCACGACCCTGTAGCGGCGCTTGATCTCGCGGTTGGCGCGCTCCT
>CABQWP010000103.1 GCA_902467875.1 uncultured Collinsella sp. | reverse complement strand
GCAACACTGCGCCCCGCGGCGCGCGGGGCGGGCGGGGGGGGGGGGCCAGCGGCACGTCAAAAGACCATACACCTACGGGCGAAGGACCACCAAACTGGGCTAGGCAGCCGGGCAGATCTTCTTGAAGAGCTCGATGACGTCGTCGAGCGTTGCCTCGCGCGGGTTACCCGGGAAGCAGGCGTCGGCCATGGCGTCCTTGGCCAGGACCTCGATCTCGTCAGCCTTCATGGCCTCACAGACGTGCGGGATGTTCACGTCGGCGGAAAGCTGCTTGACGGCGGCGATGGCGGCATCGGCGGCCTCGGCGGTGCTCATGCCCGTGGTGTCAACGCCCATGGCGACGGCAACCTTGGCCAGGCGCTCAGCGCAAACCGGCTTGTTGAACTCCATGGCGATCGGCAGCAGCATGGCGCAAGCGACGCCGTGCGGGGTGTCGTAGTGAGCGGACAGGGTGTGAGCCATGGCGTGGTCGATGCCCAGGCCAACGTTGGAGAAGCCCATGCCGGCGACATACTGGCCAAGGGCCATGCCCTCGCGGCCGGAGCCGGGCTGACCGGACTTGGCCTCGGCGACGGAGTCGCGCAGGTTCTCGCTGATCAGCTTAATAGCCTCAAAGTGGAACATGTCGGAGAGCTCCCAAGCGCCCTTGGTGGTATAGCCCTCGATGGCGTGGGTCAGAGCGTCCATGCCGGTGGAAGCGGTCAGGCCGGCGGGCATGGAAGCCATCATATCGGGGTCGACGACGGCGACCTCGGGGGCGTCGTTGGTGTCGACGCACACGAACTTGCGGACCTTCTCGGGGTCTGTGATGACGTAGTTGATGGTCACCTCGGCAGCGGTACCGGCGGTCGTCGGCACGGCGATGGTGAACACGGCATGGTTCTTGGTGGGAGCAACGCCCTCGAGGCTGCGGACATCGGCGAACTCGGGGTTGTTGATGATGATGCCGATGGCCTTGGCGGTGTCCATGGAGGAGCCACCACCGATGGTCACGATAGCGTCAGCCTCGGCGGCCTTGAAGGCCTCGACGCCGTCCTTGACGTTCTGGATAGTGGGGTTGGGCTTAATCTCGGAGTAGAGGCTCCAAGCGATGCCGGCGGCGTCGAGCTCGTCGGTCACCTTAGCGGTAACGCCAAACTTAACCAAATCGGGGTCGGAGCAGACGAAGATCTTCTTGTAGCCGCGACGCTGGAGCTCGCCGGGGATCTCCTTGATGGCGCCGGAGCCATGATAAGAGATGGTATTGAGAACGAAACGATTAGCCATTGATAGCCTCCCATCGTGTGCGGGGCATCCATTACGCCCCACGCTATGAGTCCCATCCTAACGCTTTTGAAACAAAAAACGCGTGAGAACATCAAAAGTGTTAAAGCGTTTCAACAGATGATGAAAAATATTGCGGCAAAGGGACAGCCCCTTTGCCGCATTCGGTTACTTTCGGCAGCCCTCTTTCCAAGCCTCGGCCGCAACCTTCCAGCGTAAGCGCAAATCGCGCTCGCGGTCGATGAACATGATGGCAAACGCGACAAACAGCAGCAAGCTCGCCACGACGATGGCGTGCAGGCCCATGCGCTCAATACACCAGTTGCCCAACACGGCGCCAAACACAAAGGTAAAGATCACGCCAAAGTACAGCAGGCCGTTTTCCAAAAAGCCGCGCCTGTGGGTGATGATGTAATCGTCCACGTTTTGCAGCGCGTTGCGCAAGTTGCCGATGCACATGGTCGTAGCGATGCCGTGACCGTGGATCTTGCGGAAGCTCTCAACTTGCATACCGCAGGCAAACGAGGTGAGGCAGTTGGCGAGCAGGTTGAAATTGCCGCCGGGGATAAAGCTCACGCCCAGCAAGATAACGGCTTCAAAGAACACCGTCACTTGGCGCCAGTGAATCACGCTGCCAAACCGCTCGTGTACCAGATCGGCAAGCATAATGCCCACGGCAAACGACACCACGGGGAAGAAATAGCGTCCCGCAAGTGCCCAGTTGCCCTCCGAGATGCTCACGCCCACGAGCAGGATGTTGCCTGTCTGCGCGTTGGCGAAAACATGATCGCGCCCAATGTACGAATAGACGTCCATAAAGCCACCGGCGAGCGCCAAGATAATGCCCAGCTCGATGGACTCCGATATCTGTTTGGCACGCTGCATCGTCGTGCATCCTCCTTGTTGACGACTCTCTCGTGCGTTGGCGGAAACATAGCCGCCGTTCATACTGTAACCCATTGACAACATGGCGTGCGCGCGAGACGGGTTCTCCAACGCGCAGATACACAGTCTGGAAACAAACAGCGGGCGCGGCGCCGACACCCGATGCCTCGTGTACTCCACCAGTCTTTTTAGCGCCGTCCCAAAAAGACTGGTTACAATTACGTGCAGCATACAGACACCGGGAGGGATCGTGGCAAAAAAGCCTCAGCACGCTCAGAACAACCAGCGCAGTCAACAGGGCAAACAGGGCCAGCAGCAAAAGCGTGGCGGTAAGGCGCAGGCCACGGTCGCCCGCACCAAGCATTCCCAAGCGACGCCCGCCCGCCCCTGGCGACCGGGCCGCGATAAGTTCCTCCCCGTCAGCCGCGCCGACATGGATGCGCGCGGCTGGGACCAGTGCGACTTTGTCTACATCTGCGGCGACGCCTACGTGGACCATCCCAGCTTTGGTATGGCCATCGTCAGCCGCGTACTCGACGCACACGGCTACAAGGTGGGCATCATCTGCCAGCCCGATTGGACCGACCCCGCCAGCATCACCGTGCTCGGCGAGCCGCGCCTGGGCTTTCTCGTCAGTGCCGGCAACATGGACTCCATGGTCAACCACTATTCGGTGACCAAGCACCGCCGCCACACCGACGCCTACACTCCCGGTGGCGAGGAGGGGCACCGTCCCAACCGAGCTGTCACGGTCTACGGCAACCTCATCCGCCAGACGTTCAAGGACGCCCCCATCATCATCGGCGGCATCGAGGGGAGCCCGCGCCGCCCGGCGGCGGTAAGG
>CABQWP010000102.1 GCA_902467875.1 uncultured Collinsella sp. | reverse complement strand
CCTCGATAGTGCACCCCGCCGACCGGGATCCTGGCGATTCCCCGCCGCAGCAACCCGAGCCCGAGACTTCTTACCCATAACCAACACCTCACAAGAGGAAACGAATAGCCAACGCTACCCAGTGTACCCTCTAAGCAACGTCACCGCCCCAACCGGCCCCCACAAAAACGTGCCGCCCCATAAGGGGCGGCACACAAACTTTTTTATCAGCTTTTCTGTAGCGAGCACGCGACGACCCAAAGCGGGCCGGGAGGGCCGGACTACCTTCCCTCAACGCGACCCTGCGAAGCCGTGAGCGAGGAGGGAAGGTAGTCCGGCCCTCCCGGCCCAGCTCACGCTAGCGCCAAGCGCTAGTAGTTCACCACCTGCTCCTCAAAGTACGCCTTCGGGTGGTTACACACCGGGCACACCTCAGGCGCCTCGGCACCAACGTGCAGGTGCCCGCAGTTCAGGCACTTCCACACCTTCACGCCCTCACGCTCAAACACCTCGCCCGATTCAATGCGCTCGACGAGCTTGTTGTAGCGCTCCTCGTGAGCCTTCTCCACGGCACCGACGCCACGGAACTTCTCGGCGATCTCGGCAAAACCCTCCTCCTCGGCGGTCTTGGCGAACTCGTCGTACATCGTGGTCCACTCGTAGTTCTCGCCCGCAGCGGCGTCGCGCAGGTTGTCCAGAGTGCCCGGAACGGCGCCGTCGTGCAGATACTTAAACCACAGCTTGGCGTGCTCGGACTCGTTGCCCGCCGTCTCGGCAAAAATATTCGAGATCTGAACGTAGCCGTCCTTTTTGGCCTTGGATGCATAGTAGCGATACTTGGTGTGTGCCTGGGACTCACCGGCAAAAGCGGTCTCGAGGTTCTTCTTGGTTTGGGAATTCTCAAAATCCATAGGTGTACTTCCCTTCAACGCATGCCGCCCGTAGGCTTCGAGCGGCCTCGTCTTTAGGATGCCCTCATGCCGAAAATCTAAACCTTACAATCCTGTTCTTCAGATTTGCACAGGCTAGATGCTCAGCCAGCGATCGCCCTCAGCTCGGCAAAAGCCCTCACGCTCCAGGTCGGCTAGAATGCCCGCGATCAAGTCGCGCTCGACCGGCCCACGCCCAGCCGCCGCTTCCATCTCGTTAACGCCCGCCACGGCATCAGCAAGCGTAATCCCCGCCGGCTGGCCATCGCGCGCTGCCAGCAACATACGCACGATATGCGCGCGCTTTTGGCGACGCGAGCCCTCAAACTTTGATTGACGGCTATAGCCCGCCGAGCGCCTGGACGGATTGGGCAACGTCTTTTTTAGATATGCGCCGTAATCTAGCAACGCGTAATACCACGCGCGCGGCGTGTCGGCATCATCGAGCGGCACGGCAAAGGGAGCGATCTCGTCGGTCGCTGCACCGGGAGCCGCCGGACAGGCGGCTTGGATCAGCGGCACCAGCTCGCGATCGGGAACAGCCGGTACATCGGGAAAGAAGTGATGCAGAAAGACTGTGCGCACATTGGTCTCCAGATACACGCCCGGAAGATCAAACGCAAACGACCGGATACCCTGCGCCGTTGCCGGGCCAATACCAGGCAGAGCGACCAAGTCACGCGTCTCACGCGGAAACTCCCCGTCCCAGTCCTCTACAACGCGCTGAGCGGCCCCATGAAGCGCCAGAGCGCGTCGGTTGTAGCCCATGCCCTGCCAAGCGTCCAAAACATCGGAAGGCGCGGCCTGGGCAAGCGCCTGCACAGTCGGAAAACGATCGAGCCACACCGGCATGCGCGCCTCCACACGCGGCACCTGCGTTTGCTGCAGCATGACCTCAGAAAGCCAAATGATGTACGGATCGCGTGTGCGGCGCCACGGAAGGTCACGATAACGCAGGACCCCTTCCGAACGAATCATCGAACGAAAGGGGTCCTGAATCATGGCTATGCTCCTTATGCGGCGTTATTCCTCCCGGTAAGCGCACTCGCAGGTGGCGTACTCGGGAAACGCTTCGCGGTCGGCGAACTTGGGATCGACGGCTGGGAACTGGCGGTGAGCGACGATGTCGCCGAGCGAAACGGAATCGAGGTAGTCGCGCATCAACGCCTGGGCTCCGGCCCACAGGGGATGATAGCAGCACGCGCCCATGCGCGCACAGTCACCATCGGGCGCGGTGCAATCGTTCATAACCATAGGACCCTGAACGGCCTCGACGACCTGGCGGATAGTGACGTCGTCCGGACTGACCTTGAGACGCATGCCACCGTGGACGCCACGCAGGCTCTCCACAATACCGGCCTGGACCAAACCATGCTGAATCGAGCGGGCAAACGAATACGGGACATTGACCTCTTCGGCAGCGGTGCGAACAGAAAGCAAACGCTCCGGATCCTCAGCAAGCATCGCCAGCATACGAAGGGCGTAATCAGTCTTCCTCGATATGTCCATTTTTCCCCTTTCAAGGAATACGAACAGCTCGAACGAGCTCCGGGGCCGAGCTTGTGTCGAGACGCTAAATGACCGCCAGGACATCCAAATGGTAAATCGGATATCCACTGAGTGCCGCGCTTGGAGCGAAATGCATCAGATGCGGCCTACAGTGCAATTTAGTATAACCTAACCCCCTGTCTCGTTGAACAGGTGTTGCGCAACAAAGCTGTTGTTCAGACAGATATACTTATTAGATTTTACTTGCGTTCCCGAAGGCGCGGGGATTCTGGGCGAAGATGCACCAGGGCGATCGCTCTATCGAAACAAAGTGCATCAAACGCAAAAAGCCACGTCCGAAGACGTGGCTTTAATTGCGTTGGCGGGAAGTACGGGGCTCGAACCCGCGACCTCCGACGTGACAGGCCGGCGCTCTAACCAAACTGAGCTAACTCCCCAGGCAGACGTTCGCGTTTGTTTCCGCTCGCGTGCGCTGCGGGAATTAGTATACACAGAAGTCTGTCCGGCGCGCAACAACTTTTTTGAAAAAATTTTTCGGTCCCTCCGGGAGGGTCTCCGGGGCCGGCGGGCGCGGGTTAAGTTTGCTGCTCTACAGTCCTGCGCAAGACGGAAAGCACATTAAGTGCTTTC
>CABQWP010000101.1 GCA_902467875.1 uncultured Collinsella sp. | reverse complement strand
GGGCGCCGCGTGGACGGACGGTTGCCGCGAGCTTCGTCACGTGCTCGTGGAGGACAGGCCGGCGCTCGGCGCCGTTATGCGCTCGAAATACGTTCAGAGCGCGGTTGGCCGCGGCGTCTTCGAGGGCGTCCGCGCTGCCCTGCGTGAAGGCAGGCCGGCGCTCTTTGCCGGTACTGCATGCCAGGTGGCTGGCATGCGCTCATACCTGGGGAAACTCGCCGACTCTGACCTCTTCCTCGGCGTCGACGTCATCTGCCACGGTGTTCCGTCTCCAGAGCTCTGGTCGCGCTGGGTCGACTACCGTGGTGAGGCCTTCGGGTCGGACGTCTGCGACGTCAATATGCGGAGTAAGACAACCGGATGGTTGTCTTACTCCGCTATGTACAAGCACATAGCGGAGAAAGACAACACCGGGGACACCGAGTCCCAGATATTCGGCAAAGACTGGTACATGAAAGCGTTTCTGGCCAATGCGAGCCTTCGTTCGTCCTGTCTGGCATGTCCAGCAAAGCGCTCCAGCGGCGCCGATATCACGCTCGGTGATTTCTGGGGGTTCCAGAATACCCATCCCGAGGTCGACAACTCCAAGGGCGTATCTGCCGTCCTATGCAATACCGAGAAGGGCGTGCGGGCATTCGAGGCTATTTCTGGGCTTACTGCAAACGGTCCGGCGACGCTTGATGGGGTAATCGCGGGCAACCCTAGCCTCGTCCATTCTGTCACGCCTTATCCAAAGCGCGACGAGTTCTTGAACGACGTGTCTGCCGGGCTTTCCATCCCAGATCTCATGGACAAGTGGGATTTCCGTCCCACTCTCTGGCAGCGTGTCCGCGGTAAGCTTGGTGGTATTAAACGACGACTAAAGAGACTCGTTGGAAGGAGAGCCTAGATGGCCAAGGATCGCTACCTTCAAGCTCTTCGTGGGCTTGCGATTTCCGCAGTGGTGCTTATCCACTGTCTTCCTCAATGTGCCGCGTCGGTCGCCATTCGCCCATTCCTCAACTTTTCTGTTGCGTTGTTCTTGTTTTTATCCGGTGTTCTTACCGACGAGCGCAAATTTAATGCGGGGGGGGTCTTCGACGCCGCATTAGCAAGGTTGCCGGACCTTATGCGTTCTGGAGCGTTATCTATCTTGCGGCGTTTCCCGCCCTTCATGGGCGTCTGGGTTTCTGGCGTTCGCCGTGGGCTCCGTATCGGCTCAGATGTACTATCTATTGGTCTATTCACAGCTTGTGCTGCTTACTCCGGTACTGTTCAGGCTCCTTTCACGGTATAGGTTCTTTGTCTATTGTGTGACACCGGCTTGCTTGCTTCTAAGGGAGCTCGCTGCCGTTGCCGGTATCGCATTGCCTCTAATACAGGTTTTCTGCCCCATGTGGCTCATCTTTTATGTTTTCGGTCTCGACTGGAGGCGTTGGGCTGCGCTCATTGAAGGACGAACCACTCAGCTTGTTGCAGTGCTCTTTATATTTTTAATAATTCAGGAGGTCGCAGGCTTCTGGTGGTATTTGACTGGCGATTTCAATATGGCCACAACTCAGCTTAAGCTCGGTTCTGCCGCGACCTCTTTAGCTGTGATCGCGCTTCTTATGGCGGTTCCGGGATCATTCAAGTCGCGATTATCTTCTACTTTGCTTGTTGACCTTGGGAACGCCTCTTTTGGAATCTACCTCTGCCATATACTTGTTCTCAAGGCCGTTTGGAAACTGCTTGGATTATTCGTCATTCCACTTGGTGTTTCGACATTTGCTGTTTGGGCGCTAACTCTTGCCGGATCTTATTCGCTTGTATCACTTTGCGGTCGTTATTTGCCCGAACGAATTCACATCATTGTGGGATTATAAATTGATTTTCGATACTGGCGCTTTTCATAGCGTTGAAGCAAAGTGAGTCCATTACCAACATTTGGCACGCGATCATCGGTGAAGATACCGGACTTCCTGTTTTCGAACGAGAAGATGACTTTTTACTCAAAATGGCTGATTGGATTAACCAACCTGAAATAACCGGAATCAATCTCCCTTGGTCGAGCATCGAAAAATGGAAGGGGCAATTCAGGTAGCCATATTCCGCAGTCATTACCTTGCCTATTTCGTTAAGAATGAGGGGGTTTAGCAAAATAGGATACCCAAGTCTTATTTATCACTCGATCTAAAGCGCATTTCGATTGTAGAGGACAGATTAAATGAAAGGCATCATCCTCGCGGGCGGGTCCGGCACGCGACTGTACCCGCTCACTCTCGTGACCTCCAAGCAGCTGCTGCCGGTCTACGACAAGCCCATGATCTACTACCCGCTGTCCACGCTCATGCTGGCGGGCATCAAGGACATCCTGGTCATCTCCACCCCGACCGACCTGCCCAACTTCGAGCGCCTGCTTGGGGACGGCTCGCGCTACGGCGTGAACCTGTCCTACGCCGAGCAGCCCTCGCCGGACGGCCTTGCGCAGGCCTTCACCATCGGCGAGGAGTTCATCGGCGGCGAGCCCTGCGCGCTCGTGCTGGGCGACAACATCTTCTACGGCAACGGCCTGTCGCGCCACCTGACGCGCGCCGTCCAGAACGCCGAGTCGGGCCGCGCCACGGTCTTCGGCTACCACGTGGACGACCCCGAGCGCTTCGGCGTCGTGGAGTTCGACGGCGAGGGGAGGGCCGTCTCCATCGAGGAGAAGCCCGCCGAGCCCAAGAGCTCCTACGCCGTCACCGGCCTGTACTTCTACCCGGGCGACGTGTCCTCCCGCGCCGCCGAGGTGAAGCCCTCCGCACGCGGCGAGCTGGAGATCACCACGCTCAACCAGATGTATCTGGAGGAGGGGACGCTCTCCGTGGTGACCCTCGGCCGCGGCTACGCGTGGCTGGACACCGGCACCATGGAGTCGCTCCACGAGGCGGCGGAGTTCGTCCGCGCCGTCGAGCACTCCCAGGACCTACCGGTCTCGGTGCCCGAGGAGATCGCCTGGGAGAACGGCTGGATCACGACCGCCGAGCTGGAGGAGGCGGCCAAGGCCTACGGCAAGTCGGTCTACGGTCGGCACCTGAAGAAGGTCGCCGCCGGCGAGATCGTCAACAGCCCGCGCGAGTACTAAACGATTCAATGGGAGATACAGATATGTCTGAAGAGCTCTTCGAGCCCAGGAACATCATCGTCACGGGCGGCTGCGGCTTCATCGGCAGCAACTTCGTCCATTACGTGGTGAACAACCACC
>CABQWP010000100.1 GCA_902467875.1 uncultured Collinsella sp. | reverse complement strand
CATAGGACACCGGGCGCGGGGCTCGCGCCAGGGGCGGCTACCGTTACGGCCGCGACCTGGCCAACGAGTTTATGGACACGCTTGAGGGTGCGCCCAAGGGCGATATCCGCGGTGCCATGGCGCTGCTCATCGACAAGCAGGACGATCCGCGCCGCGTCGAGGTGTACTCGGCGCTGCAGGATCTGGTGTTGGCCGGAGGTCGCTAGATGGAGCTCACGGACCGCTCTGGTTACTTTGCGGGCCCCGGCATGCTCGGCGGCTCTTTTGGCGATGCCTCGCGCGCAAGCGACGAGGCTGCCGAGGGCGTCGCCGACCCCTGCCTGGGTCATGCGCCCGACCAGGTGGTCTTCTATGAGCTCACGCGTAAGTTTGTGGAGACCGAGGAAGACGTTCCCCAGGAGGCCTGCGACGTGCTGTACTACACGCTCGCCGTGGGCCACCACACTGGCGTGCTCGACTGCTTTGAGCCGCGCCTGTCGGTGCCGGTGGATGTGTTCTATTCGCTCGTCGACGCGCTGCCGGAGGGGGAGGCCAAGACCAAGTTCGAGGCCATCCGCTCCTTTGGCGAGTGCCAGCTCGACAAGGCGGCGGTGCCGTCGCTGCTCGAGGCCTGCGATGCGCTGCTCGACGAGCGCGGTTTTCGCGGGTCGGCCAAGGCCGGCATCTCGGTGTTCGACGACGACTTTGGCCTGCATGCCCAGCAGGTCGCGTTCTTAATGAAGTTTCGCGATCTGGTTGAGCGCGTGCGCGATGTGTCGGGCGTGTATCTGACGGGAAGGTTGCAGTAATGGGTCGCGTTGTGGATGGAAGTGTGGACGGCGCCCCGTTTGCGGGTATCGTGCTCACGGCGGGAAGCGTGCTACGTGCGGACGATGCCGCCGGCCCCGTGCTCTCCAAAAAGATGGAAGACGCACCCATCGCCGGTTGGTACACCATCGACGGCGGCCAAACGCCCGAGGACGATATCATCGAGGTCAAGCGCGAGCGTCCGCCTCGCCTGGTCTTGGTCGATGCCGCCGACATGGCGCTGCCCGTCGGGTCCATCCGTTTGCTCGACAAGCGCGATGTGGCCCGCAAGTCGATGTTCACCACGCATTCGCTTCCTTTGTCGATTCTGATCGAGGAAATCGAGCAATCGTGCGAAGATATCGTCTTCATAGGGATTCAGCCGGGCGACACGGAGTTCTACAACCCCATGTCCCCGGAAGTCTTTGACGCCGTCGACGCCGTGTATAACGCCGTGGCCGCCAACGACTTTTCCCACTTTGTCCGCTTGGGGCAAGAGCAATAGGAGCGCTTGTCCCTGCTGATTAGGAAAGAAGTGATTGACATGGCAGATTCCAAGGTGGAGTACCCCGCTCCCGATTGCCTGGCGCCCGCCGCGATCGAGGCCAAGACCGAGGCCGCCGGCGTGACCAAGGCTAACCTGCCGGTCGCAAAGGCCTTTCTGTTGGCAATGTTCGCCGGCGCGTTCATTGCCTTCGGCGGCCTGTTCTTTACCGTGTTCTTGAGCGATAGCACGCTGGGCTGGGGCGCTCAGCGTGTCGTGGGCGGCCTGTGCTTTTGCCTGGGCCTGGTGCTCGTGCTGGTGTGCGGTGCCGAGCTGTTCACCGGCAACTCGCTTATGGTCTGCGCGCTCAAGAGCAAAAAGATCACCCTGGTCCAGATGCTCAAGGCCTGGGTCGTCGTGTGGGTCGGCAATTTTGCCGGTGCCCTGTTCATTGTCTTTTTGGTGTACATGGCCGGCATTTACAAGCTCAACGGCGAGGCGGTCGCCAACTCCATGGTGAGCGTCGCCGCCGGCAAGGTGACGATCGACTGGGTGACGATCTTCTTCCGCGGCATCCTGTGCAACATCTTTGTGTGCCTGGCCGTGTGGATCGGCACCGCCGGCAAGACCGTGGTCGATAAGGTTGTGGGTATTCTGCTGCCCATCGCCGCCTTTGTGGCCTGCGGTTTTGAGCACTGCGTTGCCAACATGTACTTTTTGCCCATGGGTGCCGTGATGCACGCGTGCGGCTATGGTGCCGACGTCGCCGGCGCCGATGCGCTCAACGCCGCGGGCATTGCGTTTAACCTGTCCGCCGCCACGCTGGGCAACATCGTGGGCGGCGCGGTTCTGGTCGCGCTCGGCTACTGGTTTATCTACGCCAAGAAGTCCGAGGCGTAAGATACCGTCTGTTTGACGTTGGGCCTCCCGCGGGGCGTTGCCGTGCGGGAGGCTTTTTGGGTCTGGGGCCCGTTGCCGGGCTTTTGGCCTGTTGTGTTTGACTGATGAAAGGGGTAATCGAGATGGCATCTGCTGTGAAGCGTGACGGTCGCTCCGTGGTGACGACATGCGGGGGATGCTATGCCGATTGCGCCTTTGCGGCACGCGTTGAGGACGGTCGCGTGGTGGCCGAGTTGCCGGTGCCGGGACATCCGTGCGCGGCGCGTGCCCTGTGCGCCCGCGGGCGCCATCGCCTGGCAATGCCGTTTGACGAGCGCGACCGGATTTTGCACCCCATGCGACGCCGCCGGGATGGCTCGGGGTTTGATGCGATTACCTGGGACGAGGCGTTTGCTCAGATTGCCGAGCGTCTTTTGGGAATTGTTGACGAGCGCGGGCCCCGTGCGCTGGGCATGACACTTGGTGTGCCCTCGTACGACCGCTACTGGGCCTATCGCTTTATGCATGCGCTGGGCTCGCCCAACGTGTACGGTGCCGATGGCGCCTGCGAGGTAAGCAGACTTACCGGTTGGGAGCACAGCCTGGGCTATAGCCCCGCCTCCGACCTTGCGCATACCGACTGCATCATGTACCTGGGGCGTTCCATTGTCGATTCGTCGACGATGGGGGCCGTTGACGCGCTCAACGATGCGCGCCGGCGCGGGGCGAAGATCATCGTGGTTGACCCCCGGCGCAGCGGCTCGGCCGCGCTTGCCGACCGCTGGCTGCGCGTACGTCCTGGATGCGATCTGGCGTTGCTGCTGGGTATCGCACATGTGCTGGTATCCGAGGACCTGTACGATCACGAGTTCGTGGACCGCTACGCCACAGGCTTTGACGAGCTGGCGCAGGCGGCCAGTGCTTGGACGCCCGAGTGGGCCGAGTCGATGTGCGACGTGCCGGCCGCAGAGATTGTCGCCACGGCGCGCGATCTCGCTGCCGCCGCGCCTGCCGCTGTGGTGGATGCGGGCTTTCATGGCGGCATCGGGTTCGCGGATGCCAATAAGACACCTGAGCCCACG
>CABQWP010000099.1 GCA_902467875.1 uncultured Collinsella sp. | reverse complement strand
AGGCCCTCGCGGCCTAGTCGCTATTTAGGGCGTCCAAGATTTGGGGCGCAGTTCAGGTGGGGAAACGGGCCTCTTTTTGTCTCTGGGCTTGTGAATTGGTGAAGGCAGAATGCTCTGTCGGCTATTTTGAGTTCTTGATGCGGCGTGTGGCTGTGGCGGTTATTCCGAGTCCCATGGCGGCGATTCCTGCGAGTGCTATTGCGCTCGGCGCTGCATCGCCCGTGTTCGCGAGCTTGCCGGCGGTCGTATCTGCTTGCTTGCCGCTGCTCGAGTTCGCCTGCTTGGTGGAGCTTGGTAGGGTGTCTTTGCCGGTCGAGGGTGAGCTGGCGGGCTGTGTCGTCTCGGCCGGTTGCGTCGAGCCGGAGGGAGGCGTTGTCTCGGTCGGTTGCGTTACCTCGGGCGAGGTGGCCTTGTCTGCCGCGGCTTTTGCCTCTTCGTATGCCTTGCAGGCGTCGTCATAGGCCGCTTGCGCCTTTTTCAAATTATCGAGGAGCGCATCTCGCTTGGCTGTTTCTCCGTCGAGGTGGGTTTTATTAAACTCTACTTCGCTTTCTAAGAAATAAATCAGGCTTTTCTGACTTTCGAGGCGCATTCGGCAGTGCTCAAGCTTATCTTCACAACGAGATTCTTGCTCTTGTGCATCCATGATCGCCAGTTCCAACTGCCATCTAGTTTCGTAATCCGTGTGGGGGATTTTATTTAATTCTGCCTCAAGGTCTCTTGTTCGGTTGTGGGCCTTATCGCATTCGGATTGGGCTGCATCGATGTCCGCTTGCATGGTAGGAAGGGATTCCTTATATATGGCAGCTCGCGCCAAATTAGTGTCGTAGTTCTTTTGAAAAATGGCAATTTTAGTATCGATTTCCGCAATTTTCTCGGGACTTGCGGCGTCTTTTGCGGCCTCGAGGTTTTTGAGCGCTTCCTGCATGGCTGCATACGCTTTTTCTTTTGCGGCGGCCGCATCTTCCGTCTGCAAGGCAACTGCAGCGGTGGGGGAGCTGGTTTCTGCCGCTATCGCCGTTGCGGGGGCGATTCCCGCGACAAGTGCCGCGGAAAGGGCGATGCCCGCAGTTGCTCGTCTTGCTCTTCTTGCGAGAATGTCGTTCATCTCGGCACCTCATTTCAAGGGTCGGCGACTAACTTGGTAGCACTAATGCAAGTATACCAAGTGGTCGACCCGACACTGGCTGGGTGCGCGCCTCTCCGCTTCTTTGGAAACCGAATCCCATTAGAAATGACGAGTTGTTTACGCTTCTTTTGGGCTCACCGTACTATCATGATTCGGATTGAGTGTGAATGATGATAGGGAGCGCCTATACATGATTGAGCTGCTCAGGCGTTTTGGTGGTAAGTTTCGCCGGTATATGGTGATCGGCCCTGCGTGTAAGCTGATCGAAGTGATCTTTGACCTGCTGACGCCGCTGGTGATTGCCCAGATGATCGATAAGGGTATTGGCGCACACGATGTCAACGCCGTCGTCCACTACGGTATGCTGCTTGGCGCCATGGCTGTGATCGGCATCTCGTTTACGCTCGTCTGCCAAAAGATGGCGGCGCTCACCTCGCAGGGCATGGGCACCGATATCCGCGGTGCGCTCTACCAGCACATCAACAAGTTGAGCTATGCCGAACTCGACCGCTTTGGCACGCCGTCGCTTATCACCCGCATCACCAACGACGTCAACCAGGTGCAGCTTGCCGTGGCGCTGGGCGTGCGCATGCTCATCCGCTGGCCCTTCTTGGCGGTGGGCTCTATGTGCGCGGCCCTCGCCATCGACCTTAAGCTCGGCATGATCTTTTTGATTTGCACGCCCGCCATTGGCCTGGTGTTTTGGTTTGTCATGGCGCGCTGCATTCCGTACTACAAGCAGCTGCAGGCAAAGCTCGACCGCATCGCGCTCATTTGCCGCGAGGGGCTTTCGGGCGCCCGCGTGGTTCGCGCCTTTGTACGCGAAGATCACGAGCGCGAGCGCTTTGCCCAAGCCGCCGATGACCAGGCCAATACCGCCATCGCGGTGGGCAAGCTCTCGTCAATCCTTAATCCCGTCACGTTTTTGGTGATGAACCTGGGCGTGTGCGCCATCCTGTGGGTGGGCGGCATCCAGGTCAACGTGGGCGAGCTTACGCAGGGCCAGGTCATGGCGTTTGTGAACTACATGACGCAGACCCTGACCTCCATCGTGTACGTCGCCAACCTGGTCGTGGTCTTTACCAAGGCGAGCGCGAGTGCTTCGCGTATCAACGAGGTGCTCAACTGCGAGCCGAGCATCACCGACGAGGGCGATCAGTCGGTTGCGCTGCCCAAGCCGAGCGAACTGGCGGGTGGCGCTGTTCCGGTCCCCGCGCTGAGCTTGAGCCATGCGAGCTTCTCCTTTGGCGCGGGCGCGGCAAATGCCGTCAACGATGCGACCCTGGAGCTCCCGCTGGGCAAGACGCTTGGCATTATCGGCGGTACGGGTAGCGGCAAGTCCACGCTCGTCTCGCTTATCCCGCGCCTGTACGATGCGAGCACCGGCAGCGTGAGTGTGATGGGCGCCGACGTGCGCACCTGGCCGCTCGACCAGCTGCGCCGTGTGGTCGCGACCGTTCCACAGCGTGCGTCGCTGGTGAGCGGCACCATCCGCAGCAACCTGACCTGGCGCGACGAGGCTGCGACCGACGAGGATCTCTGGGCGGCGCTCGACATGGCGCAGGCGAGCGAGTTCGTGCGCAACAAGCCGCAGGGGCTCGATACCCCGGTCGAGGCGGGCGGTAAGAACTTTAGCGGTGGCCAACGCCAGCGCCTGACCATCGCGCGCGCCCTGGTGGGCTCGCCTCAGGTCCTGATCATGGACGACTCCGCCTCGGCACTTGACTTTAAGACTGATGCGGCGCTTCGCCATGCCATCCGCGAGCGCAGCGTGTGTGGCGCTGCTGAGGGCGGGCTGCCGCTGACTACGGTGATCGTAAGCCAGCGCGTTTCGACCGTGCGCGACGCCGATATGATCTGCGTACTTGACCACGGTTCGGTCGCGGGCCTGGGCGCGCACGATGAGCTCTACACGACCTGCCAGCTCTACCGCGAGATTTGCCAGTCGCAGCTTCGCCGCGAGGAGCTCGAGGGTCAGCAGGGGAGTACGGCGCCCGCGCCCGCCCCAGGCGCCCCGACCGTCCCCACATCCGTCTGCGCAAAGGAGGGCTGCTAAATGAATCCGTACACTTCCTCCGGTTCGGTCGCCACGATGACGGCCAACGTGTCCGGCAACGATAACCTCAACGACCTGGGTGACGGTCCGCGCCAGCTCGGCGATCCCGAGCGCTATCCCGTGGGTGCGGTGACCCGCCGCCTGCTGGGCTATGTTCGCCCGCACCGCGTCTCGTTTGTGGCATCGTTTTTGAGTGCCGCTGTCTCGGTGATTCTGCAGCTCTACACGCCCATTCTCATTGGTGAGGGCATCGACCTGATCGTTGCTGCGGGCCAGGTGGACTTCGATGCGCTGCTGCCGCTCGTTACCAAACTCGCACTCGTCGTGGTGGGAGCGGCGTCCTTCCAGTGGCTGCAGGGCTACTGCGTCAAACCCCCGTCCCACGACGTGACGAGC
>CABQWP010000098.1 GCA_902467875.1 uncultured Collinsella sp. | reverse complement strand
CATCGCGAGCGCGGGCCCCCCTAGGCGAGCCGCCGCCAACGCGCCGATAAACGTATCGCCGGCGGCCGTGGTATCGACTACCGTACTCGAAAGTGCCGGCATGCGCAGCAGCTCACCGCCATCGCCGAGCGTAACCGAGCCGGCACCGCCCAACGTGATGACCGCAGCCCCGGCACCCTTGTCGAGCAGCGCATTGAGCGCCGCGACGCAGCTTGCATCATCCGTGGGCAGAATGCCCGTCAGAACCTGGCACTCGGTCTCGTTGGGGCAGACCAGGTCGACCGCAGGCCAGACCTCCGCAGGCAGCTCGCAGGCAGGCGCTGGATTAAAGACCGTATAGAACCCCAGCTCGTGAGCACAAACAAGCGCCTCGGCCGTCGCCGCAAGGTCACATTCACCCTGGGCGATAAAGACGCTTCCGGCAGCCGGGGCAATCTCGCTGGCGTCGTCGTCGAGCTCATGGGCCACCAGACGCCTCAACGCGCAGGCAACGTCCGCGCCCGCAAGCGCATGGTTGGCGCCCGGTGACAGTATGATGCGGTTGTCGCCCTCGCAGCGAATGATGGTCGCCGTTCCCGTCTCCACGTCATCGCGATGCACTACAAAGTCACAGTCCACGCCGGCGTCTTGGAGCCCCACCACGAGCGACGCGCCGAACGCGTCGCGACCGACCGCGCCGATCATGTGCGTGCACGCGCCCATACGCGCGGCAGCTACAGCCTGATTGGCGCCCTTGCCGCCGGCGTTGGTGATAAACCCGCTGCCGCCGACGGTCTCGCCCGCACGCGGTATGCGCTCGCACGCCACCGAAAGGTCCATGTTCATGCTGCCGAACACCGCAACGATGCCGCGATCTGCCATGGAAACCTCCTCATCTGCGGGCCTTATGCCCACCGCCGGCCGTCGATCGTGCACTCTCGCACCCCCTATAACTTTAGTTCACTTTGATGTGGACGCGCGCTTGAGCTTGCGCCAGCAGCAAGCATTCACAGGAGCAGGCAGCTACAATGAAGGCGTGCTGATTATTCTCGTCATTGGATGATGTTTTATGGAACAACTCTCGCAATCGGGCTCGCGCGGTCGACGCCGCACAGGCAACGAGCCGGCGCCGCACGAACGCGTGAAGAGCGAACGCCGTGCCAACGAGCCGCGACGCACCGCGAGCCCCCATCGCGCTTCTGCCAACAACGCGGGTCGCGCCAACACTCCCGCCGCGGAGCAGACGCCTGCTCGCCCCAAGTCCCGCTACATCCCTGCCCTTGACGGCCTGCGCACGCTTGCCGTCGTCGCGGTGGTGCTCTATCACCTCAACCTCACGTGGGCGCAGGGCGGTCTGCTCGGCGTCACGATCTTCTTTGTGCTTTCGGGCTATCTGATCACACGCCTGCTACTCAACGAAGTCGCTAAGACCGGCCGCATCGACCTCAAGAGCTTCTGGATCCGCCGCATCCGTCGCCTGGTCCCCGCCGTGGTGACCGTCGTGGTGGTGACCTGTGCGCTGTGCACCGTCTTCAACCACGTGATGCTCACCAAGATGCGCCCCGATATCCTGCCGTCGCTGCTGTTCTTCAACAACTGGTGGCAGATTGCCCAAAACGTCTCGTACTTCAACGCCCTGGGCGATCCCTCGCCGCTTACGCACTTTTGGTCGCTCGCCATCGAGGAACAGTTCTACCTGGTTTGGCCCCCGCTGCTGCTCGCTATGGTATCCATGCACATGAGCAAGCCCAACACGCGCCGCGTGGTTCTGGGCCTTGCCGCGGTATCTGCCCTTGCCATGATGGTGCTTTACAACCCTGCCGCCGACCCCAGCCGCGTGTACTACGGCACCGACACCCGCGTGTTCTCGCTGCTGCTGGGTGCCTGGATGGCCTTTATCCCCGATCGCGACCTGGCGCCGGTGCGTCTCGCTCGTCGTTTGGGGCTCAATCGCCTGGCCGGCGCCGCCAAGCACGGCAAGAACGCCGAGGGCAAGCCTGGCGAGAAGGCCGACGAATCAGCCGAGACCGGCCCGGCACAGCCGAGCGCCCTCGTGCGCTTTTGGTCCTCGCCCGCATCCATCGATGTGTTGGGCCTCGTGGGTCTGGTTGGCCTTGCCGCCATGGTCGCGCTCACCAACGGCTACACCGCGTTCCAGTATCGCGGAGGCACGCTGCTGTGCTCGATCCTCACACTCATGGTCATCGCGGCCTGCGTGCAGCCCCAGGGAATGGTTGCCCGCGCGCTGTCCGCCGAGCCGCTCGTATGGGTTGGCAAGCGCTCGTACAGCATCTACCTGTGGCACTATCCCCTGCTGTTGCTCATGAACCCGGTCGCCAACATCAACGATACACCGTGGTGGCAGTACATTTTGCAGGTGCTGTTGGTGGTCGCCGTGGCCGAATGCTCATATCGCTTTATCGAGACGCCGTTTAGAAAGGGCGCCTTTGGGCGCACCGTATCCGAGTTCCGCGACGGCACCGCCACGCCCGCCAACTGGGTGCGCGCGCACGTCCCTGCCTGTGCAGCCTGCGCTGTCGTGTTGGTCGTTGCACTGGGCGGCCTGATCTTTGTGCCCGAGACGTCTGCGCTGAGCGGCGAGGGCGCCGAAGTTCTGAACAAGGAAGCCAAGAACGCCGCACCCACCGACCAGCAGGCGGCCGACGACACCGACAAGGACAACGACGGCTTCCCCGACGGCTCCTACGACCTGTTGATGATCGGTGACTCCGTGTCGCTGCGCGCCGTTGATTCCTTTGACGGCGTGTTCCCGCACAGCCATATCGATGCCGAAAAGGGCCGCCAGTTCGATGCGGGCCGTGCGACATTTGAGGGCTATCTTCAACAGAACCTTGCCGGCAAGATCGTGGTCTTTGCGCTGGGCACCAACGGCTTGGTAACCGACGACCAAATCGACGCCATCATGGCCGATGCAGGAGATAAGCGTATTGTGGTGTTTGTGAACACGCGCAGTCCGCAGCCGTGGGTTGGCTCTACCAACCAGGCCATCGCTAACGCCGTTACGCGCTACAAGAACGTGCGCGTTATCGACTGGTACGGATACAGCGCCAACCGCAACGACCTGTTCGATGGCGATGGCACGCACCTATCGACCACTGGCGTGACTGAGTACCTCAACTTGATCCACGATGCCGTCAAGAAGGACCTGCCCGTGCATCCCGAGGATCACGTCAACGATCCGCAGCCGGCAGCCGTCAAGTCTGCCACCGACGCACTCGTCAATGCGCTCGCTCTCAAGCCGCACAAGCTGGGCACCGACAAGTAACCTGCAGCGCAAACTTCCCACATCCGGAGGGGGTGTCTGCCACGGCAGACACCCCCTCCGGCAGTTAGGGACACTCCTGGCGCAGCCAATGAAGACCTCTACGGATGAATTCCAGGCCGCTCCGTCGCTCCAGACATCGTTTCCGCGCCTCGTGCCTGCCCCAAACAATCAAAACAAGCCCTTTTCGCCGCACCCTCAAAGGTCTGTGGGCAAAAAAGGGCAAATATGAGTACTGTTACCATTTTAGTAGCAGGCAAAACCACCCAAAATGACGTCCGAGCGACCCCTACAACGGTGGCGCGCGCAGACGTGGTGTAAGAGCGTCCTGAGGTCCGTCGCTGCAAGTC
>CABQWP010000097.1 GCA_902467875.1 uncultured Collinsella sp. | reverse complement strand
CGGTGCTCATTTTTGGTCTTTGGACTTCCCGCTGCCCCCGCCGTGCTACGCACGGCGGGGCTTTTTGTGCTGCGTCGATGCCCTGAGACGGACAAAACCAAGGCGTACTGCCCGCTGCGGATAGGTGGTGCACTTCCCTGCGTGCATTTTTGGGAGTATTCAACAAGCTCTTAAAAATGCATAACGTTGTGAATGGGCGGTAGTGATCCGCAGGCGCCCATCGACAGCCATTGTGGGCGGGCTATCGATGAGTGGAGGGGGTTGTTACTGAGTTTCTGCTTTGCGACGACCTGCAACACTGCTGTAACCGCGTCGTTTTGTCGTTCGTGATGGGACCGTTGGGGCCCACGGTGCTGAATACTCCGTTTTTTGCACGGTCCAAGGTGGGGCACCCTGAGACGAAGCAAAAAGATGCCTCATTTCTATGCAAATACCAATAGGATTTATGCAAGATTGAGATTGTAAACCGTGCACGTGCACAAAACCGGTGCGGGGACGTCTGGAGGCGGCTCGGCTCCTGGGGCATTGCACGTGCAGAACGGTTAAAATCGGGACTCGGTCTTAGTTTTACTTGGAAGGATGCATATGACTTCTATTATTGATGCTTCTCTAGAGGAGACGCTCTCCTATATCGCAGGACAGCTTAAGACGCTGACTTCTATTGCCTCCCCTACCGGCTATACCCGTGCGGCGACTGATTATCTGATGGAGACCCTGCGCGATATGGGGTTTGGGCCTGAGCGTTCTAATAAGGGTAACGTGCTCGTTGAGCTTGGCGGCGAGGGCGAGCCGCTCGTACTGGCGAGCCATGTCGATACCCTAGGCGCCATGGTGCGTTCCATTAAGGACAATGGCCGCCTGCGCCCCACGACGCTCGGTGGGCATCAGTGGTCTACGGCCGATGGCGAGAACTGCACCGTCTACACGCGCGACGGCAATGTCTACACGGGCGTGGTTCTTAACACCGAGCCTTCGGCGCACGTGGCCGACGAGCCGGTCAAGACCATCGAGAAGAACATGGAGATCTTGCTCGACGAGAACGTCGACAGCAAGGACGATGTGCTCGAGCTGGGTATTCAGACCGGCGACATCATCGCTATGGATCCTCGCACGACGGTGACGGAGAGCGGCTACATTAAGAGCCGCTTCCTGGATGACAAGCTATCGGCCGCCATTTTGTTGGGCTTGGCGCGTGCCGTCGCCGCTGGCGAGGTGACGCTTTCGCGTAAGGTTTCGCTGCTCTTTACCGTGTACGAGGAGGTGGGCCACGGCGGCGCCTTCGTGCCGGCCGACACGCGCGAGATGATCAGCGTTGACATGGGCTGCGTGGGCGACGACCTAGGCTGCACCGAGCACATGGTGTCGATCTGCGCCAAGGATTCGGGCGGTCCGTACAACTACGACCTGGTGACGGCGCTGTCCAATATCGCGCGCGAGCTTGAGCTCGATTACGCTATCGACGTGTATCCGCATTACGGTTCGGACGTCGAAGCCACGCTCTCTGCCGGCTACGACATTCGCCATGGTCTGATCGGCCCCGGCGTGTATGCGAGCCACAACTACGAGCGTAGCCACATGGACGGCGTGCGCAACACCTTCGAGCTCGTCCGCGCCTACGTACAGCGCTAGCGATGCAGCGGCCTCGGCTGATACGGCAGTACCGACCGAGGCCGTCCTCTCTAAGTTGCGGTGAAATAGGGACTGTTTGGCGGTTTTAAACGCTTAAACAGTCCCTATTTCACCGCAATTTATGAAGGGGATGGGGCTACTTAAGTGCGCCGGTCACCGTGCCCCCGCCGAAGACGATGTCGCCGCGGTAGACCACAACGGCTTGTCCGGGGGCGATGGCTCGTTGCGGCTCGTCAAAAGTTAGCAGCATTTGCCCGTCTTCGTCACGCGTAAGGGTCGCTGCCTGGTCTTTCTGACGGTAGCGGTATTTGGCGCCTACGCGAATGCCGCCGGCATCCAGCTCGGCCTCCATGCGCTCTGCCGGCGCGCTCCAGATCCAGTCGTCGGCCGTGAGTGCTGTGGCCGTTAGGTCCTCGGCCTCGCCCAGATGCACGGTGTTGTTGGCGGCATCGACGCCCGTCACATACACGGGATGCGCCATCGCGACGCCCAAGCCCTTGCGCTGGCCGATGGTATAGCGCAACGCGCCGTTATGGCGTCCGACCACGCTGCCGTCGCGCCACACAATGTCGCCCGGTGCAGCGGGATGTCCGCAGCGGCGCTCGATATAGCCCGCGTAGTCACCGTCTGGAATAAAGCAGATGTCCTCGCTTTCGGCCTTCTGGGCGTTGGTAAAGCCTTGCTCGGCGGCTATGCGGCGCACGTCGCGCTCTTTGTCTAGGCCTGCCAGCGGAAAGATCGCGTGCGCCAGGCGCTCCTGCGTAAGCGAATATAAAAAGTAGCTCTGGTCCTTTTTGGGATCTTCGCCGCGATGCAGCTGCCAGGTGCCGTCTACTGTCTGGCTTGTTTTGGCGTAATGACCCGTTGCGATGTAGTCGCAGCCCATATCCAGCGCCGCATCCAGCAATGCGCCAAACTTAATGTGGCGGTTGCAGATGATGCATGGGTTGGGCGTCAGCCCCTCCTGATAGGCGGTCACGAAGCGCTCGATAACGTTGCGGTCGAAGGCCTGCTGCAGGTCGAGCACATGGTGGGGCATCCCCAGGCACTCGGCGACAGCCTTTGCATCGGCGATGTCGCGGTCGACCTTACTCATGCCCGTGACGGGATCGGGCGCGGGGCAGGTGAGGCGCATGGTGGCGCCGACGCATTCGTAGCCCTGGCTTTTGAGCAGGTACGCGGTCACGCTAGAATCGACGCCGCCGCTCATGGCGACGAGCACGCGCTTGTTGTGCATGGGGAGGTTCTCCTTGGTGGCATGTGGCCAAAAAAGAAAAGCGGCGCGGGAGGCTGGTTCCGCGCCGCAGACATTGTAGCAAGTTCGGACGTCTCGTGGGACACCCTAACGAGATGGGCTCAGGCAGCCAGAAGAGAGGATAGGCCGGCATGCCATGGGCCTATCGACAAGTGACGGGCCCTTAGTCCTGGAACAGTGCCGTGGACAGGTAGCGCTCGCCGGTGTCGGCAAGCAGGGCCACGATGGTCTTGCCCTCGTTCTCGGGGCGCTTGGCCAGCTGCAGCGCGGCCCACACGGCGGCACCGGACGAAATGCCCACGAGCACGCCCTCCTTGTGGCCCACGGCGCGGCCGGTCGCAAAGGCGTCGTCGTTCTCGACGGGGATGATCTCGTCGTAGACCTGGGTGTCGAGGACGTCGGGCACAAAGCCGGCGCCGATGCCCTGGATCTTGTGCGGGCCGGCCTGACCCTTGGAGAGCACCGGGGAGGTGGCAGGCTCGACGGCGACGACCTTAATCTCGGGGTTCTGCTCCTTGAGGAACTCGCCCACGCCGGTCACGGTACCACCGGTGCCAACGCCGGCGACGAAGATGTCGACCTTGCCGTCGGTGTCGTCCCAGATCTCGGGGCCGGTCGTGGCCTTGTGAATGGCGGGGTTGGCGGGGTTCACAAACTGGCCGGCGATAATGCTGTTGGGAGTCTCCTTCTGCAGCTCCTCGGCCTTGGCGATGGCGCCCTTCATACCCTTGGAGCCGTCGGTAAGCACGAGCTGCGCACCGTATGCCTGCATCAGCTTGCGGCGCTCGACGGACATGGTCTCGGGCATGGTGATGATCACCTTGTAGCCGCGGGCGGCGGCGCCGGGGGGGGCGCGCGCCCCCGGGTTCACCATG
>CABQWP010000096.1 GCA_902467875.1 uncultured Collinsella sp. | reverse complement strand
GCAGACCGTCTCGCGCGACGCGCTTGCCGGCATGGGCGGAGCCGCCGCGACCGGTGCCGCCGTGGGCCTAGGCGCCGCAGCCGGCATCGCCTCCAACATGGCGAGCACTCGCGCCCCGCAGCGCCCGCTCGCCCAGCTCGTCGACGTCGTGAGCGGCGAGAGCCATAGCATCACCTCCGCACAGGTGACCATCGGTCGCGAGCGCTCAGTTTCCGACATTGCCCTGCGCGACCCCAACGTGTCGCGCCGCCACGCCCAGCTCACCTTTACGGGCTCGGATTGGTCGATCGAGGACCTCAATTCCACCAACGGCACGCTCGTCAACAACCGCCGCATTACGCGCTGCCCACTGCGCAACGGCGATCTGCTGACGTTTGGCCTGAGTACCTTTGAATTTAGGGGATAGTCGCTTATGAACATCGATATCGTCCTTTTTGCAGGCCGCATCGTCTTGGTCGCCCTGCTCTATATCTTCCTGTTCGCCGTCATGAAGACCGGCGTGGGACTTGTGCGCGGGCAGCGCCGCGACTCGGCTATCTGGACGATTGATGTGGACAAGGGTCCGCGCGGTATCCGCGGCATCCACGTAGACATGCTCGGCCCCGTCATCGTCGGTCGCTCGCCATCTTCGGACATCTGCATCAACGAACCGTTCGTCTCGGCCTCGCATGCGCGCTTTTCGCTGCAGGGCCCGGCGCTCATCATCGAGGACCTCAACTCGCTTAACGGCACGCTCGTCAACGGCCGCCAGCTCGTGGAGCCCGCGACGCTGCGTGAGGGCGACGAAGTCCAGATTGGCGACGTGGTCATGAAGGTGAACCGTCGATGATCGACGAGGAGAACAAGTCCGCAACTATGACCGAGGCACCGGCTGCCGCCGTAGCTGCACCGGCCCACGCCGCTCCGGCGGGCTCCGCACCCGTGGAGCCCGAGGACACCGTGTTCTCCCTGCCTCTTTCGCATGTAACGCATGATATTTCGGATCTCGCCGATAACGAGGACGAAGAGGATGCCGTAGCGGCGCCCATCGGCGCACATGCTGCGGAACAGCCCACAGCGCCCGAAACAACCCCAGCGCCGGCTCACTTTGCAGAGCCCGTCGCCGCGGCAATCAACGAGAGCGCTGCGGTGTTTGCGGCACCCGAGCCCGCCGCGCCGGCGTTTCCCATAGCCCCGGCATCCGAGGTTGCGCCCGCGTCTACGCCGGCGCCCGAGCCTATAGACGTCAGCCCGCAAGACGACGAGTCGACCGCCCGCGTGTCCGAGGAGCCCGACTCCCCGGACACCGACAATTCCGAATCAAACGCCGAGACCGACACCGTCTCTCCCGGTGACACAGCCGAGATCGACGTTGCCGCCGTTGAGGCCAAGCTCAAAGACCCCGGCTCGACCATGAGCTTTGAGCCCCTGACCGAGGAGCGCATCGAGACCGACTCGACCTATGATGCCGGCACCACCACGCAACTCATGTGGGGCGCCCGCTCCGACGTTGGCTGTGTGCGCCCGCACAATGAGGATTCCTACCTGGTGCAGTCGCCGCTCTTTTGCGTATGCGACGGCATGGGTGGTCACGCTGCCGGCGAGGTAGCCTCTTCCATCGCCGTCGAGACTATTGCCAAGACGGCCCCACAGTCCGCCGACGCAGCACGCCTGGCCGCAGCCGTCGAGGCAGCCAACGCCGCCGTAATCGAGGCGGCCCTGAACGGCCTGGGCAAGCCCGGCATGGGCTGCACAGCCACCTGCGCCTACATCGAAAACGACACGCTCGCCATCGCCCACGTGGGCGACTCTCGCGCCTACCTGCTCCACGAGGGCACGCTCATCCGCGTGACCCGCGACCACTCCTACGTGGAGGAGCTCGTGGACGCTGGCGAGATCACGGCAGACGAGGCTCGCGTCCACCCCAACCGTTCGGTCATCACCCGCGCACTGGGCTCGGACCCCGCCATGTATGCCGACCACTTCACTCTGCATATCGAGGAAGGCGACCGCCTGATCCTGTGCTCCGACGGCCTTTCGAGCATGATTCCCGATAGCGATATCGAGAACATCGCCACGCAGTCCTCAACCGCGCAAATCTGCGTCGACAACCTAGTGGACGCGGCGCTTGCTGCCGGCGGCCACGACAACGTGACCGTAGTAGTCGTTGACCTGGTTGACGATGGCGTTATGCGCGAGGCGCAGCGCGTGCGTCGCCGCAACATTACTATCGCCGCCATTCTGGCCCTCGTCTTTGTGCTGGCAGCTGGCATCTGGGCCTACACGGGTGTCACCGGCTCGTACTACCTGGGTACCTACCAGGGCAATGTCGCCGTCTGGCGCGGCCTGCCCGGCAAGCCGCTCGGACTCAAGCTCCACTGGCTCGAAAGCGAAACCAGCATCAAGCTATCCGACCTGCCCGAAGACACGCAAAACCGCCTCAAGGCGGGCATTCCACAAACAAGTGTCGACGATGCGCAGGACACGATATCCAAGTACCGCCACCAGATCGACGAGGAGCAGACCCGCCAGGTGATCGACGCGCAAACGATTCGCGACAACACCAATCAGGGATCGACCTCCGAATCAGATTCCGAGAAAACCGCCGAACAGTTCGCCGAGGCCGAAGCCTCCGATAAGAATTAGAAAGGGAGTGCCGCTTATGAGTCGCCGCAACACCGAGCTGCTCTTGCTCATCGCCTCGGCGTTCCCCGTCATCCTGCTGTATGCGATGTACGTCCTCACCGCGGGCGCTGCCATCTCCTTTGAGACGCTCGCCGTGCCGATCGGCCTCTTTGCCGCCTTCGCCGCGGCACATATCGCCGTGCGCATCTTGGCGCCCGGCGCCGACCCCGCCATCCTACCCATCGTATTTATACTTTCGGGCATCGGCATCACGTTCGTGACGCGTCTCGCCCCCGCCCTCGCCATCTCACAGCTCATCATCCTGTTTGTCTCGGTGGCGCTCATGGTGGGAACGCTTGCACTAGTCAAAAACCTCGACGTGGTCATGCGCTACAAGTACACCTTTGGCATCATCGGCATCATCCTGCTGATGCTGCCTATCTTTATCGGCACCACGATCTCGGGCTCCAAGCTGTGGATTCGCATCGCGGGCTTTACCATCCAGCCCGGCGAGTTCGCCAAGGTCTTTATCGTGCTGTTCCTGGCCGGCTACCTAGCCGAGAACCGCGAGCTGCTCTCCATCTCCAACCGCAAGATCCTGGGCTTTAAGATCCCTCGTCTGCGACTGCTGCTGCCGCTGTTTGCCGTGTGGGGTGTGTGCCTGCTCGTCGTCGTCTTCGAACGCGACCTGGGTTCGGCCGTGCTGTTCTACACCATCTTCTTGCTGATGCTCTACGTTGCCACGGGGCGCTTTTCGTATGTCGTTATCGGCCTTGCGCTCTTAGCCGTCGGAGCCGTGGGCGCCTACAAGTTCCTGTCGCACGTTCAGGTGCGTTTCCAGGTTTGGGTCGATCCGTTTAAGGACGCCCAGGGCCAGGGCTACCAGATCGTCCAGTCGCTCTTCTCGCTTGCCGATGGCGGTCTGGTCGGTGTTGGCATCGGCAACGGCATGGCCAACAACATCCCTGTCGTCGAGTCCGACTTTATCTTCTCGGCTATCGGCGAGGAGATGGGCCTTTTGGGCGGCGGCGCCGTGCTCATCCTGTTTATGCTCTTTGCCGTGCGTGGCCTCACCACAGCTGCCCGCGCTAAATCCGACCTCGCCGCCTTTAGCGCCACGGGTCTTACGGCAGCCATCAGCTTCCAGGCCTTCTTGATCGTGGGCGGCGTCACCCGCCTGATCCCGCTGACCGGCGTCACCCTGCCCTTTATGAGCCAGGGCGGCTCCTCGCTGCTGGCGAGCTTTATCATCGTCGCGCTCCTGCTGCGCGCCGGTGACGAGGCTACCGGACGCGAGGCCGAGCTTACCGGCACCGGCACCATGGCCGCCATCACCGATGATCAGGTCGCATCTACCGCCGCCCCGACGGGCACGCGCTTTGCCACCTCGTCTTCCTACGGCAGCGGC
>CABQWP010000095.1 GCA_902467875.1 uncultured Collinsella sp. | reverse complement strand
GAGCGAACGGCCCCGGCGTCTCGGGTGAGGCGCAGGGCCGCTTGGTAGATCAGAAGTTGAAGGCAAACATGATGCCGATGACTTTGTCAAGATATATTAAACAAACGGTGGTTTCAATTCATCTTTGGAATAATAGCCGTTCAAAAGCGAATCGATTGGCTCATTTAGATTATATAAAATTCCTTTAGTTTTACTTCCGAGCGGCGCGCCGGGCATCTGGCATCAACGGATTCCCTGTTTTGGCGCTTCGAAGGCACGGACTCCGTTTCGTTAATTTCTGATTAGAAATGCTGAAAATCCAGTCAGAAGCGGGCTGGGGAACGGGGCAATAAAAATGGCTTTCGAAATGAGTCGGCGAAGCTTTTTAACGGCCGGTGGGGCCACAATGCTGGCGGGCACCGCCTCTATGCTTGTTGGCTGCGCGTCTGGAAGCGAAAGCGGCGCGGGAAGCGTGGCTGCCGGCAAGGATGATGCACTGAAGGTTGATAGCGACGGCAAATCGGGTGGCACGGATAGCGACGTTAGCGAATTCTACGAGCACATTATCTCTGTTTCTGCACTTGCGAAAACATATGCAATCGGAGAGAAGATTGTCGGCGTGGCGATTGAATACGACGTGGATGTCGATGCGTCTTCGGTTGATCCCGGACATGGCGGCATCGGTCAACAGGCTCAGGAAAAGGGGCTGGGATCTTTCTCGGTTTTGGGACGCTCGATTGTCACTGCCTATGTAAACGACAAAGCCGAGCTGAGTGATGAAGGGGGCAAAAGCAAGGGAACGTACGTCATCGTCGAGCTCGATCCAGCAGATGCGGGCGCACAGACGTTGATGTTTCAGATGACGCGTGGGTGCGTAGGCTCAAACGGTCCCGTATCCCTTGATAGCGGTTGCGTCAAAATCGCCCAAATAAAGGATCTCAAGGATTCTGCAGGTAAAAAGCTTACAGGCGACGAGACATCCTCCCGATATCTCGTGGCTTCGACTGTTCTCAACTCCGAGGCAGACAAGTTTGTTGCAGGGACCTACGATGACCCCAAAACTGGATTCCATGCTTCGTTTGCCTTGGCACAGCCTGACGACTACGACAAGGCAAAGAAATACCCCATCACGCTCTTCCTGCCGGATGCGGGGGTAACCACCTGCGATGTGAGGGTGAATCTTCGTCAAGGTCTGGGAGCCCTTGCCTGGGCTGATGGGTCACAATTTGTGCTGACGATCGCTGGAACTTGTTGCGATATCGAGACTTGCCTGCATGTAATCGAGGACCTGATCGACCAGGGTTACTCAATCGATCCGGATCGCATTTACGGGACGGGCGAATCTGCCGGGTGCATGGCCCTCATCGAATATGCCTCCAAGCATCCCGATGACAATTCCTTTGCAGCGCTTATGCTCGTTGCCGGGCAAGGCAACATGACTCCGATTGCCAAGACGCCCATGGTGATATTCGTTTCTGAAGACGATTCCAATTCCTATGGCGGCATGACGGATCCCGAGAAGGGCGTCGCGAGTATCGGAATTCCTTATGTTGAGAAGCAGCTGAATTGCGCCTATAACTATGACGGCGAAGGACATACGAGTGGCCTGTGGATTGATTACGACGCAACGGGAGAGAAAAACCCTTCGGGTAACCAGGAAGGAGCCAAGGCGGCTAGCAGCCAGAAGACGCTCGATGAGCTTATGGTCGAGCTCTCGGATGTCTGCTCCTCGGCCTGTAAACAAGCGGTGACCGATGGGGCGCATGTCGTTTTCCTTCATGTAGAGAAGGGAACTCTCGATAGCACCGACAAGACGGTCCAGGGTGGAAACACTCATAACTTTACCTGGCAATACGCTTATGCGATCCCCGAACTCATCGAGTGGGTGAGAGACCAGTCTCTATAGCCTGCTTCTTTTTCGATGGCATTTCAATGTGGGCTAGGGTTATATGACCGATTGGGGCCAGGCGGTTGTCTAGCCCCGGAAATGCCGAATAGCAGTCTACGATTACGCCCAGGTAAAGCCTCAAAGGTGTTTTACCTGGCCAAAAACGTAGACAAAAGCGGCCCTGGCAGATCGTGAGGCGCAGGGCCGCCGTCGTTGATTTGTGACGTCGCTAGAAGTTGGCATCGTTGAGCTGTTCGCTCTCGAGGCCGTCGAGCTGTTGCTGTTCGGGCGTATCGGCGACGCTCTCGAGCAGCTCGGTGGGATCGACGTTCATGTCCCTACCGGCCTCGTTGCCGTTGACCAAGTCGTCCGAGAAGATGTCGACTTCCATTTCCTCGGCCTCTTCGATCTGAACCTCGAGCGGCACCTGGGTGCGCACGAGCTTAACGGCCGGGCGCATGCGGGCAAACAGCGGTACGTACTCAATGATGATGGCCGAGTTTTCGAGACCGTACCAGCGTGCCGGGCTTCCGCAGGCGCGGCGGACGGCGTACTTGATGGCCATCACGCGGTGGTCATTGCGGTTGATGTCCGTTTCGGGGGCAAGCATCTTGCGCAGCATGCAAAAGCGGAAGTCACCTACGTTGCCGCGCGTCTCGTAGATGGAGTAGGTGTGATGTTGCGGCGGCAGCTCGCCCGATGCCATCAAGTCGCCGACGATCTGACGCAGATAGGCGTTGATGCGCTGATTGACCTTAAAGCCCAGGTCCAAGCGCACGCGGAACAGGAAGTCTGTGCCAAAGGTCTCAACGGAATACTCGTGCGTATAGGGCTCATCGGTAACGTGCACGTTGATGAACCAGTATGCCTTAGCGCGCTTGGGGTGCTTGTCCAGGATGGAATAGAGCACGTCGCGGTCGAGCGTGAGCGGGTCGGGGCTTTTGGTGAGAAATACCAGATTGTCAGCGAGCACGGGATAGGTCTCGTCATTGCGCAGGCGATTGAGCTGGTCGATGTACTTGGAGACGGGCAACAGGATCGTCTGCGTGCGCTCAATGGCGGTGCCGCGGCGCCACACATACATAAGGCCAAACAGCAGCGAGGCCAAGAAGATCATGACATAGCCGCCGTCAAAGAACATGGTGAGGCACGAAGCGAAGAAGCACAGTTCAATGGCACCAAAGAGCAGGGCGAAGACGCAGGCACCCAGCTTGTGCTTGAGGATGCCGGCGATGTAGCTCGTCAAAAGCGTCGTGGTCATGAGCATGGTCACGGTGATGGCGAGGCCGTAGGCGCTCTCCATGCGCTCGGAGTTCTGGAATAGCAGCACGATGAAGATGCAGCCGACCCACATGATGTTGTTGACGAGCGGAATATAGAGCTGGCCCTTGGTGTCGCTGGGGTAGTGGATGCGCAGATGCGGCATAAGGTTGAGACGCGTGGCCTCGGATACCAGCGAGAACGAGCCGGTGATGAGCGCCTGCGAGGCGATGATGGCCGCCACGGCTGAAAGCACGATGGCAAAGGGGCGCAGGGGCTCGGGAAGCATCATGTAGAACGGGTTGACGATGTCCATCGCGAGCATCTGGGGATTGGAGTTGTTGGCGAGCAGCCAAGCGCCCTGACCCAGATAGTTGAGGATGAGGGCCGCCTTAACAAACGGTCAGGATGCATAGATGTTAGCCTTGCCCACGTGACCCATGTCCGAGTAGAGGGCCTCGGCGCCGGTCGTCGACAGAAAGACAAAGCCGAGCACCATGATGCCCGAGTGGTTGATGGGCGAGAACAGGAACATGATGCCGCGGATGGGGTTGAGCGCGCGCAAGATGGACAGGTTGCCGAGCATGTTGAACAGGCCGGCGCCTGCCAGGAACAGGAACCACAGTGTCATGAGCGGGCCGAACAGCTTGCCGATCGACGAGGTACCGGCGCGCTGCATGGCAAATAGGCCGCAGATAATGATGATGGTAATAATGATGACGTTGGTTTGCCCGTCACCCAATAGCGCGTGGCCCCACTCGATAGTGCGCAGGCCCTCAATGGCCGTGGTAACCGTGACGGCGGGGGTGAGGATGCCGTCGGCGAGCAGCGCCGCGCCGCCGATCATGGCGGGAAGAATCAGCCAAGGCGCCACTTTGCGCACCA
>CABQWP010000094.1 GCA_902467875.1 uncultured Collinsella sp. | reverse complement strand
CGCTGCCGCCGCGCCTGCCGCTGTGGTGGATGCGGGCTTTCATGGCGGCATCGGTATCGCGTATGCCAATAGCACCCAGACCGCGCGCGCTATCTGCTTGGTCGATGTGCTGCTGGGCTGCATCGGGCATGAGGGCGGTGCCCTCAATCCGCCCACGCCGCTTGTGTTGGGCGATTTGGACCCTACGCGTTTCGCGACGCCGTCGATGCCGCGTGAGCCCAAGTTGGGGTCCGAACGCTATCCACTGGTCGATCCGATGCGCGGCCTGTGCACGACCATCGGTCAGTCGATTCTTGCCGGCGATTTGCGTGGGCTCATCGTCTATGCCAGTAACCCCGGCGCGGGCTACGGCAATGCGCAGGCTTGGTTGGGCATCTTGCAGCAGCTCGGCTTGCTCGTGACAATTGATATTCGCTGGTCCGAGACGGCGCGCGCTTCCGACTTCGTACTGCCCGACGTGACGTATCTGGAGGCCGACCGCGGCGTGGGTACGGTCGTGGGCCGCAACGACGCGCGCGTGTTCTACCGCAACGCCGTGCTGCCTGTGCAGCATGACGACACGAGACCGGGGCGGGAGATCTTTGCCGGTCTGGCGCAGGCCTGTGGCGTGGGCGAGTATTTCCAGTTCACGTCTGACGATCTGGCGGCTGCCCAGGTGGCGCCTTTCGGGATCGAACTAGACGAGCTCAAGGAGCGCGGCTGGGCCGATACGGGCATGGCGCTGCCGATGCGCACGGGCGAGCCGGTGATTCCGCTTGCCGGCGGCAAGATTGCGCTGGCAAGTGATGTATGGGAGCGTGCCGGCATGGGACGCGTGCCAGGTTGGATCGCGCCGATGGTGGAGCCCAACCCGGGGATGTTTCGCCTCATTAGTGGCAATCGACCCTTTGAGTCGCATACCTCGCGCAGGCTCGCAGCGGCCGGTGCCGCCGAGGCGGGGTCGGACTTGGACGCCGTGCAGATGAACGCCGATGTCGCCGCTCACATGGGTATCGCCGATGGCGAGGTTGTCGAGCTTGTGAGCGACATGGGCCGCGATCGCGTGCGCGTGGAGACGACGCCGTATCTGCATCCGGCGTGCATCTTCACCTCGGCCGCCCCCGGTGGGCGTTCGTTTGACGCCGATGCCGGTGGCGCTCAGGCCCTGGGCGTCGGGCCACTCGACCACACGCCGCTGCGCTGGGACCCGTTGACGGGTGCCGCGCTCACCCAGGAAAACGCCGTTCGCGTGGAAAAAATCACGGCGCGCGGGGATAATGACGAGTAATTGACTCAGCTGACGTATTCGACTGATCCACGTTTCTTTTGAAAGGCCGCACATGAGCGATAGCCAGAACATGTCCGATGAGGTGCGCGCCCGTCTGCGCGCCATTCCTTCCGTCAACGAGCTGCTTGCCGAGTGGCCGGTAGTGAAGGCGGCGGGGGAGACCTGCGACGCGGTGGTGCATGCCGCCGTCACGGCCGAGCTCGACGAGGAGCGCGCCGCGATTCGTGCCGGCGCCGATCCGCGCTCCAAGCGCGAGCTGGCATCGGCCATCGAGTGGCGTGCGCATCGCTCCGCGCTGCCGAGCTTGCGTCCTGCCGTCAACGCCACGGGTGTCGTTATCCATACCAATCTGGGTCGCGCCCCGCTCGCGGAATCGGCCGCCAAGGCCGTGGCCGAGGTTGCGCGCGGGTATAGCACGCTCGAGTACAGCGTCGACACCTGCTCGCGCGGGTCGCGCAAGGAGCATGCCGCGCAACTGATCCGCTCACTCACCGGTGCCGAGGATGCGCTGGTCGTCAACAACAATGCCGCCGCGGTGCTGCTGGTGCTGGCGACTCATGCCGCGGGCAAAGAGGTTATCGTCAGCCGCGGCGAGCTTGTCGAGATCGGCGGCAGCTTCCGCATCCCCGATGTCATGGCGGCTTCGGGCGCCAAACTCGTCGAGGTCGGCGCCACCAACCGCACGCATCTGGGCGACTACGAGCGCGCCATCACGCCCGAAACGGCCATGATCTTGAAGGTTCATCCTTCCAACTATCGCATCGAGGGTTTTCACGAGGAAGTGAGCTCAAAGGAGCTCGCCGCACTGGCCCATAAGCACGGCCTGCTGTTCTATGAAGACCAGGGCTCGGGCGCACTGTTGCCTGACGACATCTTGGTGCGCGGCGGCGAAGAAACCACGCCGTCTTCGGTTTCGGCAGGGCTTGATCTGGTGTCGTGCTCGGGCGATAAACTGCTCGGTGCCGCACAGGCGGGCATTATCATGGGCCGTCGCGATCTGGTCCAGGCCTGTGGGTCGCATCCGCTTATGCGCGCCCTGCGCCCGGGCAAGCTAGCACTGGCGGCGCTCGAGGCTACACTGCGCATTTACATGGATGGGGCGGATGTGGCCCATCGCGAGGTGCCGGTGCTCAACATGCTCACGCTTCCGCAGGCTCATCTGGAGCGACGTGCCCGCAAGCTGCGCGATCGTATGGTCGCCGGGCTCGATAAGGCCGGTTGCCCGTGCGCCGTTGATTTGGAGATTGTCGAGGAGTCCTCGACGCCCGGCGGCGGCTCGCTGCCTACCGTGGAGCTGCCCACGATGTGCGTTGCCGTACGTCTTGTTGACGAGCGCCTGACGGTCGACGCGCTCAAGCGCTCGCTTGTCCAGGACTTCGACACTCCGGTTGTCACGCGAACCTCGCACGATCGCATTTTGTTTGATGTGCGCACGCTCGTGGGCGACCGCGATATCGAGACGGCGGCGTCGACGCTTGCCGCATGCGTTGAGAAGGCGGTGCGCCGATGAGTGGGGCCGAAGCGTTGGTGGAATGCCCCGTTATCGTAGGTACGGCGGGACATGTCGATCACGGTAAGTCGGCGCTCATCGAGGCGCTGACGGGTAATAACCCCGACCGCCTGGAAGTTGAGCGCCGTCGCGGCATGACCGTTGAGCTTGGCTTTGGCGAGCTGGCGCTGCCGAGTGGCAAGATCGTGGGCCTGGTTGACGTGCCGGGCCATGCGCATTACTTGCGCGCCATGGTGCAGGGTGCCACAGGTATCGACGTGGCCGTGCTGGTGGTTTCGGCCGTCGAGGGCGTGATGCCGCAGACCCGCGAGCACGTGCATGTGCTGGAGCTGCTGGGCGTCACGCATATGGTGGTGGCGCTGACTATGTGTGATCTGGCCGACGCCGAGATGACCGAGCTTGCCGAGCTCGATGTCGATGACTTTTTGTCGGGTACCGTGTTTGCGGACGCGCCGATCGTGCCCGTGTCGTCCAAGACCGGCGCGGGGATCGATGACCTACTGGTTGCGCTTGACGAGCAGGTTGCCGCTTGCTGGGATTCCTGCCGCGACCGTGCCGAGCTCACCGATGCCGCACCGCGTCTACCAATCGACCGCTGCTTTACGATCAAGGGCGCCGGTACCGTGGTGACGGGAACGTTGCACGATGCGCCCGTCGCGGTGGGGGATGAGCTCGTCGCGCTGCCGTCGCGTACGGTCTGTCGCGTGCGCGGGATCCAAGTGCATGGCGACACGCAGCAGGCGCTGCCCGGTCAGCGTGTGGCGCTCAACTTGGTGGGCGATGGTGTCGCCGCGCTCGATCGCGGTGAGATGCTCGGCGTGACGGGCCACTTTGGACAGACGATGCGCTTTATGATGACGTTTACGTATTTGGGTCGCGAGGGAGCCAAGCCGCGCGTGCTCGAGTCGGGTGCACGTGTGCACGTGATGGCGGGTACGGCCGAGGTTGTCGGTCGCATCATGTTCATGGAGGGCGAGGCCCCCATGGCGGTGGGCGAGACCCGTATTGTTCAGGTGCGCTTGGAAAACTCGCTGCCGCTACGTGCCGGGGACCATGCCGTGGTGCTGTCCTATTCGCCCGTAATGCTTGTTGGCGGCGGGCGCGTGCTGCTTTCGCGTTGCCGTCGCTCGCGCGAGCTTGTTGAAGGGGAGCGTGCGCTGTACGCGGCGCTCGAGTCCGGCGATATCGCGGGCGGTGTGGACGCTTGGCTGGCGTTGCAGACACTGCCGGTTACGGC
>CABQWP010000093.1 GCA_902467875.1 uncultured Collinsella sp. | reverse complement strand
AGCGACGTGGACGAGATCTGGTGGCTCGAGACCATCGGCGGCCACCACTGGATTGCCAAGCGCGTGCCTGACGACGCCTATGTGACCATGCCCAACCAGCTGGGTATCGACAGCTTTGACCTGGATGACGCTGAGGGCGCCCAGGCCGACCACATGTGCTCCGCCGACCTGCGCGCCTGGATGGCCGAGTGGCATCTGGACCTGACGCTGGGCGTTGAGGGCGACGGTCCGGCGACGGTCTTTAACCCGCGCGAGGCCTTTGGCTCGCATAGCGACAGCGACCATGTCTACAACACGCCGCGCGCCTGGTACATGCAGCGCTGCCTCAACCCCAGCGACGTGTGGGATGGTCCCGAGGCCGACTACACGCCCGAGAGCGACGACATCCCCTGGAGCCGTGTGCCCGAGCGCAAGGTGACCATCGAGGACATCAAGTACGTGCTTTCGAGCCACTACCAGGGTACGGAGTACGACTGCTACGGCAGCAAGGGCACGCCCGCTACGCGTGGCGCCTATCGCCCCATCGGCATCAATCGCAACAGCCAGCTTGCCGTGTTGCAGCTGCGCCCCTATGCGCAGCCGGCCTTCCGCGCCGTGCAGTGGATGGCCTTTGGCTCCAACTCGTTTAACGCGCTGGTTCCGCTGTACGCCAACGTCGAGACCATGCCCGAGTACTATGCCGACACGCAGGCTCGCGTGACGTCCGAAAACTTCTACTGGGCCAACCGCCTGATCGGCGCGCTGGCCGACGTCCGCTTCCATGAGTGCGGTCGCGCGGTCGAGGATTATCAGGAGAAGGTCGGTGGCATGGGCCACAAGCAGATCCATGACGTCGATGCTGCCGTAGCCGCTCTGCCTGAGGCCGAGGTGCCTGCCGAGCTTGCACGCGCCAACGAGGCCTTTGCCGAGCTCGTGCGCGTGGAGACCGATGCCCTGTTGGGCAAGGTGCTCTACACCACGAGCTGTGCCATGAAGAACTCCTTCGCGATGAACGACAACGTGAGGTAGGGATTTCCCGTCGATCGAATAGCGCTAAAACGCTTTGTCGCTTTCGCTCAATCTTGGGTACAAGAACGCCAATGCAGTTGTTTGTGATTGGAGACAACCATGGTTATGAAACTCGATCAGCTTGTTAACGGCGCCATTAACGTGGGCTTTGGCGCTGCCGCCGTTGCTGTCGAAGGCGGCAAGAAGGTCCTCGACGACCTTAACACCAAGGGCGAGCAGGTCCGCAAGGACACCGCCACCCCCGATATCGCCCGCAGCGTGTCCGACATGTTCGAGCAGGCCGGCGGTACCATCTCCGATCTGACCGAGCGCTTGGGCATGCAGGGCGAGACCGCGGCCCAGCGCGTGCTCGACGAGCTCATACTTGCCCGCGTCCGCGTTATGACCGCCCCCGAGCGCACGGCCTTCCTGGCCCATGTGCGCGACATCGTCGATTCGGTCGAGGACAACGTGACTTCGGTGCCCGTTGAGTCCGTTGAGCCCGACGATGCGAAGGATACCGAAGAGGCCGAGTAGCAGCGCAGATGGCAGATTCCACCACCGATTACAACAATCTAGATCCCTTGGGTGACGAGGCGGCGGTTGTCGATGAGGTCGACGCCGCCGTCTCGGGCGCTCGCAAGAAGCCGCGCGCTGTCGATATGGTGCCCGAGGAGCCCGACGCGATGGCGCCGGACGAGGAATACCATCTCACGCCGGCGGGTCGTCGCGAACGCATTGGGCAGATTGTTCGCCTGGTCAAAAAGTACCGCGTGTGGGATAACCTCACGCCGGTTCGTTTGCGCCGCCTGCTCGAGGAACTCGGCCCCATGTTCGTCAAGATGGGGCAGATTTTGGCCAACCGGTCCGAGATTCTGCCGCAACGCTTTTGCGACGAGCTGCGTCGTCTGCGCTCCGACGTGGAACCGGTGCCGTACGAGGTCGTACTCAGTTGTCTGGAAGAAGAATACGGCCTGCGCCTGGGGGAGATGTTCGATGCGATCGACCCCAACCCGCTCGGTAGTGCGTCGCTCGCGCAGGTGCACCGCGCTCGTCTGGTGACGGGCGAGGACGTGGCCGTCAAGGTGCAGCGCCCCGGTGCGCAGCAGGTTATGGCACAGGACATCGATATCATCCGCTCGGTGGTGCGTATCGTTTCCAAGTTCGTCAACACCGATCAATTCGTTGACCTGCACGGCGTAGTCGAGGAGTTGTGGACCTCGTTTCGCGAGGAGACCAACTTTTTGGCCGAGGCCAAAAACCTCAACGACTTCTACGAGTTCCATAAGAGCGTTCATGGCGTGACGTGCCCTAAATCCTATCTGGACCTGTGCACCGAGCACGTGGTGGTTATGGACTACGTCGACGGCATTTCGATCGCCGATCCTGAACGCTTGGTGGCCGAGGGCTATGACTTGGAAAAGATCGGTGCCGCGATTGTCGAGGACTACTCGACGCAGGTGCTCGACGACGGCTTTTTCCATGCCGACCCGCATGCGGGAAACATCATTCTCAAGGACGGCATCGTTTACTTTATCGACTTGGGCATGGTCGGACGCATGTCGAGCCACGATCGTGGCATCGTTAAGGACATGATTTTCGCCGTGGCCGAGGGTGACGTGCCCAAGCTCAAGGATTCGCTCATGCGCTTCGCCGTGACGCGTGGCGACTCGGCCGAGCTCGATCATTCGGCCTTTTTGTCCGACTTGGACTTTATCGTCGCCGACTTTGCGGGTCTTGACCTTAAAGATCTGGATATCGGCGAGTTTTTGACCTCGCTGCTAAACCTGGCGCGCAAAAACGATGTTGAGCTGCCGAGCGTGGTGACGATGTTCGCCCGCGGCATGGTGACGCTCGAGAGTTTGCTGACCGAGTATATGCCCAACGTCAACATGATCCAGATCATCCAGACGCACATCAAAAACGAAAAAAGCACCTATGCGCGCGTGCGTGATATGGGACGCGATCTTGCCGCGAGCAGCTATCGCGCGGCAAAAGGCTCGCTCGAGGCGGCCGAGTATCTGGGCTTGGCTTCGCGCATGCTCACGCGCGGCCAGCTTAAGGTGAACACGCAGATCATGAGCAGCGATAAGGCACTGCGACAGCTGGGCGGAATTATCGACCGTATGTCGATGGCTATCGTTATCGCTGGCCTGTTTATCGGTTCGTCGGTGGTGTACTACGCGCGCATCGAGCCGGTTGTCCTCGGCATTCCGGTCATCGGCTTCTTTGGCTACGTGAGCGCGCTGGTGCTGGCGCTTATGCTGGGCCGCAATATCTGGCTCAACAGTCACGGCGGCAAGCACTAGAGGCTGCGACCGTCACCGCATTTTCCTATCGCAAACAATAGCTTTTACCTTGGGCTTCGCCTGTGTGCGGGGCCCTTTTGCGTGATACCATTTTGACGGTAATAATCGATGGCCTAGATGGTGGTGCGGAGACGCACGAACGCGCGGTTTTCCTGCGCGTTTGGGAGAATCGGGGTGCAAGTCCCCGGCTGTACCAGTAACCGTAATTCCTCTTGGCTCGGGATGTTTGCGTCGCAGATCGGACGACGCGCCTGAGCCGTTAAGGTTAAGTCGGATCGCCTCCCATCTTGCATGCGGCTGCGGCGTATGCCGCCGGTGTGCATAGGGCTCTGGAGGGAAGGGGACCCCGATGGGGGAACTCGAGCGTAACATGCGCGATGACGTGGGGCAGCCGTTGGGCAATGCTCCAAGTACAGACAATGGGGGACAAATGGATATGTTTGAGGACGAGCGCGAGCGCGCCTCGCTGCATCGCCGTGGCGCGATTGCACGCGGCGTAGCCAAGCGCGGCCTGGTGGCATTCTTGGCCTTCGCGATGGCCTTTGGCACCACGCCGGCTCAGCTGTGGGCCGAGGGCGCCGAGAGCATTGCCGAGGCTGTGGCTCAGGCTGCGACGTCGAGTGAGCGCACGGGCGCCGCGGACGGTGCTGCCGACCAGGGCAAGGCCGAGGTTTCGGATTCCGAGGGTGCGCCTGCAGCTGGTGCCGCCACAACAGAGGCAGCAACTGGCAACGAAGGCTCGACGACGGGGGAGAGCCCTGCCACGAGCGAGCAGTCTTCGACGGC
>CABQWP010000092.1 GCA_902467875.1 uncultured Collinsella sp. | reverse complement strand
AGTTCGCCATCCCCGGCCTTGACGACGAGTTCCGCGTCATCGTCTCCCCGTGGATCCTCTCCTCGCTGATCACCGATCGCCTTGCCGCTTACTACGAGACGGTCACCAAGCACAACCTGAACTATCGTCGTTACTATCACCAGTTCGATTACTAAGAGCAAATATCGTTTGTGTAATTGGGCCCCGCTCCTATATGGAACGGGGCCCCGTTTGGGTTGGAGAGTAATTATGAGCTACCCCCAGCTTGCCGTTATGAATATCAGCCATCGTTATTTTGACCTTGAGGAGTTCTTTTCTTCGGCGTCGGCTTCGGGCTACACGTGTTGCGAGCTTTGGACCGGGGCGATGCATCTGTATGTCGATTGCCATGGATACGATTCGCTCGAGCAGGTGCGGGAGCTGTCACACCGGTATGGGGTTCGGATTGTGGGGCTTTGTCCCGAGCAGAACAACCCCAAGCCGTGGAATATCGCGGCGCGCGGGAATGAGGCGCGTGCCCGCACGCTCGCGTACTTTAAGAACGTTGTGGATATCGCGGCGGAACTTGGAGCCGAGCAGGTCATGGTCTCGAGCGGCTGGGCATTTTTGAACGAGCCGATCGAGGACGCGTGGGGTCGCAGCGCCTCGATGCTGCGTGCGATTGCCGAGCATGCGGGAGAGCGCGGCGTGCGACTGGTGCTCGAGGCCCTACAGCCGGTTGAGTCGATGATCGTGAACTCGGCGGCCGACACGAAGCGCATGATCGAGGCAGTTGATCATCCGGCACTTAAGGCGTGTCTGGATTTGGGCGCTATGGCGGTGGCAGGGGATACCATCGACGATTATTTCGATCTGCTTGGCGATGATGTCGCCCACGTGCATTTTGTCGATGTTGCGGCAGACGGCACGACGCATCTTGCTTGGGGTGACGGCGACCGCGATATGCGCGCCGACCTAGATAGGCTGGTGGCGCGCGGCTATCGCGGAGTTGTTTCGGCCGAGACCTATGACTGGCGCTATTTTGCCAATCCCGCGGCAGCCGACGCTCAGGTTATGGCGGAGTACCGACGCGCGATTGGCGCCTAAGTGGGACAGGGCGCCGAGTTGGCGTTTGACGCTTTTTGAGAAACGGGACGTGCTTTCCGCTTGAGGCTTCTGGCGGAAAGCACGTCCCAGAACAGGCGCTCAGAATGGGACACACTTTCCGCTGAGGACCTCAACCGGAAACCGCATCCCAGTTTTTGGCTGGCGGGCGGGACGCGCTTTCCCCTATGTTTCCAAATGAATACGGTGTGAGCCGAGGAGGACGATTCTCCCCGCAAACACTCTAGTATGCTAAAGTACCCAGAAGACCGGCGGAGCTATGCCGGTCTTCTGCTCTATATGAAACACAGCATGAGGAGGCTCACCAGATGACGGCCACACCGTGGGGATTCCGGGACATATTGCCCGAGGAGGCTCAGGCGCGCGAGGAGATTGCGCTGACGGTGAAGGGCTGCTTTAGGGAGCATCATTACCTGCCGGTCGAAACGCCGCTGCTCGAGGACAAGGGTTCGCTCGAGGAGGGCGGCCGCATTGCGGACACGCCGTTTAAGCTCTTTGACGATGATGGCCGCCTGCTGGTGGTCCGTCCCGACAACACATTGCCGATCGTGCGTCTGGTTTCGACCCGCATGCGCGCGGCCGACCTGCCCCTGCGCCTTCGCTACGAGGCGCCGGTGGTTCGCGAGTGCCAGCGCAATGCCGGTGGCTCGCGTCAGTTTACACAGCTGGGCTTTGAGCTTATCGGTGCGGGCGATACCGCGGGCGATGTCGAGATCGTCTCGCTCGTGGCCGAGGCCGTGCGCAAGCTGGCGCTGCCCGATGCACGCATTATCGCGGGCAGTGTGCGTCCGTTTAAGGAACTGCTCGCGGCGTGCGAGGATCGCGAGCTGGCCGCCGAGGCCCTGTGCTGCGTGCACGCCAACGACTTTGTGGGCCTCGATGCCCGCGTGGCGGCAAGCGTCGAGTCCGATGCCGTCAAGGCCGCCATTAGCGAGCTGCCGCGTCTGCACGGCGGTGCCGAGGTGCTCGACCGCGTGGACGCGCTGCTGGAGGCCGCCGGTATCGTCGCGCCGCTGACGCGCGAGCTGCGTGCTCTGGTCGAGGGCCTGACACCCGAGGACGCCCAGGTACTGTCATTCGACTTCTCCATCATGAACTCGTTTGATTACTACACGGGCCTGGTTTTTAAGGCCTATGCCGGCGGCCTGCCCGATCCAGTCGGTTCGGGCGGACGCTACGACTCCATCTTTACCGGCGCTTTTGGCGACGGTATCGAGGTGCCGGCGGCGGGCTTCGCCTTTTCGCTCGAGCGTCTGGAGGCCGCGCGCACCTCGGCCGAGGATGCCGCTTCCGACGGCAATCACGCCGCGGGCCGTGGCGCCGAGGGTCCGCTGCGCATCGCCGTGCCCAAGGGCTCGCTTAAGGCCGACACGCTCGACGTGCTCGAGGCCGCGGGCCTGGACGTCTCTGAGCTGCGCGACCCCGGCCGTCACCTGATCGTGCGCGGACGCGACACGCGTGCCGGTGAGGGCGCGGTCGGCGATATCGAGTTTGTCATCGTGCGTCCCAGCGATGCGCCTGCCTTTGTGGGCTGCGGTGGTGCCGATTGCGGCATCTGCGGTTGGGACTCGCTCATTGAGGCAGACCTCAACCTGCTGCAGCTGGTCGACCTGGGCTATGGTCTGTGCACCTTTATCGAGGCGGAGCCCGCGTGGCGCGCCGGCCAGGCCGAGCGCAACTATGCCCGCCGCGGTTCGCTTCGCGTGGCCACCAAGTACCCGCGCATCGCGAGTGCCTGGTATGCCGAGCGCGGCGTGAACGCCGATATCGTTTCACTGCACGGTAACATCGAGCTGGGCCCCATTGTCGGCATGACCGATCGCATCGTGGACATCACCGCCACGGGCGCCACGCTGCGCGACAACGACCTGGTCATCACCGGCCGCATCATGGACTGCACGGCCCGCTTCTTTGTCAATCCGGGTGCTGCGCGCCTGGATCCGCGCGTACGCAATCTGGCAGATCGCTTAGCCGCGGCCGTTAAGGACAAGCATTTTGAGCCCGTCGCGGGCTCGGCACAATAGCGCGAGCGCGCACGGGCGCCCCGACGTACGGGCTGCGGGCCGATTGGCGCCGCTGCCCAGTCGCTCGTTTTTCGAACACAACCTCGACCGATAGGGGATACCGATATGAAGACCATCAAGCTTGCTCCCGGTGAGCGCCTCGTTACCAACCAGCTCAACCGCAAGGGCGTGCTGCCGCAAAACATCATCGACGCCGCCCGCGATATCGTGGCCAACGTGCGTGCCAACGGGGATGCCGCGGTGCGCGATTACTGTCAGCGTTTTGACGGCGTTGAGCTGCAGAGCTTCCGCTTGCCGCAGGAGCAGATCGATGCCGCGCTCGAAGGCCTTGACCCGGCCTTTGTCGCCGCGCTTGAGAAGGCCGCGCGCCAGATTCGCGAGTTCCACCAGCGCGAGGTCGAGCAGAGCTGGTTTACCACGCGCCCGGACGGCACGATACTCGGCGTTAAGGTGACCCCGCTCGCGGCGGCTGGCATCTATGTGCCGGGCGGTCGCGCGCAGTATCCCTCCACGGTGCTCATGAACGCCATTCCCGCCAAGGTCGCCGGCGTCAAGCGCGTGGTCATGGTGACCCCGCCTCAAAAGGATGGCCTGATCAGCCCGTACACGCTTGCCGCGGCAAAGCTCGGTGGCGTGGACGAGATTTATATGGTGGGCGGCGCTCAGGCCGTGGCCGCGCTGGCGTACGGCACCGAGACCATTCCACGCGTCGACAAGATCACCGGCCCGGGCAACGCCTTTGTCGCCGCGGCCAAGCAGATTGTCTCGGGCGACGTGGGAATCGACATGGTCGCTGGCCCCTCCGAGGTCTGCGTGCTGGCCGATGCCACGGCCAAGCCCATGGTGGTCGCGGCAGACCTGATGGCCCAAGCCGAGCACGATCCGCTCGCTGCCTGCTATCTGGTGACCTGCGACGAGCAGTTTGCGCGCGAGGTCGAGGCGGGCATCGACATTCTAGTGGCGCAGTCGCCGCGCGCCGAGATTACCCGTGCTTCGCTGGACAACGAGGGCACCATCGTGGTGGCTGCCGATATGGCCGCCGCCGGCGGGGGCGCGAACACCCCGGCGCCTGTATAGCAA
>CABQWP010000091.1 GCA_902467875.1 uncultured Collinsella sp. | reverse complement strand
CCCTCACAACGCTTAGATATGCCGACGCCCGCGCCGAGAGCGGCGGGGAATCGGTCGCCCGAGCCATCATGATCGAGACGGGCTTTGCGCCCGACTGGCTTCAATACAAGCTGACGGACCCCTTCGATTCGGCCAAGCCCATACGAACGGACTTTGCCTGGGAACGCCAGGCGCGGGAACTCACGCTGGGCGAGCTCGACGGGCTCATCAAATATACCGACCAGACTATGCTGGCCGGACGCACCACCGCCGAGGCGCTCGTTGCCGAACGACAGCGCGAGGCGCATCTATCGCTCTACGGTCACCCTCTGCTGCGCTTTACCATCAGCGAGGTCCGCTCGGCAGGAGTGCTCGCCAAAAAGCTACAGACGGCAGGCATCCGGCAGGCTGCGCTGCCGACATGGCTCAACGAGGTGGACCTGTAGGAGCTGCTAGGCCACGACTCGCCGGATCGCATCCCCCCTATCTGGGCCGCGTTTTCCCAACGGCCACGCCAACGGAAAGCGCGTCCCAGCCTGGACGCTCAAAACGGGATGCATTTTCCGGATGGCGGGCCTGGCGGAAAGCGTGTCCCGAAATCCCGTCTCAGAGCTGGACAGGCTTTCCGGTTGAGTCCTTCAGCGGAAACCGCATCCCGGAATAAACACTCAAACTGGGATGCGCTTTCCAAACGACCGGCCAGCGGAAAACGCATCCCATTCTGAGGCATGATTCCGGGACGCAGCTTCCGGTTGAGGGTCGATCCGGAAAGCGCATCCCACTCCGGGGCTGGATTCCGAGACGTAGTTTCCGCCGAGGGCCCAAAAAGGAAAGCACATCCCGTTCTGAGTGCCAATTCTGGGATGTAATTTCCGCCGAGGGCTCCAAAGGGAAAGCGCATCCCATTCTGAGCGCCAAATCCGGGACACAGTTTCCGCATGCGGAGGCGCTCCAAACAAAAGGCCCCGACTCGCGATGGAGCTGGGGCCAAAGGCGCAGCATATACAGTTGATGTTGAGCGCGAACAGCCCATCAGCAATGGTCGTCCGCACCCCACCCTACCCGCGGTTGCGAACGCGGCTGTACGGCGTATCCACCATGGGCAGATCCGGACGCAGCTTGCCGTCGAATGCGCGATAGGCGTTCTGCACGGCGGGCGCCGTGGGGATCGTTGCGATCTCGCCGATGCCCTTGCCGCCGTATGCCACGGGCAACAGCTCGTCCTTCTCCACGTAGATGGCGTGGATATTCGGGATCTCGGGCGCACGGAACAGCCCGAGCGTGCCGTACCTGGCCTGGGGTACGCAGTCCTTGAGCGGCCAGTCCTCGGTAAGCGCATAGCCCATACCCATGAGCACGCCGCCTTCAATCTGGCCCTGGATGGAGATGGGGTTGACCACCTTGCCGGAATCGTGCGCAGCATAGACCTCGCTCACGCGGCCGTCATCGTCCAGAATGACCACATGCGTGGCAAAACCGTAGCAGATGTGGCTCTTGGGGTTGGGAACGTCGGCGCCCAGCTTGTCGGTCGGCTCCAGATACACGTAGCCAAACTCGCACCCCTCGAGCGCCTTGATGGCGGCCGCAGGATCCTGAGGATGCATGCCCTGGCCGGCGACGAGTTCCTGCGTGTGCAGCTGATAGGCGCGACCGTCGTCGTACTCGATCTTGACGCCGTCGCCATGCGCGCTCACGGGAGTATCGGGTGCAGGCTTGCCGGCCTCGATGTCAAGCATGGCATCGCGCAGCAGGAAGGCGGCACCGCGCACGGCCTCGCCGGTCACGACCGTCTGACGCGAGCCAGACGTGGTGCCGGAGTCGGGAGCGTTCTCGGTGGAGCACTCGCCATTGGCGATGCAGCGAAGCGGCAGACCGCAGGCCTCGGCAACGTCTTGCAAAAAGACGGTGTTACAGCCCTGGCCGATGTCGGACGTGGCGGCGTAGACCACGGCGCGGCCATCCTCGATGCGGATCTTGCAGCGGCCGGCATCGGGCAGGCCCACGCCCACGCCGGCGTTCTTCATGGCGCAGGCGATACCGGCGTGTCCGGGATGCGCGTAGTAGGCATCCTTGACCTCGAGCAGCGTCTCCTTCAGCGCCGTGGAACAGTCGGCAATCTGGCCGTTGGGCAAAACTTCGCCCGGCTCGATGGCGTTACGGTAGCGGATCTCCCACGGATCCAGGCCGACCTTCTCGGCCAGCAGGTCGATCAGGCTCTCGAGCGCAAACTCGGACTGGCAAACGCCAAAGCCTCGGTACGCACCGGCGGGCGGGTTGTTGGTGTAGTAGCCAAAGCCGCGAATGTCGGTATTCTGGTACTTGTAGGGGCCGACGGCATGCGTACAGGCGCGCTCGAGCACCGGGCCGCACAGCGACGCGTAGGCGCCGGTATCAAAGTTGATCTCGCAATCCAGGCCGGTAAAGTTGCCCTCGGCGTCGCAGCCCAGCGTAAAGGTGCCATCCATGGCGTGGCGCTTGGGATGGAACGCGAGCGACTCGGCACGCGTGAGCTTGCACTTCACGGGACGCTGGAACTTATATGCGGCGAGCGCGGCCAGATGCTGGATGGACACGTCCTCCTTGCCGCCAAAGCCGCCGCCCACGAGCATGGTCTCGACGACCACGCGCTCGGGCTCGCTATCCCAGCCAAACATGTGGGCGCACTCTTTACGCGTGTCGTAGGCGCCCTGGTCGGTCGACTGCACCTTGACGCCGTTCTTGTACGGGAAGGCGACGGCGCACTCGGGCTCCAAGAAAGCATGCTCGGTAAAGGGCGTAGTAAAGCGCTGCGTCACGGTGAACGCGCTCTCCGCCAGCGCCTTGGCGGCGTCGCCACGCGTCACATGGCGGCTCTGGCACACGTTGTCCTTGAGCTCCACCGTGTTGCCAAAGGCAAAGAAACTGTCATGCAGGCGCGGGGCGTCGGCAGACCTGGCCTCGGCGATGTTGCGCACGGGCTCCAGCGGCTCGTAATCGATCTTTACGAGCTTCTTGGCCTTCTCGAGCGTCGCCTCGTCCTCGGCAACCACCAGCGCGATGGCGTCGCCCACGCAGCGGGTGATATCGCCCTGGGCGATCATGACGTCCCAGTCCTGGATAAGGTGGCCGACCTGGTTGACCGGCACGTCCTCGGCTCGCAGGATGCCCACCACACCGGGCAGGGCCTCGGCCTTGGAGGTGTCGATGGAGAGCACGCGGGCGCGCGGATACTTGGAGCGAACGGCGCTGGCATAGGTCAGGCCCGGCTGATCGAGCTCGTCGATGTCGTCGGGATACTTGCCCTCGCCGAGCACCTTCTTGCGCACGTCGATACGGAAGGCGCGCTTGCCCACGCCGTAGTCATCGCCGCGCTCCAGATCCTCGTCGATCTGCTTTTCGCCACGGAGCACCGCAGCTGCCAGCGAGATGCCCTCGATAATCTTCTTGTAGCCGGTGCAACGGCAGACATTGCCGCGGATGGCGTACTTGATCTGCTCCTCGGTGGGCTCGGGGTCCTCGGCGATGAGCGCTGCACCCGCCATGACCATGCCGGGGATGCAAAAGCCGCACTGCACGGCGCCCACGGCGCCAAAGGCGTACACGAAGGCCTCGCGCACGTCCTCGGGCAGGCCCTCGACGGTCACGATGTTGCGACCGGCGGCAAGAGCAGTGGTCAGTACGCACGCCTTGACGGCCGCACCGTCCACGTGGATGGTGCAGGTACCGCACGCGCCCTCGGAGCAGCCGTCCTTGGCGGAGTGAATGTGCAGGTCGTCGCGCAGGTAGCGCAGCAGCGGTTTGTTTTGGGTCGTCGTGCGCTCGACGCCGTTAACGGTAAAAGTGAATTCCTGTGCCATGGTGATTCCCTTCTACACGCCGGCGGCGATGCCGGTGCGGTCGTGGATAGCGCCATGCGGGCAGACGACGGCGCACATGCCACACGACAGGCAGTCCGCGCCGTCGATATGGGCGCAGTTGTCCTCGATGCGGATAGCGCCGGCGGGGCACTTTTTGGCGCACATGCCGCAACCGATGCAGCTCGTGTCGCAGATCTTGCGGGCAATGGCGCCCTTATCGGTGTTGTTGCAGCGCACCAGGATGTTCTGGTAGCCGGGAACGAAGGCAATCACGCGCTGCGGGCACGCCATGCCGCACAGGCCACAGCCCGTGCACTTGGAGCGGTCCACACGGGCGACGCCGTCGACCAGCGCGATGGCACCGTGGGGGCAGGCCGTAACGCAAGCGCCACAGCCAATGCAGCCTTCGCTGCAGCGGGCGTCGCCGCCTGCGGAAGCACCGCCCCCTCCCCCAGCAAAGGAGGCTGGAGCGAT
>CABQWP010000090.1 GCA_902467875.1 uncultured Collinsella sp. | reverse complement strand
CCAGCTCCACCTGCGTCGTCGCCGGCATCATGGCAGCCGCCGCACTGACGGGCCACACCGTCGACCGTGCCGAGCTTGTTCGCATTGCCACCGAAGTCGAGGGGCATCCTGATAACGTCGCTCCCGCCATCCTTGGCGGCGCCGTCTGCTCCTTTACGCCGACCAATTCGCTCCCCCAATGTCTGCGCTACGAGGTGAGCGATCGCTTGCGTTTTATTACCGTGATTCCGCCCTACGAGGTACATACGAGCGAGGCGCGCAAGGTCGTGCCGCAGGAGATTCCACTCTCCACCGCCGTATGGCAAATGGGCCGCATCGCCGGCATGACGCGCGGCCTGGAGACCGGCGACCTTGACCTGATTGCCGCCGCCAACGACGACCGCATCCAGGAGCCCTATCGCCGCCGCCTCATCCCCGACTACAACGCCGTGCGCGACACCTGCCTTAACGGAGGCGCCAAGACCATCTGGATCAGTGGCTCCGGCTCGACCCTCATGGCCGTGACTGACGACACCATCGTGGCGAAGTTCCTGCAGGTCAAGCTGCGCGAGCAGTTCCCCAAGTGTGATACGCACATTCTGACGTGCGACACCGAGGGCGCTCAAATCGAGTACCTGTAGACATCCTCCCCATATACCTGTCCGGGACGGTCGGGATGTTCCCTCAAAATCGTCCTCGCGCATGAAGGCCCCTTGCCCTGCTCCTACGGAGCGACGGACAAGGGGCCTTCGCGCTGCGGAATGATTTTGAGGGAACATCCCGACCGTCCCTGCGCCTACCTTGCTGAGGATGTCTACAGGGACCCACGCTTTGAAGGGGCGCCGAGCTGATAGTTGATTTTTATTGGCAGGGGCTCTTGCTGGTAAGGAGCACTTGCTAGAGGCAGGCCTCGGCGATGCGCTTTTTTAGTTCATCGATGCCGATACCGGTCTGAGAGCTTGTGATGATCACGTTCTCGGCCGGAACGTTGAGCTGCTTTTTGATGGCTGCTGCTTGGCGGGCCTGCTGGGTGCGGCTGAGCTTGTCGGCTTTGGTGAGGCAGACGATAAAGTTGAACTCGTTGCCCTGTAGATAGTCGATCATGTCATGGTCGAGCTTGCTGGGGTCGTGACGAATATCCACCAGCGACACGACTAGGTTAAAGCTGCGCTCCGAATCAAAGAAGTCGCCGATAAGTTCTGCCCAGCGGTCGCGCTCGGCCTTGGAGCGACGGGCGAAACCGTAACCCGGCAGGTCCACGAAATGCACGTCGTCGGCCTCAAAGAAGTTGATGTTGCTCGTCTTGCCCGGCGTACTCGAAACCTTGACCAGGTTCTTACGGCCGAAGAGCTTGTTCATGATCGACGACTTGCCCACGTTGGAGCGGCCGACGAAGCTCACCTCGGGGCAGGTGGACTCGGGAATCTGCGAAACCTTGCCGTAGCTGGCGACAAACTTGGCAAGCTGGTAGTTAATGGAATCGGCCATGGACACTCCTTGGTCGTAGGTTCTTACAAAACGGGCGTGCTATTGCGCGGCGGCGATACGACGAACGATGTCAAGCGTGATGCCGCTCGCGGTGCGAGCGTACTCATCCAGATCGAACTCGCGCTCGCAAAACGCGTCATATGCCTCGTCACAATTATCGCTGATAGCGCGCAGTACCAGGCAATCGATACCATTCTTGGCCGCGATGTGCGCAATTGCCGCGCCCTCCATCTCGACGCAATCGGCATGCGTGGCCTCAATCGCAGCGTTACGCATGGCGTCACCCGTAACAAAGCGATCACCCGTGGCGATAGTGCCACACAGGAACTGCTTGGGATCCTTCTCCGCAGAAGTCTCATCCGCCGAGGCATCCACAAATCCATGCCCGGCAAGCACGGCGGCGGCAACATCAGCCAACGCCGGTGTCGAGACAAACTCCTCGAGCCCCGGCGCGGACTCGGCGATGAGTGCCGTATCGGTATCCAGATAGCGCAGGCACTTGCCTATAACCACGTCGTTAATATGGAGTTTAGGGTTTAGGCCGCCCGCAATGCCCGAAAACACAACGGCCTGCGGGGCGTATTTGCTGATGAGATGCTGCGTTGCGGCAGCGGCGTTCACGGTCCCCATGCCTGCCGTCGTGGCGACTACCGTCAGACCCGAAAGCCCACCGTTCACAACGGTCAAGCCCGCCTCCTGCGACTCATGCGCGCCACTCAGCTCTTCCTTAATCTGCGCAACCTCTTTTTCGAGTGCGCCTATGATCGCGATGGTTGCCATGCCATCCCCCAAATCCGTGCAAATTGCTTATCCACGGTATGGTACCAGCATTTTGGCTCAACCGTGTCAGCACCAAGCCGTTAGGCCAGTACAGCTCGGGTATCATAAAGGGGCAAAAATGGCTTGTTAGCCGATGGCCGACCTGAGCTCCGCACGGCGCTTTTTCATACCGGCCATAACGGCATTGCGCAGCTCGGGCATGCGCGCGGTATCCATCTGAGGTACGCCCTCAAGCTTATAGGGAATGCCCAGTTGCTCGTACTTGACGACACCCATCGTGTGATACGGCAGCATTTCCAGGCCCACCACGTTGTGCCATGGAGCGATGAGGCGACCGAGCTTCTCGCACTCCTCCACCGTGTCGGTAATGCCCGGCACCACCACGTGGCGGATAACGACCTTGATCTTGCGACGTGCAAGTTCATCGCCGAACGCCAAGATGCGTGCGGGATCGCAACCGGTCAGCTTTTTATGCTCGACCGGGTCGGCATGCTTAATATCGAGCAGTACCATGTCGGTCTCGTTGAGCACGGCATCGAACTTCTCGGGGTGGTTGGGGTCAAATGCATAGCCACAGCTATCTAGGCAGGTATGTACACGGCCATCGGGGTTGTTATGCATAGCACGAAACAGATCGGCCAAAAACTCGGGCTGCAGGAGCGGCTCGCCGCCGGACACCGTAATGCCACCGCTGCGATAGAACTCATGGTTACTCTGGAACTCATCCATCAGGTGTTCGACGGTCACCATGGTGCCGCCGTTGACCGACCAGGTATCGGGATTGTGGCAATACGCGCAGCGCATGGGACAGCCCTGAACAAACACCACAAAGCGGATGCCGGGTCCGTCGACCGTTCCCATCGTCTCGATCGAATGCACGCGGCCAAGGGCAAACGCAGAGTCCTCGGGACGAGCGTCCACACCCTCAAGCGTCATTTCTGCCATTCGCGCTACCTTGCCTCTCCTTGGATGCAACCAATTAAAATGCCAGAGTCATTCTAGCCCATGCATTTGCGTTTAAACGTCTCGGACTAGAACGGCACGTTTTAATCTATCCCCCATCACCATGGCTGGGGGCTACGTCGAGATGTCAGGCTGAAGAACGCTCGCCTGCGGCCTTTACGCCTTAAGCGTGAGCACCGCACCGAAGGCGGTCGGGCCGCAATGGCTCGAGATGACGCCGCCGACCTGAGTCCAGGTAACGTCCTTAAAGCCCAGATCATGCGCATAGACCTCCATGTCATCGCGCAGCTCCTGGGAAAGGCCCACCGAATACGCCAGGCCAATGTGCGAGTAGTCAATCTCGCCCTTCGCAACCATGTGGTCAATAAAGGCGCGGGCGCACTTGAGCATAGAGCCGCGGAACTTCTTGGTCGCCACGAACTTGCCGCCCGTCACCTCAATGCAGGGCTTAATCTTGAGCAGATGGGCGCCAAGGAATGCGACGTTGGACAAGCGACCGCCCGCCTTAAGAAAGGCAAGATCGGTAGGAACAAAGCCCAGCAGCACGCGGTCCATGACGGAATTCGTAAATGCAAAGATCTCGTCGACGGTGGCATCGGGGTGAGCCTCGATGTATTTGGCGGTCTCGACGACAACGAGCGACTGGCCTACCGAGACAAAGCGCGTGTCCATAGAGAACACGTAGTCGCGACCCTTGGCGGCGATCTTCGATGATTGATGCGAGCAGGTCGTGGCCTCGGAATACGCGAGATGCAGAATAGTCGCATCGGGCTGCTCAGCGTGAATGCGGTCGTACACGTGAGCAAAATCCGCAGGCGCGCAGCCGCTGGTCTTGGGCATCACGCCAAACTCGTTGCAGCGCGAATAAATCTCGAGCGGATCGATCGAGCCGTCCTCGACGGTCTCGTCACCAATCGTGACATGCATGGGCACGCGCACGATGCCGTAGCGCTCGCAGAGCTCCGGCGTCACATCCGACCCAGACTCAACCACGATTACGTACTTGCCCATTATTATCACGACCCATCTCGACATTGGCTTTTCAATACATGGCACGCGCCGCCGCACTGTTGCACAACGGCGTCCAAGCGCCAAAGAGACGCCGCCCCTTGCACACAACAAAGGACAGCGTCTCCCTGGAAAACTCCGTGCTTATCTAGGATTCCACACGGTTTATTAAGGAGGGTTACTTATTCCGCAAACGGTCGCTATATGCGGTAAGCGGTAGTTGGCCGCGGCAACTGCGACACATTCCGCCCAACAAGTCCAATCGTGCTCCATGCACGGTTAATGAGCGAGGCGGTAGAAATCCATCGACGCCGCGCCCTCGGCGTGCAGCGCCATCGCCGGAACCGCCGACGAATAGGTACGGCTCCCAAGTGGCGCCCCCCCCCCCCTGGCAAAAAACACGACAGGC
>CABQWP010000089.1 GCA_902467875.1 uncultured Collinsella sp. | reverse complement strand
GCTGGAGTTTGTTTTGGAGGGGAGCCCCGCTCCACCCCCCCCCTGCCGGTAAGGGCCGCGATAAGCGACTGCTCGCCCAGCTGAACCAAGGCTCGCTCGACATCGGAATCGAGGAAGAGTGGTGACAGGCGCTCGGACTCCGGGCCCTGGCCCTCGCCGATAAGGCCGGCATGGCGGAGCGTCTGGCGGAGCGAGCCCTTAATGCGCTTGACCGTGGCCTCAGTCCAGCGGGCCGCATCCGGATACTCCGTGGTAAAGCGTGTCATAAAGGCGTTGAGGTCAACCGCCGTAAAGGCATAATCGAAGTTTTGTAGGCGCTCCCCTACCTCGACGAGCACGAGCTCGCGCACGATATCGTAGCGGCAGATCATGCTGTAGAAGATGACCTGGTCCGCCTGCGTGGGAGTGCCGGATGCCATGAGCCTGGTTAGGGATGACGCAGCCTCGACGGCGGTTTTGGGGTCGATGCCGCGCGCGGCGCATACGGCGTCCGTGGGCACCATGGCGTCAAGGCGGCGAAGGCACACGGTTGCGCGGTTGGCGACCATGCGCTCCGTGGGATATTGAAAGAGGTTCTCGCTCTTTACGCGTACAATGACCTGCTCGTCGCTTGCGCCCTGCATACGAAGGGCAGCGACGATGCGCATCTCATGCGGGAGGAATTGCTCGCGGGTGAGCACCCCCCCCCCCGAACGCTTTTTGTGGTTACATCCACAGTACACGCTCCAAGGGTGTCAAAGGCTGTCACAAGTGCGCCGCAACCCGGCAGGCAGGCGCGGCGCACATGACAATAATCATACCTGTTGGTAAAAAAGTTACCACGCCCAGAGTGTCAAATGTTGAGCAACAAAATTTAATCCGGTTAACGGTCATTTTCGCAGCATAGAAACTTTAACGAGGTCGCCCCAAATCACACTTGCCAGACAACCGCGCTTACGAATGCAGGCACGCATACGCACAATGCCACCCTCCGCTACACTCAACATAGAGTTCTACATATGATTCTATGTAAGGAGTTTCATATGCCTGTCGTAAAGCCTATTTCTGATCAGACGCGCGCGCTAACTACCATTCAGGAACGCGAAGATCACATTCAACGTACCATCGCTCATGGTTATGACGACCTCACCAACGGTCGTGTGCGCCCCCGGAAAGAAGCGAAGGCCGAGGCAGATCGGATGCGAGCCATCAGGTAAGGTCACCCCCCCATGTAACCATCCTGTAAATCATAGCAGCGCACTCGAGTTTTACCGTGATGCGGTCGCGCCTGGCGCTCCACTGTGCTAAAGTATCCCGAACGTTCAAACGACTACGAGGGAGACTAGAAGATGGCACGTGTGCACAACTTCTCAGCTGGCCCGGCCGCACTGCCTACCAGCGTGCTCGCCGAGATCGCCGACGAGATGATGGACTACCGCGGTTGCGGCATGTCCGTGCTCGAGATGAGCCATCGATCTAGCATGTACCAGCAGATTATCGACGACGCCGAAGCAACCCTGCGCCGTCTACTGAGCATCCCGGACAACTACCGCGTCCTGTTTTTGCAGGGCGGTGCCACGCTGCAGTTTGCGGGCATCCCCATGAACCTCATGCGCCGCGGCCGCGCCGGCTACATCGTGACCGGCAACTTTGCCAACAAGGCATACAAAGAAGCCGCCAAGTACGGCGAGGCCGTGCAGCTCGCGAGCTCCGAGGACACCAACTTCGACCGCATTCCCAACATGGCCGACATCAACGCGCGCATTGCCGACGAGGCCGCGGGCGACGGGCTCGACTACGTCTACATCTGCCAGAACAACACCATCTTTGGCACCATGTACCACGAGCTGCCCAACTGCGGCGACGTACCGCTGGTCGCCGATGTCTCGAGCTGTTTTCTGTCGCAGCCGCTCGACGTTGAGCGCTACGGGCTCATTTACGCCGGCGCGCAGAAAAACGCCGGCGCCGCGGGCGTGACCGTGGTCATCGAGCGCGACGACCTCATCGCAGATGGCCCCGCTTTTGCGCAGACGCCGCAGTACATGGACCTTAAGACCCAGGCCGCCAAGGGCTCCATGCTCAACACGCCCAACACCTTTGGCATCTACGTGTGCGGCAAGGTGTTCCACTGGGTCGAGCAAACCGGCGGACTTGCAGCCATGGCCGAGCGAAACTGGGCCAAGGCCAACCTGCTCTACGGCCTGCTCGAGCACAGCGAGCTGTTCCATGGCACCGCGCAGGCCGACAGCCGCTCCATCGCCAATGTCACCTTCCGCACCGGCGATGCCGAACTCGACGCGGCCTTTGTCGCAGGCGCGGCCGGGCACCAGATCCAAAACGTCAAGGGCCATCGCCTCGTCGGCGGCATGCGCGCCAGCGTGTACAACGCCGTCACCATGGAGGACGTGCAGGCGCTGGCCACGTACATGAAGGACTTCGAAGCGCAGCATAGTTTGAGTCCGCGATCTAACTAGCCCGCAGCACGCGGGCCGACCAGCCATCTCAAACCACCCTGTTTAGATCAAAACCTGCTAAGGAGTTTTTCCATGCGTAAGATTAAGACCATCGACGACATCACCAAGGACGGCAAAGTCGAGTTTGGCGAGGGCTACGAATTTGTGAGCACCGCCGAAGAGGCCGACGCGATCCTGATGCGCTCGACCGACCTGCACGGCTACGAGCTGCCCGAGGGCATCCGCGCCATCGCCCGCTGCGGCGCCGGCGTCAACAACATCCCCGTCGAGGAGTACGCCAAGAAGGGCGTCGTCGTCTTTAACTCCCCCGGCGCCAACAGCAACGCTGTCAAGGAGCTCATCCTAGGCATGCTGGTGCTCTCGAGCCGCGGCGTGGTGCAATCGATGAACTGGGTGCGTGACAACGCCGACGATCCCGAGATCCAGGTCGATGCCGAAAAGGCCAAGAAGGCCTTTGTGGGCCGCGAGCTCAAGGGCAAGCGCATCGGCGTCATCGGTCTGGGCAACGTAGGCTCCAAGGTCGCCAACGCCTGCGTCGATCTGGGCATGGACGTCTACGGCTACGACCCATTCATTTCCGTTGAGCACGCGTGGGTGCTGAGCCGCGAGGTGCAGCGCGTGGGCACGCTCGAAGATCTCTGCCGCGGCTGCGATTACCTCACCGTGCACGTGCCCAGCAAGGCCGACACCATCGGCATGATCAGCACCGAGCAGATCAACCTGCTGGCCCCGGACGCCGTGCTGATCAACTACGCACGCGAGACCATCATTGACGAGGACGCCGTTGACGCCGCCCTGCGCGAGGGCAAGCTCAGCTGGTTTAGCTGCGACTTCGCCACGCCCAAGACGGTCAAGATGCCCAACACGTTTATCACCACGCACTCGGGCGCCGGCACTGGCGAGGCCGAGGCCAACTGCGCCGACATGGCCATCAGCGAGCTCAAGGATTACCTGGAGAACGGCAACATCGCGCACAGCGTCAACTACCCCGCCTGCAGCATGGGCAAGGCGCGCGCCGCAAGCCGCATCGCCTGCCTGCACGCCAACGTGCCCAACATGATCGGCCAGATCACGGCCATTCTCGCCAAGGACAACGCCAACGTGCAGCGTATGACCAACGAGTCCGCCGGCGAGAACGCCTACACCATGTTCGACACCGACGAGCACCTGGACAGCAGCACCATCGAGGCGCTCAAGCAGATTCCGTCGATGTATCGCGTGCGCGTGATCAAGTAGCGCCGGCTGATCTGACGGGCAGTTCCCCATGTGGCCTGCCCGTCACTGACATTGAATGCCCACGGGGGCGCCTTTCGCACGAGAGGCGCCCCCGTTTTTGTGAGCGCTCCATTAAATGCACCGAGCCGCTTCTTGGCATACAATCTGTATGTTGACCTAACTATCTGTGAGGTGCCTATGGTTGATACAGATTTTGCTTGGCGGCTTACGCAAGGGCTCGTGCGGATCGACAGTTCCGACCCAGGTTCGTATGAGGGCGAGATTGAACGCTATATCAAAGTGTTGGTTGAGGCTCAATTGGAGCGGTTGAGCCATCCGGTGCTCCATGCCGTGCAGATTGCAGAGCTCGAAGTACTCCCCGGGCGCCGCAACCTTATGATTACCGTGCCGGGAGTGAGCGACGAGGCGCGACTCGTCTACATCTGCCACATGGATACCGTCACCCTGGGAGATGGCTGGGACGCGGACACGCCGCCGCTCGGGGCGACCGTGCGGGACGATAAGCTCTATGGCCGCGGCGCCTGCGACATGAAGGGCGGTCTGGCCTGCGCCATTGCCGCTCTGGTCCATACGCTCGAGCGCGTGGTGGCGGATGGCGCGCTGCCCCACCGCGGCTTTTCTCTCATTTGCTCGGTCGACGAGGAAGATTTTATGCGCGGCTCAGAAGCCGCGATCGATGCTGACTGGGTCGGCTCGCGTGAATGGGTGCTGGACACCGAGCCCACCGACGGACAGATCCAGGTGGCGCACAAGGGGCGTACGTGGTTCGAGATTGAAATGGCTGGCGTGACGGCGTGGACCAGAGAGCCCTGGAAGGGCGCGGATGCCGTCGCCGCCATGGCCGAGGTCGTGTGTTCGCTCCGTCGCGCGTTTGTGGCGCTGCCCGCGCACGATGAGCTGGGGCCTTCGACCATCACGTTTGGACAGATCGAAGGTGGCTACCGTCCCTATGTCGTACCCGACCGCGCCAAAGTCTGGGTCGACATGCGCCTGACCCCGCCGACCGATACGGCCGCCGCAGCTACG
>CABQWP010000088.1 GCA_902467875.1 uncultured Collinsella sp. | reverse complement strand
GCTCGTGCTGCCGCTCCGGCGGCATCCGCTGCCCCTGCTGCTACGTCCGCGCGCCAGGGTGGCATGCCTTGGGACCGTGGTGCTGCCGCTCCGGCGGCTCAGCCTGCACCCGTGTCAGCTTCCAAGCCTGCAGCGCCTGCACCTCAGCCTGCGCCGGCTCCGACGCCTCAGCCCCAGTCCAACAATGCCGCCCAGGTTGCTGCCGCCGGCGCCGCCGAGACCCCCGCGGTCGAGGACGCCGGCGAGCTGCAGCGCAAATGGGCCGAGGTCGTCGAGCGCGTCAAGGCGCGTCAGGCTTCCTACGCAGGGCTTTTGCTCAACGCCCGCGCCACGGCCGACGACGGCTCCAAGCTCACGGTCTCGTTCCCCGCGGGTTCGACTTTTGCCATTAAGATGCTCGGTCGCGCCGATACGCAGTCGGTGGTCCTACCGACGGTCTGCGCGGTCTTCGGTCGTCGTACCGTCGACTATGTCCTGGATGGGGGTGGCACGCCGGCTCCTCAACATGAGGAGCATTCTCCATCTGCACGGGCTGCGGCATCTGCGGACCCGCAACCCGTGTCCTCGGCGGCCCCTGTATCCTCGAGCGCCAGCGCGCCGCAGCAGCAAGCGGCACCGGTAACGGCATCGACCTCGTCGGCGCCTAAGCCCGCGGCGCCCAAACCGGCTGCTCCGACACCCGCGCCCAAGCCCGTCTCGCCCGCGCCCAAGTCGTCTGACCTGGGCAAAGCCCCCTGGCTACGCTCCGACAACCCCGCCGGTGCTCCTGCCACGGGTAAGCTCCCGACCGAGCCCGCACCCCGTGCGCCCGAGCGCTCGGCTGCCCCCAAAGCTCAGCCTGTCGCGCAGTCCGCGCCGTGGGAATCCGAGCAGGTGCCCTACGACGACGCTATGGTCGGCGGCTTCGCTGGCGATGCGAGCGGGGACGATCTGCCTCCGTTCGACGTGCCGGGTGCGACGCCCGCGCCCAAGTCCGCTGTAGCTGCCCCCAAAGAGGAGGACGCTCCTGCAGCTCCCTGGGAGTCCAACCCCGGCGCCGGCAGCCCCTTCGGCCACCAGGGCGCAGCCCCGAGCATCCCGCAGACCGAGGACGAGGCCAAAGACCTCATCCGCAGCGTCTTCGGTCAGGCCACCATCTTCAAACCGGTGGAGTAGCCGTACGGGCGGGTATACTGCTCAAGAAGAGAACCCCTTGCCCGGGCGCATTTGTATTTCGGACATGTGTAGTGTGGTGCCGCGTATGTCGCATTTGAGCAGACAGGTGCGTGACGGTCGGCCTAGGATGCTGAGGTCGATACGATACGTCGCATGGCTGTCCGTGTACTCGACTTGCTCGGCGTTAATGGTTGCTCCGATTGCCAAATAAACGCCTAGCTCGGCATCGACAATCTTGAAGTCCTTTATCTTGACCTTGAACTCTTGATAGAGGGACGGGCTGTTGTAGTAGACGGTTCGGGTTCCGTCGGTGCACTCATCGGTCGTCTCCCATTTGACGACGGGCTGGTCCGAGCTGGCTATCAGCAGTTCTGCTCCAAAAGCTATGGCATGGGTGATGACAACCAGCAATGCCCAGCCGACAAAGAGATAGAGAACCACATATGCAACGGGGTGTTTTGAGCGGATGTTTTGGAGCGCGTTGGGGGCATTCATGGGGCACCTCCAAATTACTATCTATGGCAATCAAATTATACCCCGCTGCCATGCGCGTCACCGTGAGCAACGGATCGGCATGCAGGTCTTTAGCGGTGCACATGAAATGTCGGATTCCGGCTCTACAAGATTTAGCTTTCAATATTATGCAGATGCGAATTATTCAACTTTGCATAATCTTCGGGTGCGGCTTGCACTCCAGGACATGTATATCGACTGAGGTAGCGTGACTGCCCCGCTTGCTGGCCGCGCGCCGTGGTACGATTTTTGAGTTTGAAAGTCCCGCCGCGTCCCGGCTGCCCTTGCAGCTCGGCGTGCGGCCGCACGTAAAGGAGCCATCATGGCCGGTATGAACATGCAGCAGATGATGAAGCAGGCTCGTAAGATGCAGGAGCAGCTTGCCGCCGCGCAGGAGAACCTCAAGTCCCAGACCGTCGACGCCTCTGCCGGCGGCGGTATGGTCAAGGTGACCGTTAACGGCGAGATGGAGCTCGTCAATCTCACCATCGATCCCGATGCGCTCGATCCCGAGGACGTCGATATGCTGCAGGACATGATCATGGCTGCCGTCAACGAGGCCGTCCGCGGCGTCAACGAGCTCGCCAACAAGCAGATGGGCGCCATCACCGGCGGCCTCAACATCCCGGGCATGCCGTTCTAAGACACGCATATATATGAATGCGAATCACAGTCTGCAAAAACTGCTCGATGAGCTGGGCCGCCTGCCGGGCATTGGCCCCAAGTCGGCCCAGCGCATCGCCTATTACCTGCTCGAGGCCGATGCCGAGGAGGCCCGCCGCCTGGCCGAGGCCATCCTGGAGGTCAAGCAGGAGGTCCACTTTTGCAGCCGCTGCTTTAACTACGCCACGGCCGACGAGTGCTCCATCTGCCAGGACCCGATGCGCGACACCACTCGCATTTGCGTGGTGGGCGAGCCGCGCGATGTCCAGGCGATCGAGCGCACGGGCAGCTACCACGGCCTCTACCACGTATTGGGCGGCGTGATCAGTCCCATGGACAAGATTGGTCCCGAGCAGTTGCACATCCGCGAGTTGCTGGCGCGTCTGGGCCACGAGGATATCCATGAGGTCATCATCGCCACCAACCCCAACATCGAGGGCGAGACCACGGCGAGCTACCTGGCCCGCACTATCAAGCCGCTGGGCGTCGAGGTGTCGCGTCTGGCGAGCGGCCTGCCCGTGGGCGGCGACCTGGAGTATGCCGACGAGCTTACGCTTGGCCGCGCCATCGAGGCCCGTCGCGCGATTTAGGTGGCGAGCCTGCTCCTGCCGTATGTTTTCCTCGCGACGCACGGGGTAGTCATAATTTCCCCGAGCGACTGTTGGTTTGTTGTGCAACAAAGATGCTTCGTATCCGCTTATCGCATGGATGCTTCCGCTCGCATCCTTAATTTGCCCATTCGTTGCGCAACCTTTTGGGTTCGCTGATACACTCAAATATGGATTTGAATGAATGCGCCGCTTCTGAGCGGCGTGTTTTTCTTGGAGGAGAACGCATGCGGCCCGGTGGCACTCAGACAAAGCGCGGCGCCGCGGTGCGCATGCGACGCCGACTGGGCTTGGCGCCTCGGGCGTACGTGCTGCTGTCGTGCTTGCTGGTGCTGGTCATGGCTGGCGTTTCTGCCTATGGCATGACCGTGCCGTCCATGATGCAGGCGCATGCCGCACGCGAACCGCGCGTGGGGCATGAGGTCAAAAGTGATCTGGGCACCACGACTGGATATGCTTGGGCAAGTGTGGTCGGGCATATTGTGTTTGGCACCGACGATGCGGGCGGCGCCGAGGCCCCGGACAACGAAGTCACGCTTGCCAATGGCAAAACCATCGTGCTCACCAACACCAAGATTATCGATCGGTTGTCCAACAATAACGTGGCGGCAACGGTGAATAAGGTCGAGCAGCAGAAGGAACAGGACGCCCAACAGTCCGGAAAGCCCGGTAGCTCGGATACTTCTGGCTCCGGCTCGGATTCATCGAGTTCGGGCGGCGGCTCTGGGTCGGGTTCCTCTACCGGAGGGTCTGTAAACGGCGGCTCGACGAGCGGCAACACTGACAACGATGCAAACTCCGGTGGCCTTTCCGCTGCTGAGGAAGAGAGCATTCACAGTTGGCTTGTGACCAAGTACAACATGCTCGACGGCTATGTTTCTCGTGCCAATGACGTGGTCTCGACCTATAACTCTACGGGAGATCCCAGGCCGTGCGACAGCCTGGTCGGGGAGATGTTTGTCATTCGAGCCGAGTTCGGTCGTCAGACATTCTCGCCCCGGTCAAAGTGGTATCAGCAGTATGCCAATCTGTGGGGCTGTTACACCAACCTATGCCAATGGGTCGGCCATTACGGCGATGATGACGTCGCGCTCGGTAACTTCAACAATAACGTGGCGGCGCTTGCCCTATGATGACCGATCTTGCATCCACCACACCACAATCGCTCGGTCGCGATCCGATGGTCGGCCTGCGCCTGGCGCGTGTCGACGGGTTTGAGCCGGCCATTGCGCTCGGTCAGGACGAACTGCCTGCCTATCTGCGTCGTTTTACGATGCTGTTTGCCGACGATGCCACCATGCGCCGTGGCGGTATCGGCCGCGTGACGCGTGCCGTCAACGCCCAAGGTGAGGCCGTGGCACTCAAGCAGCTCATCTTGCCGACGCGCGATGAGTTTGACGACGATGCCGCTCACGAGGCGCTGGTCGCCAAGTTCAAGGCGGCGTTTCGCGAGGAATACGAATGCCATCGCGCCCTTTCGGGCCTTAAGGGCTTTCCCCGCCTCTATGGCTGGGGCGAGGTCGACGGTGTGCCTGCAATTGTCATGGAATGGGTCGAGGGCGAGACACTTGCCCGCTTGCGTTCGCGACTCGCCGTGGACGATGCCGGACGCCTGTCGCCACTTGTGGCGGCGCGTCTGGGTCGCGACCTGTTCGATCTGCTCTGCCGTATGAGCCTGGTGGGTGAGGGCTTTGTCCATCGCGATATCTCGCCCGCTAATATTATGGTGCGTACGGCGCGTCTGCCGCTTGACCGGCAGCTTGCCGAGGGCACCTTTTACCTGTGCCTACGGCAATGAG
>CABQWP010000087.1 GCA_902467875.1 uncultured Collinsella sp. | reverse complement strand
TGGTTGCCGCCACGACCACCACGATAGCCGCCGCGACGCTCTTCGCGGGTATCGTCGTAGTTGCGCCAGTCATCGCGACGATCGCGGCTGGCACGCGGGTCACGACGATCACGCGACTCGTTAGAACGACCAGCGCCGCCGCGGCCGCCATTGCCGCGAGCACCCTCGCGACGCTCGCCGCCGCGGCTACCGCGCTCTTCAAAGCGCTTGCCGCCACGGGACTCACCGCCACGGGCAGTACGCTCACCGCGACCCTCGCCGCCGCGACGCTCATCACGGCCGCCGCGCTCGTCATCACGACCGGAACGCCGGCGGTCGCCCGCACCGCGCTTGCCACCGCGCGAACCGCGGCCCTCGTCCTCGCGCTCGACACGACGACGACCGCCGCGGTCCTCGTCCTCACGACGACGGCGGTGTGCCTCGCCCTGGAACTGCTTGGCACGACGCTCGGCACGGTTGCCGCGCGCAGGCTGCTCAGCGGCACCAGCACCGCCGCGCTCCTCGGCAGCTACCTCGCGAGCCACGCTCTCAACAGCCTCGTCCACGCGAGCCTGAACGCCCTCGCGCACGCGGGTCTTGCCGCCGCGCTTGGGACGGCTCGGACGCTCGCCGTCGCCGCGGCGCTCGTCGCGACCGCGGTTGGAACGACCGGCAACATCGCCGTAATCGTCGCCGTTGCGCTTGCCGTCGCGACGCGCCTGCTCAAGCTTCTTCTTGCTCTTGGACTTGCCGCGCTTAGTCTTCTTCTTCACCTTAAAGGCCGCAGGGTCGCGCTCGGGATCAACCGCAGGCGGGTTGGGACCCACATGCAGGTCGCCGGCTTCGTAAATATCGGCCGTCTTGTCCATGAGCTTCTCGATCTCGTAGAACTCGTCGACGTCCTGCTCGGTCACAAACGTGATGGCCCAGCCCAGCTCACCGGCACGGCCCGTACGGCCAATACGGTGGATGTAGTCGGTCGGCTCGGCCGGCACGTCAAAGTTCACGACGTAGCGCACGTCGCTAATGTCGATGCCGCGGGCGAGAACATCGGTTGCCACCAGCACGTCGACGGTGCCGTCGCGGAAGGCAGAAAGCGCGCGCTCGCGCTGGGCCTGGCTGCGGTTGCCGTGAATCGCGGCGGCCTTGATGCCCTTACGCTCCAGACGACGGCAGCAGCTGTCGGCGCGATGCTTGGTGCGCATAAAGACAATGGTGCGCTCCGGGCCCTCCTTCTTGAGAAACTCGGGCAACAGGTTATTCTTGGCCTCGATGGACACCGGGAACACAAACTGGTCGACGGTGTCGGCGGTCGACGTGGCGGGCGCGATCTCCACGCGTGCCGGGTCGCTCACCAGGTCGGTGATCTCGCCCACGGCCTCCTCGTCGAGCGTGGCCGAGAACAGCAGCGTCTGACGCTCGGCCGGCGTCTCGCGCACAATGCGGCGGACGGCGGGCAAAAAGCCCATGTCGAGCATGCGGTCGGCCTCGTCCAGCACCAGCACCTTGACCTCGTCCAGGTGGCAGGCGCCCTGCTCGATCAGGTCAACCAGACGGCCCGGCGTAGCGACCAGGATGTCACAGCCGTACTTGAGCGCCGCGGTCTGCGGCTTGTAGCTCACGCCGCCCACGACGGTCACGGCGACATGGCCAGTGACGTCGGCAATCTTGCTCGCGACCTCGTCGATCTGCTGGGCAAGCTCGCGCGTGGGGGTGATGACGAGCATCAAGGGACCGCGACCGTTGCCCTCGGGCTTCTTGGCGCCGCGACGGCGGTTGCGACCGCCACGCTCGCGCACGGGCTTGGGCGGAGCGATGTGCTCCAGGTTGTTCATGGTCGGCAGCAAGAAGGCGGCCGTCTTGCCGGTGCCGGTCTGAGCAGCGGCAAGCAGGTCGCGGCCCTCGAGCACCACGGGGATCGAGCCAGCCTGGACAGGCGTGGGCGCCGTGTAGCCTAGGTTCTCGATAGCACGAAGCATCTCGTCCGAAAGGCCCAGCTCGTCAAAGGCGGGCAGGCTCTCGGTAGCGGACTCGACGGTCTGGGCAGCATTGGCCTCATCGGCGGCATCGAAGGCAGCCTGGGTCATGGCCTCGCGGGCCTCGTCCAGAATCTCGGCGTCCGTGACGTCGGATACAGAATTACGCATATGTTGTTGTTCCTTATCTGCACGCGCAATGGGCACGGCATGCGGCCGCGCGGGCGTGCTTGGTAGTGCGCTAATACATACAAAAACAGGTGCGCACAGAGAGGACGTTGCTCAGCACGCTGGCGATCGCTTTGGCAGCCCTATCACGCGCCGTCCAGACGCAGCAGCTCTAAGCGATGGAGCAGATTCGCCGCCGGTTAGTATACCCGCACTCCGTATGCCCCCACGTAAACCACAGATGACGAGGCGGACGGGGCGGGCCTGGCCGATTGTCTCAATCTGTAACAGATGCAGGGCAAAACCGGGTCCAAATGTTACAGAACAAGACAGAGGGGGATTTCCGTCCAGTCCAAACCAAATCTCTCAGTCTTCCTGCAATTTCGAACATGTGGCCTATAATGTTGCTTTGGTTACGCTGTATATTGCGCAGCCATTTAATACGTCGCCCACCGGGAGCCATTAATTCCTATCGCCATATTGGCTAGGAAGCAATCAAAGGAGGTATCCGTGGCAGCAGAGACGCCTTGCTCGGTCCTCTATAACGATATTCGCTCGTTCGGCGGTCTTAAACATCTCGAGATCGCCCGAATGCTCATCAATGGAAACTCTTATCTCGGCAGTACCCTGCTCGAGAAATGCTCTTCCAACCGCTCGTATCTCACCCGTTACATCGTCCATCGCAAGCCTGACCAGTGCGCGCCCGCCATCTACAGCGACTTTACCGTCACCACGCTCAACCTTTCCGCGGCAATCTGCAGCAAGCTCGGCGGCGGCGAGTCCGCCTATCGGGCAATCGCCGAGCACTATCGCGGTCCGGCCGCCAACGAAATGATGTCGGCTCTCGCCAGCTACAAGCTGGACAGCCGCCTATATGCAAATGCCCTCAATCGCATCGACAACTTTGACGGCAATGCCGTGCGTGAGAAAAGCACGCTTTACCTTATGCTCTTTGTGGCAACGGGGGCGCTCGCCGATCCCGTTCAGGGCGTGGCCACCGTCGAGCGCTTTTGCGACAGCAAGACGGGTGGGCACTTTGGCACCACCGAAACTACCGTCGGACGTGGCTTTATGGGCAGTCTGGATCAGCCGCACGCCGTCGCTCCCAATCTCGGTCTGCTCAGGACACATGCCGACAACTGCGTCGACATGCAAATCCATCCCCTCACACGCGATCCGCGTGGCACGGTAATTGGATCCTTGCCCAAAACCTCGCCCAGCATCACCGATGTGGGCGCCGACGCATCGCGCGAACATCTTCGCATTTGGCTTGAGGGTGAGCACTGGTACGCCCAGGGCCTTGGATCGACCAACGGCACGGTGCTCGAATCGGGCGCGGGCGACGGCGATATCGTAATCGAGCCGCCGCGCGACCTACGCGAGCCCGGCAAGATCTATCCCCCCGTGGAAATCGCCAACAGCGACAGGCTCCATCTGGGTCTCTACACGACATTCCTTGTCATTGTGGACTAGCACGGACGGCGATCGGAAGACGGTCGCCGTCCGTCTTTCGTCTTCTACCTTCTGCGTCGTAAACGACAATACTCAGCGGTATACGTGGGCAGTGCGGCTATCATGGTACTTTACCGATATCCGCACTGCTCACGTATACGCGCGGCAACCCATGCCAGACAAAGGAACGCCATGGATACTACCGATAGCGCCTATGGCGACAAACTCATCCGTCTTGACACGTTCGACACCGCCGTGGCGGTCGACCCCAGCGCCGAGGACGACGCCAAGCGTCGGTTTATGACGCTTATTCTCCAGACGGCCCACCGCAACAACGGCAACATCGGACACGTGCTGCGCGCGACCAACACGAGCGGCGAGGTCTTTGCCGTCAAGCTACTCAAGGACAACGCCATCCTTTCCGGCCAAGCCCCCGACCGCTCCGCCGAGCAATCGGCAGCGCACCTGGCCAGCACCGCCGCGCTGTTCGAGGAGTACCGTCATCTGTGTACCGTCTCGCACCTGCGCGGATTTCCGCGCGTCTATGGCTACGGATCGTGCGAGGATGACCCTCTCATCCTCATGGAGTGGGTCGAGGGCACCTCGCTCAAGCAGGCGCTGCCCCTGCTTCCTCACGACGCCTCGGGCGGGCTGACCACCCAGATGGTCGCCGCCGTCGGAAACGCCGTGCTTCGTGCGCTCTTGATGACCCAAGGCCTTGTGAATCCGGTCGTCCATCGCGACCTTTCGCCTGCCAATATCATGTTCTGCACCACCAGCCGAACGCTCGAGCAGCAGATTGCTGATTGTTCCTTTGACCCCTGCCTCATCGACATGGGCTCCGCGACCATGGCTCTCGGCGACGACACGATCACCCGGCGCGCCGATATCTGGCGTTTTGCCACGCCCGCATACGCCGCGCCCGAGATGCTCACGCAGGATATCGAAGGCATCGCGGCCCTTCGCCGTTCGCCGGCAATCGACGTCTATGCGCTTTCGAGCATTCTGTACCAGCTCTACAGCGGTCGCAAACCGTTTGACTTTGAGTCGACGGACGCCGCTGCAACCGGCTCGTTCTATCTCGTAAAGACCAAGACCAAGCCGGCACCGCTCGAGCCGCGCTGCGAGGGGCGATGAAGCGCTCGTCCAAATCATCATGAAGGGTCTCTCAGTCGAGCAGTGCGATCGTCCCACCGAGCAGCAGATGCTCGAGGTGCTCTCGGCATACCTCACCGATGCCGAATCCGAGGGCCGCGAAGGCACAGGAGACGAGGCCGCGATTGATATCGATTCTGGCACGCACCTTAAGGTCGACGTCGCCGGCGAGCGCGCACGAGAGATCCTGAATCAGGCCCGGCACGATGCCATGACCCGCCGCCGCTTTATTATCGGCGGGGCCCTTCCAGGCGCTCGGGGGCGCGCGCCGAC
>CABQWP010000086.1 GCA_902467875.1 uncultured Collinsella sp. | reverse complement strand
CCTGTCCCTAAATGGCAGGCCCCGCGGTGGTTGCCGCGGGGCCTGGATTCAAGCTATTTACCCGTAGATGCGCTGGGGCTGCTCTTCGCCCTTTACGGAGGCTTCGGTCACGATGACCTTGGCAACGCCTTCCTCGCTGGGGAGGTCGAACATCGTCTGCTGCAGCACGTCCTCGCAGATGGCGCGAAGGCCACGTGCGCCGGTCTTGCGGGCGAGCGCCATGCGGGCAATCTCGTGCAGGGCGGCGTCCTCAAACTCAAGCTCAACGTCCTCGAGCTGGAACATCTTGCGGTATTGACGCACCACGGCGTTCTTGGGCTCGGTCAGGATCGACACCAGGTCGTCCTCGTCGAGCGCCTGCGTCTGGGTGACGACGGGCGTACGGCCCACGAACTCGGGGATCATGCCAAAGGCGTTGAGGTCCTGCGGGAGCACCTGGCGCAGCAGGTCGTTCTCGTCGACCGAGGTGGGGCCGGCGATCTCGGAGTTAAAGCCCACGCCCTTGTTGCCCACGCGGTCGGCGATAATCTTATCCAGACCCACAAAGGCACCGCCGCAGATGAACAGGATGTTGGTCGTGTCGATCTGCAGCAGCTCCTGCTGGGGATGCTTGCGGCCGCCGGTGGGCGGAACGCTGGCAACCGTGCCCTCAAGAATCTTAAGCAGTGCCTGCTGAACGCCCTCGCCCGAGACATCACGGGTGATGGAGAGGTTCTCGGCCTTGCGGGCGATCTTGTCGATCTCGTCCACGTAGATAATGCCCACCTGCGCGCGCTCGATATCGCCATCGGCGGCGTTGATGAGCTTGAGCAGGATGTTCTCAACGTCCTCGCCAACGTAACCGGCCTCGGTGAGCGCGGTGGCGTCGGCGATGGCAAACGGCACCTCGAGGATGCGTGCGAGCGTCTGGGCCAGCAGCGTCTTACCGGTACCGGTGGGGCCGAGCAGCAAAATGTTGGACTTGGCGAGCTCTACCTCGTCCATATCATCGTCGAGCTGCGAGTCCAAACCGTCGTCAAAGGCCGAAAGCGCAGCACCGCCCTCGATCACGCGGCGGTAATGGTTGTACACGGCAACCGACATGGCACGCTTGGCGTCCTCCTGGCCCATGACATAGGCCGAAAGCTCGTCATAGATCTCGTGCGGCGTCGGCACGTGCGTGATGACCTGACGATCGTCCTCGAGCTCAAAGCCCTCGGCCTCGGGGTCAACGGCGGGCTGGGACGCAGCCTGGCCGTGGTCGTTGAGGAAGCCCGGGAGATTGCCGTTGCGGGCGGCGTCCATAAAGTCCGAAGCCAGCGACTCCTCAAGGATCTCGGAGCAGGCGGCAACGCACTCGTCACAGATAAAGATGTTGGTCGGACCCTTAACAAGGCGGCGAACCTGTCCCTGCTCTTTTCCGCAGAAGGAGCAACGGATGGGGTTGCCGTTCTCGTCAAAGTTGTCCTGCATGTTACCGGCCATCCTAGGCGTCCTTCGCGGCAAGATCGCGCGAGGTAACGATACGGTCGATCAGGCCGTAGTCGAGGGCCTCGGCAGCGGTCAGGTAGTTGTCGCGCTCGGTGTCGGCCTGGACCTTCTCGATGGGCTGACCCGAGGCATCGGACAGGATCTGGTTGAGCTCGCGGCGGGTCTTCTTAATCTCCTCGGCCACAATCTCGATCTCGGTCTGCTGGCCCTGGGCACCGCCGCTGGGCTGGTGAATCATGACCTTGGAGTGCGGCAGGCAGAAGCGCTTGCCCTTGGCGCCGGCCGAAAGCAGCACGGCGGCCATGGACGCGGCCATGCCCACGCAGATGGTGGAGACCTGCGGCTTAATGAAGTTCATGGTGTCCAGAATCGCCAGACCGGAGTAGACCTCGCCGCCGGGCGAATTGATGTAGAGCGAGATATCCTTCTCGGCATCCTGGCTCTCAAGATGCAGCAGCTGGGCAACGACCAGGTTGGCGCTGACGGAGTTGATCTCCTCGCCCAAGAAGATGATGCGGTCGTTGAGCAGGCGCGAATAGATATCGTAGCTGCGCTCGCCGCGCGGCGTCTGCTCGATAACGTATGGCACGAGGGCGGAATCGAACTTAGCGATCATACGCATCTCCATTTCTCTCTTGCGGACCAAATTGGTTCTAGATAAACGTACGGTGCCCGCATGCTATGCATTGGCTGGCACCGTACGAAGCAACCGGATAACCGGCTTATAACTTTACCCCATCACGGGCGCATCCATGCGCTCGCGGAAAAGGTGGCGAGAATTACTCGGCGTCCTTGGCGGTCTCGTCGACCTCGGTCACCTTGGCGTTCTCGACCAGGTGGTCGACGGCCTTGGAGCGACGGATGGACTCGCGGACGGCAGGCATGCGGCCATCGGCGATGAACTCTGCCTTGGAAGCCTCGACGTCCTTGACGCCGGCCTTCTCGAACTCGGCGTTGACGTCGTCCTCGGTGACCTCAATCTTGAGCTCACGGGCAAGAGCGTCGAGCGCCAGGGACTCACGGGCAACATCGTTGGCCTGCTTGTGCAGGTCGCCGATGAACTGCTCCATGGTCAGACCGGAAGCGGGCAGCCAGGTGTCCAGCGTCATGCCGCGGGCAGCGAGGTTGGACAGGAAGTTCTGGCCGAGCTCCTCAAAGACGGACTGCTCGTAGTCGGCGTCCATCTCGTCGAGCTGCAGGCGCTCGGCGAGAGCGGAGACGCAACGGTTCTCCTTCTCGGCCGGGAGGCGGGAAGCCTTGTCCTGCTCGATCTCGATCTTGATGGCGTCGCGCATGGCGTCGATGCTGTCGAAGCCAAAGTCGGACTTGACGAGCTCGTCGGTGAGCTCGGGGGTGTTGCGGACCTTGATGCCCTTGACGGTGACCTCGACGGTGTGGGTCTCGGCCTCCTCGCCCTCCTCGACCTCGTCGGTCCAGGTGACGGTCTTGACGTCGTCAACGTTGGCGCCGATCAGGGCCTCGTTGAACTCCTTGGGGTTGCTGTCGCTACCGGCGATGAGCATGCGGCCCTCGGCGGCGAAGTTGTCGGCGTTCTCGACGGCCTTGAGGTCGACGGTAACGTAGTCCTCGGCCTCGACGGCGCGACCCTCGACGTCCTCGAAGGTGGCACGGTAGTTGAGGAGCATCTCGACCTGGTTGTTGATCTCGGACTCGGTGACCTCCGCGGGAGGCATCTCGATCTCGACGGCGTCGAAGGAGGAGAGCTCAGCGGCAGGACGCAGGGAGAACTCGACGGTGTAGGTGTAGTCCTCGTGATCCTTGGCGAGGTCGAGATCCTTGTAGTCACCGTTCTTGGTGGGGACGATGTCCAGCTCGTTGAGGACGACGGGCTCGTTGGCGGCGATCAGGTCGTTGGTGGCCTGAGCGAGGGTAGCCTCGGCGCCAAGAGCAGAGTCGATGACCGGACGGGGAGCCTTACCGGCGCGGAAGCCCGGGAAGCGGTACTTCTTGGCGGTGTCCTTGTAGGCCTTCTTGATCGCGGCGTCGACGTCGGCGGCCGGGATGGTGACCGTAGCGGTGAGCTTGGCGTCCTTGACGTCAGAAGCGGTGATGTTCAACACGTTCCTCCTCATACTGCCCAGCTTATCTGAGGTGCTGGTACCTTTATGCAACAAAGAGTCGCGACGGCGGGAGCCGACGCAGGTGCGTTGGTGCGGGCGAAAGGACTCGAACCTTCACGGGAATCCCACCAGAACCTAAATCTGGCGCGTCTACCAATTCCGCCACGCCCGCATGAGCGCACAGACTAGGAATGATAGCAGATACGAACGGCAAGCGCACGCACACCTTTTACAGGCTCACGACCTCACCACGAGTGCGAAAGGCGGGACGAGTTGCCCCGCCCCGCCAATTACGACTTGTTCGCCGACCCGCTACTCCCCCAGCAGTGCCTTCTCCGGCGTGATCGGCAGCGAGCGAACCTGATGGCCGGTGGCGTGTGCGACGGCCGATGCCACGGCGGCGAGCGGCGTGTTGATGACGACCTCGCCGATCGACTTGGCGCCAAACGGGCCCGTCGGCTCGTAACTCGGCTCAAAGGCCACGCGAATGCTGCCGATATCCAGGCGCGTAGGCAGCTTGTAGCTCATAAAGTTGCCGGTACGCAGGCGGCCGCGGTCGTCGTGCTCGACAATCTCGTAGAGCGCGTGGCCGATGCCCTGGGCAATGCCGCCCTCGGCCTGAACGCGCGCGAGCGCCTCGTTGATCACGGTGCCGCAGTCGACGGCCGCCGCGTAGTCCACCACGGTCACCTTGCCGGTGGCCTTGTCGACCTCGACCTCGGCGATGCCGGCCATAAACGGCGGAGGCGAAACGGGCAGGCAGGCAGAGGCATGCGAGGTCAGTGCGTCGCCGCCCGCGATGTTCTTGACGCACAGGTTGGCAAAGTCGCGCAGCGTGAGGTAGCGGTTCTGCTCGCGCGCGGCGCGCTCGTCGGACAGACGCACGTACTGGCCATCAAAGACCACGTCGGCGGCGTCCACGTCCCACATCTGGGCGGCCTTGGCGCAAATCTTCTCGCGCAGCTCGGTCGCGGCGTTCTTGGCGGCAAGGCCCGTCACGTAGGTACCGGAGCTCGCGTACGAGCCGGCGTCGAACGGCGACACATCGGTGTCCACGCCGCGCACCACGATCAGCGAGCTCTCTACGCCCAGCTCCTCGGCGGCAATCTGCGCCAGGATCGTATCGACGCCCATGCCGTTATCGGTGGCGCCGGTGCCGATGGCAATGAAGCCGTCCTCTTCCAGGCGCATGTCGATGCCGGCGATGTCCACGTTGGAGATACCCGAGCCCTGCATGGTAAGCGCACAGCCCAGGGCGCGCACGCGATCGCCCAGGTCCACGGCCAGCGGCTTGTCGCCCCAGCCGATCATGTCCATCGCACGCAGCAGGCAGCGGTCGAGCGCGCAGGCATTGAGCTTCTCGTTGTAGTACTGCGGCATGGTCTCGCCCTCGCGCACGATGTTCTTAAGGCGCAGGTCGGCGGGGTCCATGTGCAGCATGTCGGCAAGCTCGTTGACGGCGCTCTCCACGGCAAACTGGCCCTGGGTGGCACCGTAGCCGCGATACGCGCCGCCGCGGTTGGTGTTGGTGTAGACGGCGTCCCACCTAAAGCGGCTCCCCCTCCCCTGGTTGTTGATGGGGAGGGCCCTTGGCGGCTTTG
>CABQWP010000085.1 GCA_902467875.1 uncultured Collinsella sp. | reverse complement strand
TAGTCGCGGCTGGTGGCGTGCTCCTCGTATTCCGCTTCCTGCATGGAGAAGCCGCCGCCGTAGACGGCGCCGAGCAGACGGTTCCACCAAGCGTTGACCATGCGGCGGACGGGGCCGGGCTCCCGATCGCGTTCGCGCCGGCGACGTGTGGCTTGGCTGCTATCGGGTCCGCCGGCGTTGCGCTGGCTCAGCTCCTGGATGCGCGCGAGCTCTTCGGCCGTGTGGGAGGCGGGGAACAGGCCGTTCTCGATGCGGCCGCCCTGGGCCTTCGCGGCGCCGTCTTTCGATGCAGCGGGGTTGGAGATGCCGTTACGGCGGGCGATGGCGCGGCGAATGCTATCGAGGGGCGTGATGCTCAAAGCGGGGTCCTTTCTATTGCTGCGCTCTAGTATAGACACCTCGGTGTCCGCTCGTATTTTTGAACAGGTTGTTCGATAATTTCGGCGGCGCCATTCGGTAGTCGGCACTTAGGGACGTTCCTTATGTGCAGGCACTTTGGGAACGTCCCTAAGTGCCAGCATCCGGGGACACTCCTTGAATGTTGCCTGTTCAAGAGTGTCCCCAATGACTAGTCGTTTAAGAACGTCCCCAATGACTGGGCCGCTTGCCTGCGATTTTTGACCGTTGGGCGGGCTTGCCGCCCTTGCCGCAAAAACGTTTTTGCATATCGGGTACAACGGGCTTTACGTGAGTAAAGTGCGCGTCGCGTCCACGTGTCGCGTTTTTAAAGGAGGCCCCATGCCTGGTGTTACCCCTGCAGAAGTTTTGTCCAACTTTGGTATTACGCTGGTCGAAGATCCCGCCGAGAATCAGCCCCGCCTGCTGGTCGATCTACCCGCCGCGGAGCTCGTCGAGCACGCCATCCGCCGCGAAGAAGGCCGCATGGCATCCAACGGCGCGCTGGTGATCGAGACGGGGGAGCGCACCGGCCGTTCACCCAACGATCGCTTTATCGTTGACACCCCCGATGTTCACGACAAGATTGCCTGGGGCGCGGTCAACCGCCCGCTGTCCGTCGAGAGCTATGAGGCCATCAAGGCCGGCATCGTCGACTATCTCAACGAGCGCGACGTGTTCGTCACCCGCGGCATGGCAGGCGCCGACCGCAACCACACGCGTCGACTGCTCGTTGCCTGCGAGCGAGCCAGCCAGGCACTCTTTATCAAGCAGATGCTCGCCCGCCCGCTTGCCCGCGAAATCGCGCGCACCGGCGAGCCCGACTTCTGCGTGCTCGCAGCGCCCGGTTACCAGTGCGATCCTGTCATCAAGGGCCTCAACTCCAGTGCCGCCGTGGTCATCAACTTCCAGGAACGCGTGATTCTGGTCGCCGGCACCGGCTACTCCGGCGAGATTAAAAAGTCGATCTTTAGCGTCATGAACTATCTGCTGCCCGTCGAGGACGACGTGCTGCCCATGCACTGCTCGGCCAGCATGGATCCCGTCACGCACGAGACCGCCGTGTTCTTTGGCCTGTCCGGCACCGGCAAGACCACGCTTTCGGCCAATCCCACGCGCCTGCTGATCGGCGACGACGAGCACGGTTGGTCCGACATGGGTATCTTCAACATTGAGGGTGGCTGCTACGCAAAATGCGAGGGCCTGGACGCCTTCCACGAGCCCGAGATCTTTAACGCCGTCCGTTTTGGCGCCATTTGCGAAAACGTGGTGCTCGACGAGAACCGCAAGCCCAACTACGACGACATCTCGATCACGCACAACACGCGCGTGGCCTATCCCGTGGAGCACATTCCTAACGCGTGGACTAAGGGCATGGGCACCACTCCGAGTGTCGTGCTGTTCCTGACTTGCGACGCTTTTGGCGTGCTGCCGCCCATCTCACGCCTGACGGCCGATGCCGCCATGTACCACTTTGTGACGGGCTTTACGGCTAAGATTCCTGGCACCGAGGTCGGCGTCACCGAGCCCACGCCCACGTTCTCTTCGCTGTTCGGCGAGCCGTTTATGCCGCTCGACCCCATGGTTTACGCCAAGATGCTTGGCGAGCGCATTGCCGACGGCCGCACGCGCGTGTACCTGGTCAACACCGGCTGGATTGGCGGCGGCTACGGCGTGGGCCATCGCATCGAGCTTGCCTACACGCGCTCGCTGGTCGCGCGCGCCCTCGACGGCACCATCGAGGACAGCGAGTTCGTGCACGACGACATCTTTAACGTCGACATTCCCACGACGTGCCACGGCGTGTCCGATGGCATCCTGGTGCCGCGCCAATACTGGCAGAGCACCGCGCGCTATGACGAGGCCGCGCACAACCTGGCAGTGATGTTCGAGGAGAACTTCGAGAAGAAGTACTCGCACCTGCCCGAGTCCGTCAAAGCCGCCGGCCCGCACGCTCAAGTACACGCCGACGCCCGTCATCGCGGCCGCGGGCTGCTGGGACTTCGCCACTAGCTTCGCCGTGAGTCCATATCCACCACAAAGGGGACAGGCGCCTTTATGGTGGTTTTGCTCGCGTGGATGACTCGGGTTACAATACGCCTGACATATCGTCCCCTTCTCCGGATGGGGACAGCGCAAGCGTTCTTGTGACGGCACCGTAGGACTTTGAAGGTGGCCGTTGTAAGGGCGCTTTTTGTTTAGGCGCCCTCACGACGGCGCGCACAATGAAGGGAGAGCGTATGAAGAGCTTTATTGCCGAGGATTCATTCTGGGAGCTGTTTCCGCAGGCAGCGGTCGGTGTTGTGGTCGTGGAGGGCATGAAGCCCACGGCTCAGATTCCTCAAGAGGACGTGGATGCGATTGCGGCGTTGCTCGACCGCGCCAATATCGATGCGGAGCGTCATCTGACCAGCGACACTATCAGCGAGAACGCACCGGTCAAGGCATGGCGCGAGGCCTATCGTCTGTTCAAGACCAAGAAAGGCGCGCGCTGCTCGATCGAGAACTTGCTCAAACGCGTGCTCAAAGGCAAGCCGGTGGGCCACATTACGCCCGCGGTGGATATTTACAACACGGTGTCGCTGACCTACGCGCTGCCCGTGGGAGGCGAGGATCTACATGCGATCGAGGGAGACCTTCGCTTGAAGGTGACCGACGGTGGCGATGCGTTCTTGCCGCTTGGCGAGGAGGCGGACGATCCGACGCTGCCCGGCGAGCTCGCCTACATCGACGATGCGGGCGCCGTGTGCCGCTGCTGGAACTGGCGCGACGGCGTTCGTACGGCGCTGTCCGACGATTCAGCCGACGCGTTCCTGGCGATTGAGTGTGTTGAGCCCGAACGGATGGGGGAATGCCAGGCCGCGATCGATCGCCTCGCTGAGTTGCTCGAGCGTTATCTGGGAGCGACGGTTGTCGTTAAGACGCTTGTGACTCGCGACAATCCCTGCGTGGAGCTGTAGCGAAGTCTGCGGATCAAACTCGACGGTCAAAACCACCACAATGGTGCCTGTCCCCTTTGTGGTGGTTTTTATGTTGATGAAGTTAACAAATGAGGCGTGCAGGGCTGGCGGCCGCTGGGTACGGTTAAGATGTTTACCCGTTAGCATTATGCAAGCGAAAGGCGGTCGTCTCCCATGCAGCAGAACGACGAGACACGTTTCGAGGACTTTGTCGGACTGATCAGCGGGCTCTACAAGGAGATCCAGCGCATTAAGACATCCGAGGGCGCAAGGCTAGGCCTCAAGGGCTCCGACGTTATGTGCCTTTACTATCTTGAGCGCAGCAAGGACGGCCTGACTGGCGCCGACCTCGCTCGCATGGCAGGCGTGACCCGCGCCGCCGTCTCGCGTACGCTCGCGCATCTGGAGGAGGGCGGCTACGTCGAGGTCGATGATTCGGGCGATGCCGCCGTTAAGTATCGTGCTCCGGTGCGCCTGACCGCTCTGGGCGGCGAGAGCATGAGCGAGGCGGACCGCATCATTCGCGAGGTGCTCGATACCACCGGTAAGGCTATGGGTGTGGAGCAGCGCGAGCAGATGTATGCGTCGCTACGCACGATTCTCAACACCCTGCGCGAGCTGTAGGGCCGCCAAGGCATTTGCTTCCAATTAACAACTGCATAGTCCTGTTTGAGCGCGTATACCGTGCCGGGGCCTTGCTGTCAAAATTCCCTGCGCGGGACCTGCGCAAGAAAGGATTCGCTATGTCCGTCCGCATTATTACCGATTCCGCAAGCGATATGTCGCCGGCCGAGCACCCAGCACTGGCCGTTTTGCCGCTGTCCGTCACCTTTGGCACCGATGTGTACATGGATGGCATCGACATCGATCACCAGCGCTTTTACGAGATGCTCGTGGAGCGCGATGAGCTGCCCAAGACCGGCCAGGTCAACCCGTACGCGTTTTCGCAGGCGATTGCCAAGGTTCGTGAAGCCGGCGATGAGGCTGTGATTATTACCGTGGGCGCTAAGCTATCAGGCACCAACCAGAGTGCCCGTACCGCACTTGCCGAGGCGCCAGGTGGCGACGTGTTCGTGGTAGACAGCAACAACGTCACCCTGGGCGAGCGCGTCTTGGTCGAGTATGCGCTGCGCTTGGTGGACGAGGGCCGCAGTGCATCTCAGATCGCGGCGGCTGTCGAGGCCGTGCGCGACCGTGTGGTGGTTATCGGCCTGCTCGAGACGCTGGAGTACCTGGTGCGCGGCGGTCGTCTGTCTGCTGCGGCCGGCGCCGTGGGCACGCTGCTCAACGTAAAGCCTGTGGTGGCTGTCGAGGACGGTCTGATCGTGCAGCTGGGCAAGGCGCGCGGTTCCAAGAACGGCCGCAACCTGCTGAACCAAAAGGTCGAAAAGGCGGGCGGCATCGACTTTTCCATGCCGCTGGCGCTCGGCTATACGGGTCTTTCGGATGCGGTGCTCAAGAAGTATATCGAGGACAGTGCCGCGTTGTGGGCCGGCCATGCCGAGGGTGAGCTGCCCATCCACACTATCGGCGCCACCATCGGCACCCACGTGGGCCCCGGCGCTGTAGCCGTAGCCTTCTTCCGCCCCGCCAACTAGCTTTCCGGTCAAAACCACCACAAAGGGGACAGGTACCTTTGTGGTGGTTTATGCTGGGTTCGGTTGAAAGGAGCACGCGATGGCGTCTGAGGGCTTTTTTGAACGGGTGTACGAGGTGGTCGAGCAGATCCCCGAGGGGATGGTCGCCACGTATGGTCAGGTGGCGCTGCTTGCCGGTCGACCACGAAGTGCGCGGTATGTGGGGTATGCCCTGCATAGCAATCCGCGCCCCGGCGAGATTCCCTGTCACCGCGTGGTGTTTGCCGACGGGCGCATATGCGAGGGTTTTGCTTTTGGCGGTCCCGATGCTCAACGTGAGCTTTTGCTAGGGGAGGGTGTGGCGTTTAAGGACGACATGCACGTCGACCTGGCCGTCTGTCGTTGGCCTGCCGGACTCTAACAGCTCTGCCGTGGCCAGAACCACCACAAAGGTGCCTGTCCCCTTTGTGGTGGTTTTCTGTTGCAGGTTTACCGGGGCTAACTTATGGAGAAGCTATGGCGGCGAATATTGATGCTGCAAAGTAAACCACGGTGAACTATATTGTATTCAGCAACGGAGCAGGCAATAGGCGATGAAAAAGCCTGCCCTGTTGAGTTTGATTCGCATTCCTCCCCTCTGTGCGATTCAACGGTGTACTTCGGGAACGGGCCCCGCGGCGACCGACAGCCCGCGGGGCCCGCTACGAGA
>CABQWP010000084.1 GCA_902467875.1 uncultured Collinsella sp. | reverse complement strand
TATCGGTGAACGGGGGGCTTCCAGGTGTGCGGACGGCGCGGGGGCCGGTCGACGCTGCGCGCCACCCAGAGCGACAATTTGTCATTCAAAAGGCAAGGTATGACCAGAAGGTCTATGCCTTGCCTTTTTCATGCCTAGTCGTTGGGGACGTTCTTGTTTGACTAGTCGTTTAAGAACGTCCCCAACGACTACCAATCGTTTTCGGTTCGTAAACTTGCATATATGCATTTATATATGCATTTGCTGGAGGTAGCGCTGAGCGGTATCCTGTTAAGTCGTCAGCATACGATTCAACAGGGAAGGCAGATTATGCATTCTCCCCAACAGTGCGATGCGCAGACCCAGCCGGTATGCAGCCGTCGCATCTTTTTGGGAAGCGCTCTCGCTGCGAGCGCTTCCGTCGTCGCCGGCGCGCTCGCCGGCTGTCAGCGCCCGTCCACGCTCAAGGCGGTTCAGCCCACGACGGGCGGCGGTCGCGACGACCTGTCCGATTCCGTGATCGGCAAGGATAAGATCCGCATCGGCATGGAGGCGGCCTACGCCCCGTACAACTGGCAGGTTTCCGAAGCCAGTGAATACACCATCCCCATCGACAACGTGCAGGGTGCCTATGCCGATGGCTACGACGTGCAGATCGCCAAGATCGTCTGCAAAGCCCTCGGTGGCGAGCCCGTTGCCGTCAAGCAGAGCTTCTCGGGTCTTATCGATTCGCTCAACAACGGCCAGATCGACCTCATCATCGCCGGCATGAGCGCCACGCCCGAGCGCGAGGAGTCTGTCGGCTTCTCCGATCCGTACTTTATCGGTTACTTTGGCCTGTTCGTAAAAGAGGGTTCCCCCTACCAAAACGCCACCAAGCTCAGCGACTTTAGCGGTGCCACGGTACTCGGCCAAAAGGACACCATGCTCGACACCGTCATCGACGAGATCCCGGGCGTTGTGCACAAAAATCCGGTCGATTCGGTTCCCACAGTGTTTTCGAACCTGCTGCAGGGCACGTGCGACGCCGTGACCTACAACACCGAGAACGAGAAGGGCTATATGGCCCAAAATCCGGGCATTGTCCCTATTCATTTTGCCGAGGGCGAGGGCTTTAAGCAGGAGGTCGCGGCAAATGTCGGTTGCCGCAAGGGCTCGGACAAACTGCTTAAGCTCATCGACAAGGCACTCAAGGGCATTAGCCAAGAGGAGCGCGACCAAATGTGGGACGCGTGCCTCGACCGTCAGCCGGCATAGGGAGGCAGCATGAAAACCATCAATCGTCTGGCCTCCTTTATCAAGGCCGACCACCGTTATGTGTACCTGGGCACGAGCGTTATCGCGGCGCTCGGCCTGGCGTTTAGCCAGCGCAACCCCACGCCGCTGAGCTTCTTGGCGCCTACGGGCGTGTTCCAAGATTGTCTTTGGGCGATTCTTTGGGCCTGGCTCGTCGTGTCGGCGGCGGCGCTCGTCACCAAACTCATGCATTGGAGCGATTATCGCGAAAAGTCGCCGTTCGCATCTGAGCGTTTCCGTCGTGGAGCACGCTTAGGCAGCTACGTCGTGGTCGCCATCGCGGCAGTTTTCTTTATCGACCGCTGCATCATGTCGTTTATCGACCTGGTGCAGGTGAGCATTGTCTCGGATTCCAACCCCAGCGACTTTTTGTCGAGCCTGGTCTACATGACCTACAAGAGCGGCGACTTCTTCATCCGCGGCATCGAGATCACCATCGCGCTTGCCACCTTCGGCACCGTCATCGCATTCTTCCTGGCGCTGCTCTTTGTGTTCCTGCGTATTCAGACCTTCGACCGCGTGGACAACGACCTGGTGCGCTTCTTTAAGAGTATCGGCCGCGGCTTTGCGACCATCTATTCCACCATCGTGCGCGGTACGCCCATGATGGTCCAGGGCCTACTCATCTATTACGCGGGCTTCACCGTTTTGCGCGGCATGGGCTTCGAGACCGCCCAGGCCAACCAGATCTGGAGCACCTTTACCGCTGGCCTCGTCACCATCTCGCTCAACTCCACCGCCTACATGATGGAGGTCCTGCGCGGCGGCATCGAGTCCATCGATCCCGGCCAGGCCGAGGCAGCACGCTCGCTGGGCCTGTCGCAGTGGCAGGCTATGCGCAAGGTCGTGTTCCCCCAGGGCATTAAAAACGCGATTCCGGCGCTCACCAACGAGCTCATCATCAACATCAAGGATTCGTCGGTGCTCTCGGTCATCGGCGTGTTCGACCTTATGTACGCTACTACCACGGTCGCCGGCGTGTACTACCGCCAGATGGAGGTCTACTGCGTGGCGCTCGTGGTCTACCTGATCCTGACGCTCGTGGCGAGCCGCCTGCTCGAAGCCTTTGGCAAAAAGCTCGGTGCCGAGGCTCCGGCCACGCTGCCCAGCTCTAACTAGGCTTAAGACGAGGAGAATCATCATGGCAGATACCGCCACTACCGGCGTTGCGGCCGCCGCACAGACCAATGAGCCGCTCATCCGCGTCGAGGGCCTGCGCAAGAGCTTCGGCTCGCTCGAGGTACTCAAGAGCATCGACCTGTCCGTTAACCCCGGCGAGGTCGTCACCATTATCGGCGCCTCGGGCTCGGGCAAGTCGACCTTCCTGCGCTGCCTCAACCTGCTCGAGACCCCGGACGCGGGCCACATCTGGTTCCACGGCCAGGACCTTACGGCCGAGCGCTGCAATATCAATAAACTCCGCGAGGACATCGGCATGGTGTTCCAGGGCTTTAACCTGTTCAACAACATGGATGTGCTCGACAACTGCACGCTCGCGCCCGTCACGCTCAAAAAGATGAGCAAGGCCGAGGCCGAAAAGGTCGCGCTGGAGCATCTGACGAGTGTGGGACTCGAAAAGTTCGCGCACGCCGCCGTGGGCCGTCTGTCCGGTGGTCAAAAACAGCGCGTGGCCATCGCTCGTGCCCTGTGCATGAATCCGCAGATCATGCTGTTCGACGAGCCGACCTCCGCGCTCGACCCCGAGATCGTGGGAGAGGTGCTCGAGGTCATGCGCAAGCTCGCTGCCGACGGCATGACCATGGTTGTCGTCACGCACGAGATGGCCTTTGCCCGCACCGTGTCCGATCGCGTGGTCTTTATGGACAAAGGCGTGGTGCTCGAGGATGCGGCACCGGCCGAGCTCTTCGGCAATCCCAAACACCAGCGCACCCGCGAGTTCCTCTCGCGTTATCTCGAGGACAAATAACTGACCGCAAACGCTTATGTGGCAGGGCCGCTCCGGTGGGGCGGCCCTCGTCATCACAATCGAAAGGATGTCATGGCCGAGGTTTGGCGCTTCTTTGCGCATGAGGATGATTTTGCCGATTTGGACGAAGCTGGCGCGTGCGAGCGCCTGGGCCGCGTGCTGTCGTTTCCGACCGTCTCGAGCATGGATGCCGAGGCGGTGAACTGGCAGTCGTTCGACGACCTGCGCGCCTATATGCAGCAGGCGTGGCCGTGCGTGTTCGCGGCGGGCGAGGTCGAGCTTGTCGACCATTCGCTGTTGGTGACGCTTGGCGGTTCCGACCCCGCCCTCAAACCCGTCATGCTCATGGGCCACATGGACGTGGTCCCCGTGGTGCCCGGCACCGAGGCCGACTGGACGTATGGCCCCTTTAGCGGACATGTGGACGACACCTACATTTGGGGTCGCGGTGCCATCGACATGAAGGACCAGGTCGCAGGCATTCTCGAGGCGGTTGAGTATGCGTTGGCGCACGGCTGGGAGCACAAGCGTTCCCTGCTGCTCGCTTTTGGCCAGGACGAGGAAACCACGCAGTACGGCGCGGGAGCAATCGGCCGCGTGCTCGAAGAGCGCAGCATTGAGCTTGAGTACCTGATCGACGAGGGCGACTACCGCATCGTTCCGGCTGCCGAGTACGGCGCGGGCGAGGGCTGGCTTATGCATGCCGATCTCGCGGAGAAGGGCTACGCCGATATCGTGTTGAGGACGCGTAGCGAGGGCGGGCATTCCTCCAACCCCTACGGGGGCACTTCACTCGAGGTGCTCAGCCGTGCCATCACCGCAATCTGCGATATCGAGTGGCCGACGCGCGTGACCGACTTGCTTGCCGCCCAACTCGTCGAGTTGGGGCTCTACACGGCCGATGAAATTGCCGCCAACGGGGATGCCATTGTCCGCGATTGCCTCGCCAGCAAAAAGCTCTATCCGCTGGTGACGACCACCTGCGCGCCCACGCAGATCGAGGGTGGCAGCACCGGCGCCAACGTAATGCCGCAGGATATGTGGGCCAACATTAACTTCCGCATGCTCGAGGGCACGAGCGTGGCCGACGTTGTGGCGCGCTGCCGTGAGGCGGTTGCCGGGGCGGACCTTGCCGGTCGTGTCAAAGTGGAGCTGGGCCCCGGCAGCTCCGAACCCTCGCCGTCCCCGCGCATCGGTGGTCCCGGTCTCGAGGCGGTTCGCTCCATCGCCGTCCGCTATTTCCGTGATCCAAAGGGGATGGAGGAAAACGGATCATTCGAGCCAGTGGCAATTGTGCCCTCGACCGTGATCGGTGCGACCGACGCTGCCAACTACCAGCACATTTGCCCTGAGTGCATTCGCTTCTCGGCCTTTGTGGTCGATGATGACGAGTGCGACCGAGGCGTCCACGGCACCAACGAGCGCATCACCCGCCGCGCCTACCTCCAGGGTGTTCGCTTCCTCATCGCCCTACTCCATACGCTTTAGAATCCGACAAAGGGACTGTCCCTTTGTCGGATTCCGTGCGGGTTATATGCAGGTTTGCCTGCGCACGCTATCATATATGGGTTAGACCGCAACTATGTACCTCATACGCGAAGGGATGCGCATGTATCTGAAGATCGACATGTTCTAGCTGGGCTTACCCCCGCAGTGGCGCCGCGCGCCCCATCAACTCTGCCGATTTTCGCCTTCACGCACATAAAGGAGTCCCGCCATGCGCGACAAGCTCGAAAAGATCATTAAGGCCTACGAGGAGCTCGAGAAGAAGCTTTCCGACCCGGCCGTCGCCTCCGACATCAAGGAGTTCACGCGTCTCAACAAGGAGTACGCACACCAGTCCGACCTCATCGCTGCCTCGCGCGAGTACATCGGCGCGCTCGATGACATCGAGGCCGCCAAGGAGATGCTCCGCGACACCAGCGATGCGGACGAGAAGGAGATGCTCCAGATGGACATCTCCGAGAACGAGGAAAAGCTTCCCCAGCTCGAGGAAGACATCAAGTACATGCTCATCCCGAGTGACCCCAACGACGACAAGAACACCATCGTCGAGATTCGCTCCGCCGCCGGTGGCGACGAGGCGGCCATCTTCGCCGGCGACCTGTACAAGATGTATCAGCGCTTTTGCGAGTCGCGCGGCTGGAAGACTACCGTGCTCGACTCCAGCCCCAGCGAGGCCGGTGGCTTTAAGTCCATTGAGTTCAAGGTCGAGGGCGACCGCGTCTACTCCGTCATGAAGTACGAGTCCGGCGTGCACCGCGTCCAGCGCGTTCCCAAGACCGAGTCCCAGGGCCGTATCCAGACCTCCACGGCAACTGTCGCCGTGCTTCCCGAGGCCGAGGAGATCGACGTCCAGATCAACCAGTCCGACCTGCGCATTGACACCTACTGCGCCTCCGGCCCTGGCGGTCAGTGCGTTAACACCACTTATTCTGCCGTGCGCATCACCCACCTGCCCACCAACACCGTGGTGCAGTCGCAGGAACAGCGCTCCCAGATTCAGAACCGCGAAGTCTGCATGCAGATGCTGCGCGCTCGTCTGTACGAGATGGAGCTCGAGAAGCAGCAGGCAGAGCTCGGTGCCGAGCGTCAGAGCCAGATCGGCCACGGCAACCGTTCCGAGAAGATCCGTACCTATAACCAGCCCCAGGACCGCGTGACCGATCACCGCATCGGTTTCAACTCCACCTACAACGGCGTCCTTCTGGGCGATCAGCTCGGCACCGTCATCGAGGCGCTCGCCGCCGCCGAGCGAGCCGAGAAGCTGGCACAGGCTGTGGAGGGTCCGCCGTTCCCACGCCTAGTCATTT
>CABQWP010000083.1 GCA_902467875.1 uncultured Collinsella sp. | reverse complement strand
TACGCGCCGCCGCGGTTGGTGTTGGTGTAGACGGCGTCCCACCTAAAGCGGCTCGCCTTCACATGGTTGTAGATGGGCAGGCTCTTGTGGCCCGATAGGCCGATCGTCGTGGTGGCATGCTCGCCGTACGCACCGGCGTTGGACAACGTGTGCAGGTCGATGGCCGTGATGGTGCCGTCGTTCATGGCGCCCAGCTTGACGGTCATCTGCATCTGGTGACGCGAGTTGCCCGCAGTGATGGTCTCCTCACGGGTGTAGCAGCAATAGCTCGGACGGCCAGTCTGCTGGGTCACGAATGCCACGAAGATCTCGCAGCACCCCGTCTGCTTGGAGCCAAAGCCGCCGCCGATGCGCGGCTTAATAACTTGCACCTGCGACTGCGGAATGTCGAGCGACTGCGCGACCATGCGGCGCACGTGGAAGGGCACCTGCGTAGAGGTGGTCACCGAGATGCGGCCGAACGCGTCGGTCGTCGCGAAGGCACGGAAGGTTTCCATGGGCGCGGTCTGCGTGGCCTGGCTGGTGTAAGTGCGCTCAAAGACGATGTCGCTCTGGGCGAAGGCCTCGTCCAGATCGCCAAAATCACTGGTACCGCTGCACACCAGATTGCGAGCAACGTCGCCGCCCTGCGGGAACATAAAGGTCACGTCGCCCTCGGGGTGGACCACGATGTCGTTATCGAGTGCCTGGGTAAAGTCGAGCAGCGGCTCGAGCACCTCGTAGTCGACCTTAATGAGCTTGAGTGCCTTATCGGCGGCCTCCTCGGTCTCGGCGGCGACGATCGCCACCTCCTCGTTTTGGTAACGCACCAGGTTCTCGAGGATCAGGCGGTCGTAGGGACTCGGTTGCGGATAGCTCTGGCCAGCGATGGTAAAGCGACGCTTGGGCACGTCCTCGTAGGTGTAGACGCCCACAACGCCGGGAACCTTCAGGGCGCGCGAGGTGTCGATAGAACGAATCTTGGCGCGAGCATACGGGCTGCGCTTGAGTTTGACGATGAGCGCGCCGGCGGGCACCATATCGCCCGTGTAGACGGGACGGCCCTCGAGCAGAGCCTTCGAGTCCTTCTTGGGCTGCTTGTGGGTGATTTGCTTGTACGAGACGCCATCGCAGCTGGTGTCGTTGACCGGTAGCTCGGGCATCTCAAAGCCAACCTGCACGCCAGACTCGTTGAGGAAGCGCACGATGGCGCGCAGCTGGCTCTCGTAGCCGCTGCAACGGCAGAGGTTGCCGGCAAGCTGGCGCGAGAGCTCCTCGCGCGTGGCGACGAGGCTCGGGTCCTCCTTGGCGGCGCGGGCGAGCGCCAGCACGTTCATGATGAGGCCGGGGGCGCAAAAACCGCACTGCTCGGCGCCTTCGGCAGCCATAGCGCGGGCAAGCGCCTCGGACTCGGCCTTAAGGCCCTCAAGTGTGGTGATGGAGCGGCCCTCAACACGGGCGGCGGGAACCGAGCAGCTCAGCACCGGGTCGCCGTCGAGCCACACCGTGCACAGGCCGCAGTTGGTGGTTTCGCAGGCACAGCGCACCGACGCGCAACCCTGCTCGCGAAGCAGCGCGAAGAGCATGGTGTCGGGGGCAATCTGAACCTTGACCTTGCGGCCGTTGAGCGTAAAGGAAAGATCGATGAGTTTGGCAGCCATTAGCGCACCTCGCTAGAATCGACGCCGGGCACGCGGCGGCAGGAATACTCGTCCGTGGCGAACTTAGGGATCTGCACGGTCTCGAACTCGCGGGCAAGCGCGGCCGAAAGCTCGATGCCGGCGGCGCGGCGCACGGCCTGCACGGCAAGCGGCGCCGAGATGCGACGGCGGTACTCGGCCGAGCCCCACAAGTTGGTGCCGTAGCTCAGCGCGCGTACGGAAGCGGCCAGGGCGCGGAGCTCGTCCTCGGAAGGCTGCTCGTTCACCAGGCCGCACGCCTCGCCCTGCAGCAGGGTCGCGCGCAGCGGACGGGCGCCCACGGTGACATGCCAGGTGTTATCCCACCAGGCGGCGGTGACGTTTAAGGAGGGGAAGTCCGTCGCGGCCTTGCGCACGGCCTCGTAGCTTGCGCGGTAATCGTGCTTGACGACCACGACGTGCTCGATCACGTCGCGCACGTAACCCATCCGCACGAACTCGGCGAGCGATACGCGGCCGGCGCCCGTCAGCTCAACATACGAGTCGAGCGACAGGAACGCCGAGAGAACGTCCGAGAAACCAAAGCGACCGTAGATGCTGCCGCCCACCGTGGCGGTATTGCGCAGCTGAACGCCCACGATATCGCGGACGGCGAACTCAAAGACATTGTTGACAAGCGCGTTGAGCCCGGCATGGCGCTCGAGCTGGCGCAGGGTGCACATGGCACCGATGCGAAACTCGGTCTCGGTCTCCTCGATCTGATCGAGTCCGCAGGCCGAAAGGTCAATCGCCGTCGCCACGCGACGCGAACCCAGGCGCATCCAGATGCCGCCGCCCACAATCTTGTTGTTGCGGTTCTTCTGCAAGAGCTCATAGGCTTCGGCCGCGTTTCCAACACGGACGTAGGTACCGAACTTGAGCACGTTCTCCCCCATCTCTTCACTTGTCCAGTACGTTTAAGTGTACCAAACGAGGGGGCACAGCTCGTGTCGGGACAAAATGAACCGTTTTCCTCCGTCGCATGCGGATCAAAAAAGGCTCCCGGCGTTGAGCCGAGAGCCTCATTAGATACTATGTCAGGCAGGGTTTAGCAGACGCCCTGGGCGAGCATGGCGTCGGCGACCTTCAGGAAGCCGGCGATGTTGGCGCCCATGACAAAGTTGCCCTCCTGGCCGTACTTCTTGGCGGTGTCGTCCACGTTGTGGAACATGCCGCGCATGAGCTGCTCGAGCTTGCCGTCGACCTCCTCGAAGGTCCAGGACAGGTGCTCGGCGTTCTGGCTCATCTCCAGGCCGGACACGAGCACGCCGCCGGCGTTGGCAGCCTTACCGGGCATAAAGGCGACGCCGTTCTCCTGGAAGTAGGTCGTGGCCTCGATGGTCGTGGGCATGTTCGCGCCCTCGCCGACCACCTTGCAGCCGTTGGCGACGAGCGCCTGGGCGTCCTCGAGCAGCAGCGTGTTCTCGCGAGCGCAGGGCAGCGCGATGTCGCAGGGCAGCTGCCACACGCCGCGGCCGTCGCCCTCGTGCCACACGGCGTTGGGCTTCTCGTCAACGTACATGGCGAGCGTGACACCCTTGTCGTGGCCGGAGCGCTTCTTGTTGTAGACATGCTCGAGCACGGTGTAGTCGATGCCGTCGGGATCCTCGACCCAGCCGTGGGTGTCGGAGCAGGCCAGCACCTTGCCGCCGAGCTGGGAGACCTTCTGAACCGCGTAGATGGCGACGTTACCGGAGCCGTGAACGACGACGTTCTTGCCCTCGAAGGATTCGCCGCGGCTCTTGAGGTACTCGTCCACAAAGTAGACCAGGCCGTAGCCGGTGGCCTCGGTACGGGCGAGCGAGCCGCCAAAGGAGAGGCCCTTGCCGGTGAGGACGCCGGTCCACTCGTTGGTCAGGCGCTTGTACTGACCGAACAGGTAGGCAACCTCACGGCCGCCAACGCCCAGGTCGCCGGCGGGAACGTCGGTGTTGGGGCCGATGTGGCGATAGAGCTCGGTCATGAAGGACTGGCAGAAGTGCATGATCTCGTTGTTGGACTTGCCCTTGGGGTCAAAGTCGGAGCCGCCCTTGCCGCCGCCCATGGGAAGGGTGGTCAGGCTGTTCTTGAGAATCTGCTCCAGACCCAGGAACTTGAGCATACCCAGGGTGACCGTCGGGTTAAAGCGCAGGCCGCCCTTGTAGGGTCCAATGGCAGAGTTGAACTCGACGCGATAGCCGCGGTTGACCTGAACCTTGCCCTGGTCGTCGACCCAGGGGACACGGAACATAACAATGCGCTCGGGCTCGACGAGGCGCTCAAGCAGGGCGGCCTCCTCGTACTCGGGATGGGCGTCGAGCGCCGGCTGGATGGTGCCGAGGATCTCGGTCGCGGCCTGGATGAACTCAGGCTGCTCGGGATAGCGGGCCTTGAGCTCGTCGAGAACTTTCTGCGTGTAGCTCATGCTTCCTCCAATTGATGGAAAAGAAAGGTGTCGTTCGCGGCGCCCCATGCGCCGTGAGCTTTATCGAGTATGGATAATATCGCACTGTTGCAGCAAAGTTTCGCATAAGCCGACGAGCGGATGTTTCATTTTGATTACGATGCAGGTAGAAGCGTTTTTGAGTGCCTGACGTGCAAAACCTGTGTTTCAAACCTGTTTCGTCCACATGTTCCAAACCACCACATTGGGGACAGGCACCTTTGTGGCGGTGTTGGTGGTTAGAGAACGAGCTGATGGTAGTCGGCGGGGGTTATGCGGCCTTCGGTGGCGGCGCGGAAGGCGGCGAGGGCATCGCCGGAGAACGGCATGGCCCAGCAAAGCCCACAGCCGGCAGTAATGGAGCCCGGCAATGGCATGATGCGCCCAGGCACACCGGCGGCAAGGCACAGCTGCTCGCATTCCATCACATCGAAGGTGCTGTCAAACGACACGATGATCTTGCGCTCATGGTCGAGGGCATCACCGGACGGGCCTTTGCGGTGTGCCTCACGATACGCCGCGGCGGCCGCTTCCTCTTCCGCGGTATGCCCGCAACCTCCGCAGCCGCAGGTACAGGGCTCGGAACCATCGCAAGTGCAAGGCTCTCCCGTGTCGGGGCAAATATCGTGAGACATGGCAACTCCAATCGTCTAGGCGAGCAACTCGGCCGCCGCAAACTCCTCGGGTGTATTGACGTTTTCGAAGCAGAGCGTCGAGCCCGCGGCCTTAACGATCTGCGGCTCATCCATATAGCCAGCCTGAACGCGATTGATCAGGCAGCGAATGCGCTGGCGGTCGCAGGCAAGCAGCTCTTGGGCAACCGGCGCACAAGCGTCACGGCGCCAGACGGCGCAAAGCGGCTCAATCCCCCGTTCCTCGCGCGGGACGCACACGTCGAGCGCCTCGGCCTCAACACGATCGGCAAGCGCGCCGATGAGTTCTGGTGAGACGAACGGCATATCACAGGCGACGATCGCCGCGAGGGGCAACCGGGCGGCAGCCAGCGAGCTCGCGATGCCACGCATGGCACCCGCCGACCCCTCAAGGTCCGGCACTATTCGCGGCACCAGGCCGCCAAACGCGCGCTCCTCAAGATAGGCAAGCTCGCTGGGACGCGAAGTCGTCACGACCAACTCGCCGGCAACTGGCGCCAGCCGACCCAGCACGCGCTCGATGAGCGGCTCGCCGCAAAACGCCATGCGCGCCTTATCGCAACCCATGCGCGATGACAGCCCGCCCGCCTGGACGACGCAAGAAAGATCGGCTCGTCTTACGGTAGTCATACGGCAAAACACCCCCATCGGCATGCTCGAAACCCGGTGCACGAAGCTAAATATCGCCGTCGAATTAGCGGCGCTACGAAAAGCTCGTGCAGAAACAAAACAGCGCCCTTGCGGCACGCAGCAAGACCGCGAGCACAAAAGCGCTGGTAGTGTATGGCGGGAACGTATGTGAATCGAACACATCCAAGACGTTTTGCACGCCTCGCAACGGTTTTGAGGACCGCGGAGCCCACCGGAGCCCATCCGTTCCCAAGTGCGCCGGTATTTTACCAAACCGAACAGGCCCCATCCCAAAAAGACGAGCAAGAAGTTGCGGTGGAATAGTTCCTGGTTTGGCGTTAGATGCCGAAAACAGGAACTATTTCACCGCAACTGATAAGGGTGGCCTAGCGCAGGGAGCGCAGGCCGCCGGCGTCTTTGTCGAGCACCGTAAAGCGCACGGCATCCAGGTGCTCCAAGATGCTGATGGCACGTTTGCGCGACACACCCAGCGCCTCGCGCAGCACACTCGTGGTGGCAGCGCCACCGGCATCGGCGATAGCGGCGGCAACAAGCTCGCGCGCATGGGCCTCGGCGGCAGCAGACAGGGCGACGTCGCGTTCGACCTTAACGATGGAACGGTTGAGCGAAAGCTCACGCAGGGCGCGTGTCATGGTGTCGCGATCGAGCTGCAGCCGCTCGCCCACCTCGGGCAACGTCGGCGCATCGAGGCCGGCTTCGTCCAACAAGGCAACGATGCGCTCGCAAGCCTCGCGCACCACACGCGCCGCGGCGGCAGCGGAGTGCGGATCGAATACCTCGGCGCCCTCGGAGGCACACACGCCGCGCGAGCAGCCCTCGGAAATCAGGGCTGCGGCAACTGTATCGTCAGCGGTAGGCCACGCAGCATGGGCAACGGCGCCAGGCGTAAAGCCCGTCTCCTTGGGAGACGCCGCATGCATGGCTGACAGGGTCGCCGCCAGTGCATCCATCGCGGCGTCGAGCGCGGAAGCATCTGCATACAGCGAGCCATCCGAGCCAGCAATCGCGCAAGCAGCGCCCTTCGCCACCAACTCGCGCAACGCTGCCTCAGCCTCACCAGCAACAAGATCGAGCGCCGCAGTAACATCGGCAGCCGCAAACGGCAGGGGCTGCGACCCCCACCCAAGCATCATGTT
>CABQWP010000082.1 GCA_902467875.1 uncultured Collinsella sp. | reverse complement strand
GTTGGGGCCAGGCCCGATTTTGCCTCTTGACAATGTCCTGCTCATATTAAAAGGACAGCCCTTGCCAACCCGGACGGCAAACCGGCCAATCGGCAAGGGCTGTCCCCGATCGCTAGTCGTTTAAGAACATCCACGACGACCGGGTGGCAAGGAGTCTCCCCAAGCACCGGCTGGAAAGGAACGTCCCCAGGTGACGGGTCGAGGATAGGCGTGGATTTGGCGCTGATGCGGTCTCAGTCATAGAAAAATCCTCTCCGCCCACAGAGAAGCAGACAGAGAGGATGGCACCTGCTGAAATGGGTTCGAAATCGAGTGGGCTGACCGCCTACTCTTGTTTGGTTCGTTCAATAACCTTTTTGAGAGCCTTTATCAACTTGTAAACGAGATAGATCACCGCAGCGGTGATTCCGACCTCAACCAGAACTATAGCCAGGAGGGAAACCTCTCCGCCAATGTTGATCTTACCCAACACGCCCATATTGAATCACGCTAGATATGTATGCAGTCGTGAGCCATTTATTTCAGCTCCAAGAGTATAAGTCGCAGACGCCATACCGCCTACACCGGTAAAAAGAAAGCTCCACTTTGTTCGTTTGGAAGAAAAACTCTTACTGAAATTCGATAAGGCAGCACCAACGGAAGATGCCTTATGGCCCCACCACGATGTAATGTTGTAGTTCTTGATTGATATCCAGTACTCAGCATCGAGCACTCCAGTATAGAAGTAAACCTTCCAATTCCCATCAGTAGCGTTGTAGTAGCCGTCCCAAATCGGGGCAACATCAGCTTGCTCTTTCTCTATCCCAAAAACACCTGTAGAGCCATCTGGCAGTTCGATAGTACGTTCTTGTTTCGGCCCATCATTCAAATCGAAGCATGCGTCGGCGGGCGTCAAATACTCAGAAGCATTTGCGGAGGGCAATAAAATAAATCCGGTGGCGAAAAATAGGACAACCATTGCTAACAACAACTTGGGCATTTTTTTCATCATGTCCTCCTGTCACGTGTCATATGTAACGACAGCCGCGGCAATTTAATTATCGCCTGGTTCTGACAATTTATTTTCCGGCACAGCGACTAATCCGCAAAAGGCGCCATTTTGTCCGTTAGCGGTTTCTTTTTTATCAACAGACGACCAGGTTCCGACAACTATGTATCGGGGGCGCTCTTAAACGGCTGGTCGTTGGGCGCGCTCTTTCGCCGCCCGGCAGAGACGATATGAGCAGGACATAAAACATTGAGAGCCCCTGCTCATATCGTCTCTGACGGGCGCCCAGGGCGCCACACGCGTGCACAGACTGTCGGTTCGACGTAGAAGCCTCAGCCGTAGCAACGGATTGCCCGGCGAGAGATCGCCGCGGGCGGATATTAAACTGCAAAGACGAGCGTCGGTAAGACACGCCGAGGTCGCCGCGGACGGGTTGATATAGGGAGAGGGCCTGACCCCATATCGTTGGGGCCAGGCCCGATTTTGCCTCTTGACAATGTCCTGCTCATATTAAAAGGAACGTCCCCAAGTGCCAAGGGTGTCCCCAACGACTAGTTGAATGGGGTCGGGATTGGAGCTGGGGAGGTAGCGGATTTCTAGCTCTATGCCGAGTTCTTGCAGCTCTTTGAAGGCGGCGACGTCTGTGTCGTCTACGGCAACTGTAGGCGTCGCGGGACGCTTGCCCTCCCCTGCTTGCATGTGACCGATACTGATCTTGGTAATGGGCACACCGCCCTTAACCAGCGCGAGCGCATCGGCGGGTGAGGCCACCATGATCAAAATCCATTGACGCGGCGTTGCGGTCTGAATGATGTCGATGGCCTTTTGCACCGAGAAAAACCGTGTCCACACGCCATCGGGCGTCGCCACCCTCATAGGGGCCCACTTGCGCGAATCAGCCGCAATCTCATCGTTGACGATTAAGACAAGGTTGGAACCCACGGCTTCGTTCCATAGCTCAACGTCTTGTCCGTAAATAAACCGGTCATCGATGCGCGTGAGAAGAATCTTGGGTTGAGCCATCGCCGCCCCATTCTGCTTGAGATCCGTAAGAGCAAGACATCACGTCTCCAATATTAGTGCATTTAAAGTGAGAAAAGCCGTCAGAACACTTGCGCGGATGTGCGATGTCCCGTATCATAGACAGCCGTTGACGCTCCAGTTGCGTCACCACATGGCCGCCAGCGTAGCTCAGTTGGTAGAGCACCGCTCTCGTAAAGCGGGGGTCACCGGTTCGAGCCCGGTCGCTGGCTCCATTGCACAAGATAGCCGCCTTCGGGCGGCTTTTTTGTTACCGATTTTGAGTGCGTGCGCGCCAATCCAAGCATCGCCACGTCAACAGCGACCCACTCGGTGGACTTCGGGTTTAATGCTTAGGGGCGGGGATTTACCAAAGTGAAATTTTAATGAAAAGAAACCCAGCTGCAACAATTGCCATGGTGAGGGCTCGAATTGGCCATATAGATCTAAAATAGTCACGATCCCTTCTCTTTTGCTGGAACGATATATCTATACAAGGTTGTGAGCGGAAAACAAAAATACGTCGATTGCTATCCGACAAACGGGTCTGGAATTGCATTCACCGGCATTTCGGGGCAGATTGATACACATGTACGAAAGGGAACCTATGTGGTGCGTTGGGTTGGAGCTGCTGCAGGCCCGATATGGATTGCGGTCTTGCGCCCCGATGTCCAAATAGGTTTCTCTCTCTAGACGGGAAGTTGCTCATGGACGCCATATATGACGGGGATGACTGGGTCGATCATTATACTTGGCGCCTGGTCGGCTCGAACGACAGTGGGGATGTGGTGTTTGATGGACTATGTCCAAAGCATCTCCATCCTTTTGTCTCGTCGTTAATTGAGAGTTCCGCTCGTGTTGCCCCCTACAGCTCGGCATTGCTTCATGATACGGACGTTTTGAAGACCATAAGGGAATCAATTGACGATGGCACGATGAGCGGCCCGCTGTTTTCTCGGCTTGTGGGGCTAGATGAGATTGGCTCGAAACGACTGCTTGCGGGCGAAAAAGTGGAACTCACTTATCGGTCGATGATTTCAATCCTGCGGCTAGCCGATGTTCTTCGCAAATAAATGAGGCTTCCCTATTCAAAAACCGAAAACCCCGCCAAACGTGATTCCCCTAGAGAAAGCACGTTTGGCGGGGTCCTAGCGTGATTTCCCTAGGGAAATCACGCCATCAGACGAACAGCTCAGCCGAGCAGCGCGCTACTCCTCCCAGTAAGCGTCGGCAAGCAGCTTAAAGCAGATCTTCTTGACCGGCTGCGCGCCATCGCCCGAGAACTCGAGCGTGGGCATATGAGGCTCGCCGGCAACAAACAGCGCAAACTTGTCGTCAGCAAGATCGCCGGCGATCGAAGCGTCGGAATCGACCAGATCGTAGTCGTCCTTCTCGTCAAACTCCTGGACCAGCGTCAGACTGCCCGTGGCAACCTTAAAGGCCTCGCGACCCTCAATGTCGATCTGCAGGTCGTGATAGCGCTGATGCGTCTCGTAGTGAGCCTCGGCCTCGGGACGAGTCGTGGGAGCCATGACGTTCGCAAAGACCTTGTCGCCCAGAATCGGATGGCTGCCGACCTCGAGCTCCGCCGGATCGTTCTCCTCGAGCCAATCAATCAGCACGTCGAGGCCCTTGAGCATTCCGCGGTACTCCTCGATATCGCCCAGTGCACCGTAAATCATCTAAATCCCCTCTCGGATCGTTCCTTTGGCGGCTACTCGATAAACGCGTTACCGACGCTGTTGCCACCCACATACGTCTCGACCAGGGTAAGGTCGGGATTGAACACGACAAAGTCGGCGTCGCGCCCCGGCATAATGCTACCGCACTTGTCGTCAACATGAGCTAGCAAGCGATGCCGGAGCCGTCGCCCAAACTCTTACAGCTCAGTCACGACAACGCCGTTGTAGACCTCGTCCCAACGGTCCATGACCAGATGGCCGGTCATGGGATCCATGGCGTTGAGCTTGCCGCAGGTGTTGGCGGTACGCAGCACCGTCTCGTCGTCTGCGCCAGCAGCGATGGCATGTGCGAAGCCTGCGATAGTGGAGTCACCAGAGCCCGTGGCGTTAACGGCAGGGATATCGGGCGTCTTTGCGCGGAACGCACGGCCATTGTGGAAGCCAACGGAGCCGGCAGCGCCCATGGATACGACGACCCAGGGGATATCGGAGAAACGGGCGTCAGAGGCGAGCGCGGCACGGAGCTCGTCCACATCGTCGGTGGTAAAGCTCGTGCCCAGAAGGCCGTTGATCTCGGTCAGGTTAGGCTTGACCAGCTCGGGCTTGACCTCGGACTTGAGCGCAGCCTCGAGAGAGGCACCCGAGGTATCGAGCAGCACCTTGGCGCCGGCGTTCTCGGCAATGCCCGTGATCTTGGCATAGTAGTCTGCCTCGACACCGCGGGGCAGCGAACCCGAAATGGTGACGACGTCGGCCTTGCCCGCAAGCTCGGTAAACTTGGCGGTAAAGGCATCGAGCTCCTCGGGGGCAATTGTCGGGCCGCTCTCGAGCAGCTCGGTCTGGTTGCCGGCGTGGAGAATGTTAAGGCAAATGCGAGTCTCGCCCTTGATGGGCACAAAGTCGTTGTTAATACCGTTGGCGTCCATGAGCTCAGCCATGTAGGCGCCCATGTGGCCGCCGAGCAGACCGGTTGCCACAACGTCGTCGCCCAGCTGACCCAGCACACGGGCCACGTTGAGGCCCTTGCCGCCGGCGGTCTTTTCGGGCGTCACACGGTTGACGTCGTCGATAATGAGCTCATCGAGCTGATAGCGCGTATCGACAGACGGGTTCATCGTAACGGTGAGGATCATTTTTAGCTCCTTATCTCGCAGGCTCCTTATGCCTCGCGATACGAGTCGACAAAAACGGAATTACAGAATCTCAATCGTGAACGAGCGGACGATGGTCTCCTTGGGCTTGGCGACAAGGCAGCCGCGCTTATGCTCAAGTATGTCATCCTCATCGGAGCAGGTCGAAAGGCCACCCCAGGGCTCAACTGCCACAAAATCGCCCTCGGGCTTACTCCACACAATGAGATACGGGAAACCCTCAAAGCTCAAGCGAACACCCTTGTCCTCGCCCTTCTTGGAAAGCGTGACCTGACGGCTCTCGAGCACGTCAAAGATGGTCTCCGCAAAATCGAAGAGCTCGTGCGATAGGGGCAGCGTCTTTCCCACCATGGGGTTCTTGGAGCGGTTAGCTACATCAATCAATCCGGTCGAGGGTACGGCGGTGCAAAGCTCCGCAGCCTCGTCTTTCTCAAAGCGCAACTCGTAGTCCGTATAGGCCTCGCCCTCGTCGAGCGGGCACCTAAAGCCGGGGTGTCCACCGATAAAGAACGGCATATCCTCGGTGCCCTCGTTGATCACCTCATAGGAAACGCGCACGGCAGCGTCCTCGAGCGTATAACGAGCGACAAGCTTAAACGGGTAGGGATAATCGCTCAGCAGCGCGGCGTTATCCTCCGAAGCCAGGCACATCGCCAGCTCGTTCTCGCCTTGGCTCAGCAGCTTCCACTCCTGCTTGCGCGCAAACCCGTGGCGAGCGAGCTTTACATGATGCCCGGCAAACGTCATGGCGCTGTTGTCGCGCAAGCCTCCGCAAATCGGGAAGCAAATCGGTGCTTGGCCGGACCACACGGCGGGATCGCCCTGCCACAAGTACTCGCGACCTCCAGCCTCAATCGAGGTAAACGAACCACCAGCCGTGGACACCTTAATAGAAATCGAATCGTTGGAGAGAGCGTATTTCATTGCCCATCCTTTCGAACAACTGCTTTTGCTCGCAAGTACCTGTCTCGGCCCTGACCAAAGGACAAACCCGCACGTTCACCGATGCATCCGGTATCCCAGGCATGCAACGGGGCACCATACAGACATTGATGCAATTACAGCTGAAAGGCCTTCTTATGCGAACCATCATCCTCTATGCCTCGCGCCACCACGGCAATACGAAAAAGCTCGTGGACGCCATCGTCGAGGCGCACCCCGAAATCGATACCCTCGACGTCAAGGCGCTTGGCAAAAACGAGTACCCCGACCTGCACGAATACCATCTGATTGGCGTCGCCACGGGCATCTATTACTCCGAGATCGACAAGGACATGGCACGCGTGCTCACGAACGTGCTGCAGCCGCAGAACAAGGTGTTTGGCCTTATGACCTACGGTGGCAAAAACAAGTGGTACGGCAAGGATATCGATGGTATCTGCCGCATGAGGCAGGCCATCTTTATGGAGGTCTACGGCTGCCCCGGCTTTGATACGTGGGGGCCGTTCAAACTCACCGGCGGTGTCCAAAAGGGACACCCGACCGCTGAAGAAATTAAGGGCGCCGTCGACTTCTTCGACAAGATCGAAGACGAGTACGGCGACATCATCGTCGAAGAGTATGCCAAGCGCGTGAAGCGTCTAGCCTACGAGAAGGAGCATCCTGCAGGAGGCCTGGTGGCCGGCGTCAAGCGCACGGCAAAGAAGATCGCTAACAAGCTGTAACTGTAAAGGTGCTTTTGAGCGTTTAACCCATACGGCGGGTCCGA
>CABQWP010000081.1 GCA_902467875.1 uncultured Collinsella sp. | reverse complement strand
GATTGCCGCGTTGAGGCCACTGCGGGCCTCGAGCAGAGCACCCACCACACCGGGCTCCATATTGTTGCCGGCACGGTTGCACACCACGGTAGCGCCGCTGGCGGCAACGGCGTCGGCGATGAGGTTGGAGGTGGTGGTCTTGCCATTAGTACCGGTGATCACTACGCTGCGGTCGACAAGGCCAGCGAGGTCGTTCAGCAGCTCGGGGTCGATCTTCATGGCGATGCGGCCGGGGAGTACGCCGCCCTGGCGCTTAAGGACGGAGCGCAGCCCCCAACGGGCGATATCGCTCGAGGTGCAGGCAAGAGATGAGCGGAGGTTCATGAAACCGTTCCTAACGTAAACGACATGGTCGGGTCGAGTGCGTCACTAAAAACCGTAGCGGCGCGCAAATTCCTGGGCAAGCTGCGACACGTCTTCGCAGGCATTGGCCCAAGGGGCAAAGTCGGGAGTGTCCGAGATAATACCGTCCGCTTCCCAAACGGCCTGGTGCGAAAGATCCCAAGGATCGTGTGGCTCGGGCCGGCAGGGAAGGTACGGTGTCTGGTACATGGGGTTCAGTAAGAAGAACGCACCGCCCTCGCAACGATTGGCAAACTCACGCAGCGCGCGTGTCGCCGGGCGCATCTTGTTTGTTTTGAACAGCAGAATCGTGCGGGCGAGCAGATACCAAGGAGAGTTCTCAAGTGCGTCAGCCCCGATCTCTTCCTCGAGCTGGTGGGCCAGGGCAAAAAAGCCGTCCTGGTCTTCCAGACGAGCGAGGGCGAGCAACACGGTGCCTGCGGCTCGGGTGGGGTAGCCTTCCGCCTTAAGGACGCGGCGGGCGTAGTTGGCGGCAGCACGGTAGCGGGCGCTCGCCATGCACAGCTGCGAGATGGCCTCGAGCGTGTGGAGCCACCCGATAAGTGCCGGCTCGCTCACGGTGAGATCTGCCGCCGTCACACCGTCCGTCAAAACCTTGTTGGCCCAGTAGTGTGGGGCCTCCATATCGAACCCGGGCACACTTTGCTGCAGGTAATCGGCCGTGGTCGCCTCGAGCTTCATCAGGTCGCCCAGACAGGCGTCAACGGGCGTGTCGGCCAGGATGATGGCGAGCAGCTGCGCGTCGACGGCCAGTGCATCGACGCGGACAATTTTGAGCAGCTCATCGCGCATGTCGTCGAACAGGCGATTACGCGTCTGTTCGAACTCCTCGTCACTGCCCATGTCCTCGATGCGATGGAGCTCGTCGAGCAGGTGGCGATGAACACCGGCATAGGACAGCAGCGCCTGGGCATGCTCGGTCTGCGCATACTTGTGAGGGTTGACGCTTACGTCGTTATGGACAAGCTCGCGTGCTGCATCGGTGAGCTCGGGGTGCGATGCCAGATAGGTGCGCTCCAGGTAGGCGGGGATGTAGACGCTCGGATCCATTAGAGGTCTCCTCCCTTAAACGGCAAACCCTGCTCGGCCGCCCGCAGGATGCGCTCATCGATTTGGGAACGCACGATATCGTTGGTGGCGACCCAGGCGGCAAAGCTGGCGTTGTCGGGGGCGCCCAGGCCCTCCTGCAGTACCGGCGTCGCCTCGGACAGCGCAAGGACAAGCTCGTCGGTGGAGCCCACACCCACGTTGACGCGGGCATAGACGCCATCGGGAAACTCGGTTTGGAAGTAGAGCGCCTCGGCCGCGTGCGGGCACGAGCGTGCAAGGATGCGCAAATAGTGCTCGGCGCCCTCGTAGTCCAGCTCGCGCCAGGCTGCGCTCATCAGTGCGATGAGCGTCCATGGGTCCAAGTCGCGCTCCGCATCCTTGGGACGACGGCGCAGCGGCGTGTTGGCGAGATAGGGGACGGAGTGGATAGAGCGAAAGCGCTTGAGCTCCTCGGCGGGGTATTCGAGCTTTGCCATGGCGAGCATCGCGGTGTGGCGGACACCAGCGGGGTCGTTGGGTGCAAAGTCCAGGCTGCGGTTTGCGGCTTCGAGCGACATGCGGTAGCGGCCGCTAATGAGGGCGCGCGACGCAAGGGCGGCAAGCCAGCGCAGGTAGGGACGGCGGGTCAGGTCGCCTGCGGCCTCACGCTCGTAGGGGTCTTGCGCCGAGGCGATCTTGAGCGCCAGGTCGTGCTCGACCTCATCGCACTTGGACACCAGGTACTGTACGTATTCCTCGTTGGATTCGGCGGTGAGTGCCGTCAGCATGCGCTGGGCATCCCAGTTGGCCGGATCGAGTGCGGCCGCCTCGCGGAGCATGTTCTCGGCAGCTGCCTCTTCCTGCTCTGCCTGGGCATCGTCGGGGATAAAGGGAATGCGGTAGTCGACGGCCTCGACCACCTTGGCAATGAGGTGTCCGGCGCGGTCGCGGTCGTGCACGATGAGCGGTGCGGGGTCGCGGGTGAATTGTTCCATCAGACGCTCTACGGCGGCAGCGTCGGTGAGCGGGATATTGTCGCGGCGCAAGGCCTCAAGAACGAGGCGATGGCAATCCTCTTGAATGGGATCGAATGCCATGGGGCCTCCTTTGCTGCGGTTAGGGTTCAGATGTTTCTATATAAGGTTCTAGTTTACCCGCATGTGGCACACCGGGGGTGCCGCACTTGGACTTGCACCTTTGCACCACGAAGTCGGATGTCGCACAAATGTCGGCACCATGGACGGCCGAGTGGTATCACGGTGCCGCAAACGGTCGATTTTTGGCGGCGAACGGTGCATATTTTGGAGGGGCACTGTCCTGCCCGGGATATGTAGTCAACCTTGATAAAACGTTTGCCCAGCTTGGGAGTATGAATGCCGCACAAGGGTCTTCAGGGATAGAAAAAACGTTTCATCATTGGCGGCTTTAGGTGAATAACTGACCAACCAGAACGGTAAAATAGTGTTTGTCTGAGCGTTGAGACGTTTAGACATCGCGCATTGTCATCGCCGGCAACGCGCAAACCGGTCCTAACGGAGCCAATTGGGTGCTCCGTTATATACGCAAGTCTAAGAGGGGCTTGTTTAGGAGGCACAGTATGGGACGTTTTACCAATCCTCGCGATCTGTACTTTGGTGAGGGCGCTCGCCACGAGGTGAAGAACCTCAAGGGCAAGAAGGCCATCATCGTTTCTGGCGGCAGCTCTATGCGCCGCGGCGGGTTCCTGCAGGACGTCGAGAACGACCTTAAGGAAGGCGGCTTCGAGGTCAAGCTGTTCGAGGGCGTCGAGTCCGACCCGTCCATCGAGACGGTCATGAAGGGCGCCGAGGCCATGCGCGAGTTCGAGCCCGACTGGATTATCGCCATCGGTGGCGGCTCGCCCATCGATGCCGCTAAGGCCATGTGGGTCTTCTACGAGTATCCCGAGGAGTCCTTCGACAACATCATCCAGCCGTTCAGCTTCCCCGAGCTGCGTCAGAAGGCTCATTTCTGCGCCATCTCCTCTACCTCCGGCACCGCTACCGAGGTCACCGCGTTCTCCGTCATTACCGACTACGCCAAGGGCATCAAGTACCCGCTGGCCGACTTCAACATCACCCCTGATGTCGCCATCGTCGACCCCGAGCTCACCTACACCATGCCCGCCAAGCTGTGCGCTCACACCGGCATGGATGCTCTGACCCACTGCATGGAGGCCTACGTTTCCACCTGTGCCTCTATGTTCACCGACGCCAACGCTCTGCACGGCATCCGCGAGATCGTCGAGTGGCTGCCCAAGTCCTATGCTGGCGACCATGAGGCCCGTCAGCACATGCACGAGGCTCAGTGCATCGCCGGTATCGCCTTCTCCTCGGGCCTGCTTGGCATCGTTCACTCCATGGCTCACAAGACCGGTGCTGCCTTTGAGAACGGCCACATCATCCACGGTGCTGCTAACGCCATGTACCTGGGCAAGGTCATCCAGTGGAACTCCAAGGACCCGCGTGCTGCCGAGCGTTACGCTTACGTGGCCAAGGAGATCCTGCACCTTCCCGGCGAGACCAACGAGGAGCTCATCGCTGCGCTCGTTCAGAAGATCCGCGACCTCAACGACCAGCTCAACATTCCGCAGTCCATCAAGGATTACGCGAATGGTGGCGTGAAGGTCGACGCCGAGAACCCGCAGATGGTTTCCGAGGAGGAGTTCCTCGCCAAGCTGCCCGAGATCGCCGCGAACGCCGAGCAGGACGCCTGCACGCCCGAGAACCCGCGTGAGACCAAGGCTGCCGACTTCGAGAAGATTCTCAAGGCCTGCTACTACGACACCGACATCGATTTCTAATCGACTCTTGTTATCGTAACGAGGGGCTCCGCACGTATCTGTACGGAGCCCCTTTCTTTTTTAGAGAATGGGATAGTTATGGCTGCAATTTTCAATAGCCCCAGCAAGTACATCCAGGGTCCGGACGAGCTCGCCAAGCTCGGCTCCTATGTCGAGCCGCTCGGCGCTAAGGCCCTCGTCATCGTGACACCTTCGGGCAAGAAGCGCGTCGGTGCCAAGATCGAGGGCGGCTTTGCCGAGGCTAAGGCCGAGCTGCTGTTTGAGGACTTTAACGGCGAGTGCTCCAAGGGCGAGGTCGATCGCCTGGTTGCGCTCGCTCGCGACAACGGTTGCGATATCGTCGTCGGCGTCGGTGGCGGCAAGATCCTCGACACCGCCAAGGCCGTCGCCTACTACCTAGAGTCCCCGGTTATCATTTGCCCCACCATTGCTTCGACCGATGCCCCGTGTTCGGCGCTTTCGGTGCTTTATACCGATGACGGCCAGTTCGATAAATATCTCTTCCTTAAGGCAAACCCCAACATTGTCCTTATGGATACGACGGTTATCGCGGCGAGCCCGGTGCGCCTGACGGTTTCCGGTATGGGCGATGCGCTCGCAACCTATTTCGAGGCCCAGGCGACGCACGATGCCGACGGCGGCACCTGCGCTGGCGGCAAGGGCGGCATGGCCGGCCTGGCGCTCGCCAAGCTCTGCTACGAGACGCTTATGGCCGATGGCGTCAAGGCCAAGGTCGCGCTGGAGAAGGGTGCGCTCACGCCCGCCGTCGAGCACATCATCGAGGCCAATACGCTGCTTTCGGGTATTGGCTTTGAGAGCTCGGGCCTTGCTGCTGCTCATGCCATCCACAATGGTCTGACGATGCTGCCCGAGTGCCACAGCATGTATCACGGCGAGAAGGTCGCCTTTGGCACTATCGTCCAGCTGGTACTCGAGGATGCCCCGACCGAGAAGCTCGAGGAAGTCTTGGGCTTCTGCATTGAGCTGGGCCTGCCGGTCACGATGAAGGAACTTGGCGTTGCCGAGCTTACGCGCGAGCAGGCCATGATTGTTGCCGAGGCCGCCTGCGCGCCCGATGACACCATGTGCAACATGCCGTTTGAGGTGACGCCCGAGATGGTCGCAAACGCCATTCTGGGTGCAGACGCACTGGGTCACTACTATCTCATGGATGAGTAAATCAAGCTAAGGAAGGGGCAAAGCCAACAGATGGCTTTGCCCCTTTTTACTATGGTGCAAAGGGGTAAGGTTTCTTTGCACCAATCGTTGTTTGATGAAGGGCGGATTCTCGTATGGCGCTTCCTATGGTTTACGGCGGTCCCGGCCGGTATGTTCAGGGGCCGGGCGAACTGTCGCGTCAAGGCAAGTATTTGTCATGGTTGGGCTGCGCTGCCTATGTCTTGTTTGACCAGGGCACCGAGGATCGGCTGTGCAGGCAGATCGTCGATGGATTTCTGGACGAAGATCTAAGCGAGCCGTTCTTTAAGATTTATGACGGTCCGTGTACGGAAGAGGCCGTTGTCGAAATGGCTAAGGAAGCCCAGGCCGAGTATTGCGACATGGTAGTGGGTATTGGCGGCGGCAAAATGCTCGATATCGCCAAGGCCGTTGCGTTTTATTCCGAGTTGCCGTTGTGCGTATGCCCCACGGCGGCGTCGATGGACGGTCCGTGCAGTGCGATTTCCGATGCCGACCTGCAGGGTGTTGCAAATGCGGTCTTTAGAAACGAGCGTAATATGGCCAACGAGCAGGCCAAGGTGACCAAACAAAAGCTCGTGCAGCTCATGTGCGAGGCATAGCTTGGCGCTTGATTGATCTTGTGCAATCGAGGCAGCGATAGGCCATGGACTATTTGCCGCAAAGATGCTCCGCGTGTAATTTGCCCGAGGCGTGGGCCGATAGCGTATCATTATCTCTTGCTTATTTGCACTGCTCAGGGAGGGGCCGCGCATGGCGCAGGAACACGATCTGTTTGATGACATTATCGAGATCAGCAAAGGTTTCGATTTTCTTAAAAACCCGCTTGGCGGCGTGACCGATGCACTCGATCCGTCGGCGCCGCAGTGGAATCCTGCTGACTACAAGGAGCGTCCGCGCGGCAACACCATTCCGTGCCTGACCTGCAAAAACGAAAAGAGCGGCTGCACCGCGTGCATGGACGTGTGCCCGGTCAACGCTATTGAGGTCGAGGAAGACGCCATCGAGATCCTCGACTCCTGCCGCAAGTGCGGTCTGTGCGCCGCTGCCTGTCCGACCGAGGCGATCATCTCTCCGCGCCTTGCACCCAAAAACGTCTACGACGACATTGTCTCGGCGGCTACGAGCCACCAGACCGCCCACGTTTCCGCAATCGCCT
>CABQWP010000080.1 GCA_902467875.1 uncultured Collinsella sp. | reverse complement strand
GGAGCCATTATCGGCGGCGGCAGCGATGAGCAAATCGAAGCGCTGCGCGCCTTTGGCCTGCACACGGGCCTTGCCTTTCAGATTCAGGACGACCTGCTCAACCTTGTCGGCACTAAGGAAGCCGCCAACAAGGACTTCCGCACCGACATCACCGAGGGCAAGCGCACGCTTGTCGCCGTACACGCCCTCTCTGATGAGCGCCACCACGACGAGGTCGAGGCGATTCTTTCCTCGGGCACCGATGATCCCGCGCAGCTCGCACGCGCCGTGGAGATCTTCCAGGAGACCGGCTCCATCGATTACGCCCACACTTACGCGCTCGACCTGACCGCTAAGGCCAAAGCGGCCATCGAGAACGTTGAGCTTGATCCGCACGCACGCGAGCTGTTCCTCTCCATGGCAGATTTCTTTGTGGAGCGCCTTAACTAACGGGGGTTATAAAACCTGTCAGCAGCGTATTTAGGCACAACTTGCTACACTGTTGAGTGCATGTTTATGCATCCCTTTGCGTTGTCTATCCGACAGACGCTCAAATAGTACGAATGGTACGCCGAAAGGGGTTCGTTCATGGAACCTATTACAACGGGCATGCAAGGAGCAGCCGTCGAAGACGTGCAGTCTCGTCTCCTGCAGCTCGACTACACGATTGATGCCGCCGAAGTCACCGACAAGTACTTTGGAGCCACCACTGAGCAGGCCGTCAGCACCTTCAGGCTCGACAGCGGCCTTGCTGCCGGTCATGCCGTCGATATCCCCTGCTGGAGCGCCCTTGTAGACGCTTCGTATAAGCTGGGCGACCGCACTCTCTATCTGCGCATGCCCAATTTCCATGGCGCCGATGTGCAGGCCCTGCAGCGCGCTCTCAACGTTTTGGGCTTTGCCTGTGGCGAAGACGACGGCTACTTTGGTCCGCATACCGAGGCCGCCCTGCAGCAGTTCCAGGAAAATGTCGGCCTGTTTGCCGACGGCATGGCCTTCCAGGACACCTACGCCTACATCAACCGCCTGCACCATGTGTGGGAGGGCAAGCCCTCGGTCACCGAAGCCGAGTCCCGTATCGGTTTTGCTCGCGCCGCCAACGTGCTCGAGCGCTTCCAGATTGCCGTTATCGGCGAGGACCCCATCGCACGCAGCGTTGCGTCGCGCATGTGGAATATCGCCACGGCAACGACCGACAACAGCGGCATGATGCTCTGCGACTCCGAGGTCCCAACCGACGTTGACCTAGTGCTCGAGATCGCAAGCGATGAGCTGCCCGCAGATGCAGCGCCGCGCGCCACGATCGCCCTCGCCGAGTGCCACAACCTGGCCCAGCGCATCCGCACTGCCAATGTCGCCGCGCAGCAGAAGCCGGCACGCATTCGCATTGAGCTCACGGGCATGACGCGCTACAACGGCACCTTCACGGCCAGCGACGCGCAGACACTCGCCGTACGCCTGCTCGACGGCGTTTGCGATGCCCTCGCAGATTAGGTAAACTAAACGAGTTGCTTTTGGGCAACACCACACATTGGGACGTAGTTCAACGGTAGAACTCCGGTTTTTGGTGCCGGCTGTTGGGGGTTCGAATCCCTCCGTCCCAGCCAAAGAAACCAGCCTCTCGAACGCATAGTCGATCGGGAGGCTTTTCTTGTGAGCAAGCGGAGGGATTCGAGCCCGCAAGGCAACACAACTTCTCGTCCAACACGAGAAAAATCTGCCTTCAAAAGACAGGCGCCCCAAGCCCATTAGGACCAAGAGCGCCTTACATCTAGAAAATATCAGCCCAGTTCCGAAAAGCGAGCCGCATGCAACAGCCAGGTAACCACAGGCCCCGGGAGAGCGGGGACACCGGCTTAGGTTTATCGCGAGTTCCGCACGAACAGGAGGCCACTTAATGTGGCCTCCGTCGTGAGCAGGACTGTAGAGCAGGAAACCTAAGCCGGTGTCCCCGCTCTCCCGGGGCCGAACGCCCTAGTTGTTGAGCATGCGGTCGAAGCTTCCCGAGTCGCCATCCCGATAGTCTGCGGTCATCAGGATCTCCTGCGGAATGCGCCCGCCTTCACGTAGCACGTTGCGGAACTGCACGCGCGTGACCATGGGCAGATCCTTGATCGTCGCTGCCAGGTTCTGCGGCACACCCTGGTTGGCAGCCGCGGGCTCGCACTCTCCGCCGGCCTTCACGCGACGCTTATGCTCGGCGAGCATAGCGCGATACATGCCGGCATGCAGGCGAATCTCAACCACATTGGCATTGCGAGTCTGCTCGACGATACGCGCGCCCTCGCGATCGATATCGCCCACGTAGTAGACGTAGTTAAAGCGATAGCCAATCTCGGCCAGATAATCGTCCAGGGCATGCGAGACGCTCGCCTTGCATCCGCCGCCAAAAATCACGCCGCCCACCTTGATGCCAAAGAGCTTGGCGTGCTTGCGGCCACGCAGCAGCTTGACGATCTCGTCGTAGGTGTCCAGGTTCTCGACCATAATGAACGGCTTGTCGGCTCCCAGCGTAAAAAAGCCCGTAAAGTGCACGGTGCGATTGGGGGCGACCTTGATCGCCTGCATGCTGATGCCCTTTTCGGTCATACGCCTGATCAGGCGCTCACCGTGCTTGCCGTCAAAAGCCTTCTCGTCGTTAAAGATCTGGTAGGCACGCTGGCGGCGCGAGGCAACCGGCGTATCGGCACCTCGGTTCTGCTCGATCCAAGCCTGGATGATTGCGATTTCCTCGGCAATCTTGCGGTTGGACATCTCGTTGTGCTGAGTGCGCTGCGGAGCCTTTTTGCCGTCCTTGTCCTCGACCTTTACGATCTGTGTCTGCTGCTCCTTGATCTTGGAGAGTGCCATAGGCGTGGGGACAACCTTGAGCAGCTGCCTGCCTAAAACGCGGGCAAGGGCAAACGCCGAGACCTCGCCGTGGACGGACGACTTGGGCTGCTGGGCAGCAGTATCTGCTGCGGCAGACTCCGGCTTCTTCTGAGACTTGCGCTTAGAATCGCCCTGGGAATTGCGCTCGTGCTTCGGCATAGACGCCTGCTTCTGCGGACGATCGAACTTGCTCTCCTTCGCCGGCTGGCGCTTAGGCTGCCCCGAAGAAACCTCGGCCTTCGGATCCTCGTCCTGCGGCGTGGTCCTCTCGGCTGCAGTCTCGGCATGGGAACAGCGGCCCCCACGATGGCGACGGCGGCGAGGCTTGCTCGACGCGCCTTGCTCCGTCTGCTCATCAGTAGGCTGCTGGCCCTTGGCCTCGGCATCAACCTCAAGCCGCGGCTCAACAGGCTTTTGCTCGCGAGCCACCGGCTCAACGGCCTTCTCGTCCTGGGTGGTCGAAACCGACTCGCCCTTCTCCTGACGCTTTACGGGATACGCACGTCCCGCAAAACCGCGGCCGGGACGACACGAACCCGGAGCCTTCTTGGCAGACTCCTCAACATCGTCTGCAACCTCAGAAGACTCTTCAACCTCACGCGCGGCATCCTGCTGTGCAGCCTTAAAGTGAGCACCGCGACGACGCTTGGGCTCTTGGGCCTCCACGGGCTTTTGCTCCCTCGCGGGCTTCTGCGACTCGGCAGCAACCTCGGTCTCAACAGCCTCAGCATCCGTCTCACCCTTTTGAGCAACGGCGCGACGGAAGCGCTCCTGCTGGGCGCGGCGCTGCGCATCGCGCTTGCCACCCCCGCCAAAACCGCCGCGTCCTGCCTTGGCCGTAAAGGCACGCACGACGTTCTCATCGAGCAACTCATCGGTATCGACATGCTCACGCGGAGCAGCTTCTTCCACAGCAGGCACGTCAGCGGAATCCTCGACGACAAAACCCTCGACGGACTCGGCAGGCTGCTCCTGGGCATCGCGGATCTCGGCATTGATGGTATAGAACGCCGGGCGCCCGTTAATGCCGCTACCCTCGATCTTGGTCACGATATTTGCCGCGATAAGCTCATCGCGCATCGCCTTGGTGTCACATTCCTTATCGACGGAGCGGAAAATCTGCGCCAGCGCGCTCGACTTAATCTTGAGTGCCTTGCGGCAAAGCAGGTCGTAGGCAACCAGCTTGGCACGCTCAGCAGAAAGCGACGTTTGTCCGCTCAGACGCTCAGCCAGAGCATCGACATTTTGTTGGTTATCGGAATATACCGTCTTGGCCACGGGGCCCCTTTCATATGCACACATATACGTCTATATGGTACAACGCGCGCCCTTATCCACGCAAAACATCTGCGAGAACACTCGAGCGTCACCCGCTTTTGCATGAAAAAAGACCGAGCCCGCGAAGTCGCGGACCCGGTCTTTCCGAGTCATATAGATGTGACGTTCAACTCGTCAGGTCGACTAAGCGTTGGCGGCCTCGGCGTCGACAGGAGCCTCGGCAGCAGCAGCGCGGCCATACTCGGCCTTGCCCATCTCGGACCACTCGGGCTCCTCGTCGGGCATGGAGCCAGCCTCCTTGCCGAAGAACTCCTTGAGACAGTTAACGGCGACGATGAGGCCCAGGACCATCAGCAGGACAGCGAAGACAAGCTGCAGGCCCTTGGTGGCGGCGACGGAAACGGCGGCCGTGGTGGCGGTAGCCGGGATGGTACCGAAGAAACCGTAGGCCTGGACGGCGGTCATGCAGCCCATGGCGCTCTGGACCAGCGAGGTGAAGGTGCAGCAGAGCAGGAAGGCGACGGGCACGTAGAGCATCCAGCCCTTGCGGCCGGTGCACTTGCAGAACACGGCGAGGGTGATCATGGTCATGCCGCCGAGCAGCTGGTTGGAAGCACCAAAGAGCGGCCAGATGTTGGCATAGCCACCAAAAGCGAGGGCGAGACCGGGAAGCAGGGTGACGACCGTGGCGAACCAGGGGTTGCCGAGGACCTTCATGTAGCCAGCCTTGGACTCGATGGCCAGGGCGTCGTTGGTCTGGGCAAAGAACTCGGAGAACGAGGTGCGGGCGATGCGGGCGACAGCGTCGAGCGAGGTCAGGGCCAGAGCGGAGACGTTCATGGTCATGAAGACAGTAGCGAGCGTGCCGTCAACACCGAAGGCCTGCATGCCGCGGGAGATGCCAGCGGCGAAGATCTGGAACGGGGTGGAAGCGACACCAGCATTGAGGGCGCCGGTACCGGCGGTGTTCATATCGGAGAACATGATGCCGGCGACGATGATGGCAAGGATGCCGACGAAGGACTCGACGATCATGGCGCCGTAACCGACCTTGACGGCGTCCTGCTCCTTCTCGACCTGCTTGGAAGAGGTGCCGGAAGAAACGAGGCTGTGGAAACCGGAGAGAGCACCGCATGCGACGGAGACGAACAGGACCGGGAACATCATGCCGGAGGCAGCGGAGAAGCCGGTGAAGACCGGAGCGGTGATAGTGGCCTGACCGTTGACACCCAGGACGACGATGCCGAGGACAGCGCAGACGATCATGACGATCATCATGATGGAAGTGAGGTAGTCACGCGGGGTCTTGAGCATCTGGATGGGCATAGCGCCAGCGAAGACCAGGTAGACCATGACGACGGCGAACCACTGGAACTTATCCAGGTAGACCGGGAACTGCATACCGACGGCGAACATGAGAACCATGAGGACCACGCCGGTGACGAACTCGGCAGCGCCGGTGAGGTTGAACTTCTTCTGGGCCCAACCAAAGGCGATAGCGACGAAGGTGAACAGGATGGAGATGGTACCAGCGCAGCCGGCGGCATAGGACTTGGTGAAGTCGATGGCACCGGTAGCAGCACCAGAAGCGTCAACGGCCGGGGTGAACATGAACGTCTTGCAGACCATGTCGGTGAAAGCGGCGACGACGATGATGCAGAACAGCCAGCAGAACAGCAGGAACAGGCGACGGCCGGTCTTGCCGATGTACTTCTCGATGAGCTGAGCGAGCGACTTGCCGTTGTTCTTCATCGAAGCGTACAGGGCACCAAAGTCGTGGACGGCACCAAAGAAGATGCCGCCGACGAGGACCCAGAGCACGACGGGCAGCCAGCCAAAGGCCATGGCGACGATCGTACCCGTGACAGGGCCAGCACCGCAGATCGAGCTGAACTGGTGCGAGAACGCGGTGAAGGCGGAGACGGGCGAGAAGCTCTTGCCGTCCTTCATGCGCTTGGCCGGCGTGAGGGCCTCTTTGTCAACGCCCCACTTGTTGGCCAGCCAGCGGCCATAGCCCAGATAGCCGCAGGCGAGCACCGCCGCGGCCACAACCATGAGCAAAACTCCGTTCATTACATTTCCTCCTCTAAAAAGAACTTCCTAGACATAAAAAATGAGGGCCGTCGGTTGCGCTCGACGGCCCTCATCTTCATCAGCCGCCCGTTATCGTACGGGCTAGCTGTATGTGCTAACCCGCATCAGATAATTACTACGCTGATAATGTTTAGCTGATGCGTGAACATGTCTAAGAAATCCTCTTCAATCATGATGTGAACGATCCGTGCGTGTTCACATCCCCCAGTGGTTGAAAAGGAGTATGAAACTTTAGTTACCTAAAGTCAACGCAAATATGTAATGAATTTTCAACTTTTTTTGAATTTCTCGGTACAAAACGCCATTGACCTCGGACTTTACCCCACGACAGTTTTTGCATGAGAGATGCCCCTCGGGAGCGGGCGGGCGTATGCAAGGTTTCCTGCTCTACAGTCCTGCTCGCACGGAGAGCACATTAAGTGCTCTCCGGCTCGTGCGGAACTCGCGATAAACCTTGTATACGCCCGCCCGCTCCCGAGGGGCTCCCATCC
>CABQWP010000079.1 GCA_902467875.1 uncultured Collinsella sp. | reverse complement strand
GCCAGCGACGCCCCGGCCGGTCCGCCGTTCGGTAGAACGGCGGAACAAAACGCTTTAGTGGGCTGGATTGCGATGCAACGCCGGTTGTTGCTACAGTAGCGGGGCGTGCCGGGGGTCCGGTGCGCCCCGTTTTTATTTGACCATGAGGCGGCACGCAGCCATACGCGTGCGGACACCACGCCCAGATTGAGTGTGAGGATGTTCCATGGCCCAATACGCTGCCAACGAAATCGAAAACATGCCCGATAGCCCTGTCGCACGGGAGGACCTGGGCGCCGGCGGCACCTCTCGCGGCGCCGGCGCGCGTTCCCCGTTCTTCTGGAAGGTCTTGCTGCTATCGGTGGCGGTCATCTGGGGCTATTCCTTTACCACCATGAAAGATGCGCTCGACACCATTCCGGTGTTCGAACTGCTCTATATTCGTTTTCTTCCGGCTTCGCTGGTTATGTTCGCCATCTTCCACAAACGCATCATCGCGCACTTTAATGCCCGCAACCTTATCGTCGGACTTGGTATGGGCGCACTTATGTGGGGCGCGTACGGTTTGCAGACGATTGGCCTGGCACAGACCACGGCGGGCAAGAGTGCATTTTTGACGGGTACCTATTGCATCCTCGTGCCGTTTGCGAGCTACGTCCTAAGCGGCGAAAATCTTACCCGTTACAACTTGGGCGCCGCGTTGCTGTGCCTGACGGGCATTGGTCTGGTGGCGCTCGATAGCGTCGAGTTCAATGTCGGCGATGTCATCACACTGGGCGGTGCGGTCTTCTTTGCCATCCAGATGGCGGTGACCGCCAAGTATGGCCGCAAGATGGACATCAACGTCATCACGTTTTGGATGTTTGTGGGCAATGGCGTCTTGAGCTTGGCAACGTCGCTGCTATTCGAGACCCAAGCGCCCGCGTCCGTGTGGACGCCGAGCTTTATCGGTGTGATGGCGTTTCTATCGGTGGGCTGTACGTGTGTGGCTCTGCTCATCCAAAACGTCGGCCTGGCGCATGTCCCGGCCTCAACGGGCTCGCTGCTCCTTTCGATGGAGTCGCCTTCGGGTGTGCTGTTCTCGGTGTTGCTGATGGGGGAGGCGCTCACCTCGCGCCTGCTCGCCGGCTTCGCGCTCATCTTCCTGTCGATTATCTTGAGCGAGACGCATTTCGATTTTTTGCGTCGAAAGCCGCGTCCGCAATTGTAAACAATTTGTTGCGCCGCCTCCCGGGGCGGCATTTTTTATGCGTCGCCCTTAAAGTAGTACCTTGCACTTTACGCTATCAAAGTGCTTGCTGCAAAAACGTTACTGGAGGGCATCTATGGCACCAGCACTGTCCGATCTTCAACCGCAATCAGCGCCCAAGGCCACCGCGGCGGCGCAGACCGCTATCGGTGACGGTCTTGTTGCAGAAGCTCAGGCTTTTGCAGACGAGCTCGCTGCGTGGCGACACGATTTACATCAGATGCCCGAGCTGGGTAATAGCCTCCCGCAGACCTCTACGTATATCCAAGCGCGCCTGACCGAGATGGACATCCCATTTGCTACGCTCGTCGATGGTTCCTGCGTTGTGGGCCTTGTCGGCGCCGGTGCCGCCGCGGCCCAAGGCAATGGCATCTGCACGAATGAGCAGGCCGGTACGGTCATCATGCTTCGTGGCGACATGGACGCCCTACCCGTTGTCGAGGAATCCGGCGAGCCCTTTGCATCCACCAATGGCTGCATGCATGCTTGCGGTCACGATATGCACGCGACGGCGCTGCTTGGTGCGGCGCGCCTGCTCAAGGCCCGCGAGGCCGAGCTCGTCGACGCCAACGCTACCGTCAAACTGCTGTTCCAGCCGGGCGAGGAAACCTTTGAGGGTGCCCGCGCCGCCATCGCCGACGGTCTGCTGCAGAACCCGCGCCCTCAGGCGGCCTTTGCCATGCACGTTAACAGCCAATCGCCGCTCGGCCTGGTGCTCTATGGGAGCCCGGCGCTTTCGGGCGTGTATGGTTTCCGCATCACGCTGCAGGGCAAGGGCGGCCATGGCTCGAGCCCCGAGATCTGCATCGACCCCATCACGACCGGCGTCCATGTGCACCTGGCGCTTCAGGAGCTCATCGCTCGCGAGGTGCCGGCCGCCAAGGAGGTCGCACTGACCGTGGGTAAGTTTGCCGGTGGCCAAGCGGCCAACGTCATCCCGGATACCTGCGTGCTCGAAGGCACGCTGCGCGGCTTCGACGTCGAGCTCATGGCTCACCTAAAGACCCGCATCGCGGAGGTCGTAAACGGCGTTGCTGCAACATATCGTACGTCAGCGACCATCGAGACGCTTTCGGATGTTCCGCCGCTTGTACTCGACAGCGTTATGACTCAGGCGTCGCTTGGCTACGTGGGCGCAGTGCTGCCCAAGGCGGCTTTCTTGCCGCTTTTCCATGCCATGGCGAGTGAGGACTTCGCGCTTATCTCGAGCGAGATTCCGAGTGCGTACTTTACCGTGGGCGCGGCCGTAACCGACACGGACGAGCATTTTGCCCAGCACCATCCCAAGGCACGTTTTAACGATGCCGAGCTGCCGCTCGGTGCTGCGGCTTATACCGCCGTCGCTTTGGGCTATATCGCCGACCACCGGTAGCACCCAACCTTGCCTTTCAAGCCTGCGGGCATGGCCGACCTGGGTAAGGTCACGGGCACCATTACCTCGCTCGAGATGGTCGGCGGCACCGTGGGCGCTATTGTCTCGGGCGTGCTGTTCGATGCCACGGGCTCCTTTGCGAGCGCCTGGATTGTGTGCCTGGCGTGCTCCGTGGTCATGCTCGTGTTCCTGCTGGCATCCGAGCCCATCGCCGCCAAGCTGCGCGCGAGCGTGGCGGGGGAGTAGGTAGGCCAAAGCGCATCGCCGCTTGTCCGCTTCGTCCGCGGCGGTGCGTCTGGCCGAACGAGTCCCCATACCCTCGTTCGGTCAGACGCGCCGCCGCGTTTTGCTTTTGTGCCGTATAATGTCCACTAACTATGACGCGATACAAAAGAAAGGTGTTTGCCCATGCAGGCACAGAAGGCGGAGGGAACCCGCGACCTTATCGGCGCCGAGATGCGCGCCTGGCAAAAGATGCAGCAGATTGCGGCCGGCGTGTTCGAGCCGTTTGGTTTTAAGCCCATCGAGACGCCCGCGATCGAGCAGGTGGACGTGTTTGTCCACGGTATCGGCCAGTCGACCGACGTCGTGCGCAAGGAAATGTTCCGCGTGTTTAGCGGCGCCAACCTGGAGCGCGTCTTTACCGAGGGCACCGACACCAAGCTCAAGCCCAAGCAGCGCTTGGCGCTTCGCCCCGAGGGCACGGCCGGTGTGGTGCGCGCCGTCGTGGAGAACAACCTGGTGCCCCAGGGCTCCACGCCGTTTAAGGCCTACTACGCCGAGGCCATGTTCCGTGGCGAGCGTCCCCAGAAGGGTCGTCTGCGCCAGTTCCACCAGGTGGGCATCGAGTGGCTCGGCGCTCCCGATCCGGCGGCAGACGCCGAGTGCATCATCATGCTCATGGAGTTCTACAAGCGCCTGGGCTTCGATCTTTCCAAGCTTCGTCTGCTTATTAACTCAATGGGCGATGCGCAGTGCCGTCCGGCATACCGCGAGCAGGTCAAGCAGTTTATCCTCGATCACGCCGACGAGATGTGCGATGAGTGCCGCGAGCGCGCCGAGCTCAACCCGCTGCGCGCCTTCGACTGCAAGAACGACCATTGCCGCGAGATCATGGCCGACGCCCCGCTGATGGGCGACAACCTGTGCGACGAGTGCCGCGAGCACTACGAGCAGGTCAAGCGCTATTTGGATGCGGCGGGTATCGAGTATGTCGAGGATCCCACCTTGGTGCGTGGCCTGGACTACTACACCCGTACTGTCTTTGAGGTCGAGGCTCCCGGCGCCGGTGTCGGCTCCATCGGTGGCGGCGGTCGCTATGACGGCTTGGTCGAGCTCGAGGGTGGCAAGCCCACGGCAGGCGTCGGCTTCGCTGTCGGTTTTGAGCGCGCCCTGCTGGCCTTGCAGGCCTTTGGCAGCGACCTGGGTGCCGAGGAGGTCCCGTGCGTCTACGTCGCCAACGCCGGCAAGGAGCTGCGTCAGAACGTCTTTGCCATTACGCAGCAGCTTCGCGCCGCAGGTATCGTGACCGAGGCAGACTATCAGGGCCGTTCGCTCAAGGCCCAGTTTAAGCAGGCCGACAAGGTGGGCGCCAAGCTCATTTTGGTCTTGGGTGGCGACGAGCTTGCCGCCGGCAAGGTCAAGGTGCGCGACATGGAGAGCCATGACGAGGTCCTCGTCGATCTGGCCAACGTGGTCGAGGCGGTTCGCGAGCGCCTGTAGCGCATCTTTTTGAGCTTCGGGCCTGCTAACGTGCCCTGCTCATGGAGAGCGATTGTTACGGGGGTGTTTCGCTTTTATGCGGAATGCCCCCGTTTACGTATGCCGCCCACCGAGAAATACGACCATTTAGGGCAAAACCTTTGCAATGCAGAAAATACTTTTGTGTGGTAAAGCGCAATCAGTGTCGAAAGTATTTCTCAAGCGCCTATAATGAATACCGCATGTTACGTGCATAGAAGGAGGAATGGGAGGAAACGTGGCTGAGAACCTAAGCAACCAGTCTGTACCCGAAGCCGCGGCGCGCGTCGCTGCCGTGGTCAACCGCCTCGTTAACCGAATCGGCTCGAATGCCGAGTCCAGGGAGCGTCTCGCCGAGATCGAGATCCCCGAGGAGCTGCGCGACAATCTGGCGCTGTTCTTGCGCCTGGAGCGCCGTGTGCTTAGCGAGTATGATCCCGAGATCGCGGACCTGTTCGACAAGATTTTGACAGCCGAGATTGTGGTCAATGCCGGCAACCCCGGTACCTGCGCTGCCGACGAAGCCGTCGACGAGCAGGGCGTGCCCACCGCCGACGAGCCCACTGCCGTGGCATTTCGTGAGGTCGTCGATTTGATCGACAGCCTGCCGCTCGATAAGCAGCAGGTCATTGTCCGCGCCTTTACGAGCTTTTTCCATCTGGCAAACCTGTCGGAGGAGAACTACCGTGTGGCGCAGCTGCGCGAGCGCGAGGCCGGTGCGTCGACCGATACCGAGGTCGATCCTGCCAACGAGCTTACCGTTGCCTATCACCAGCTGGTGAATGAGCTGGGTGTCGAGGGTGCCAACGAGCTGCTCGACAAGCTCGAGTTCCACCCTGTCTTTACCGCACATCCCACCGAGGCCCGTCGTAAGGCCGTCGAGGGCAAGATCCGCCGTATCTCCAACCTGCTGGAGGAGCGTCCGCGTCTGGGCGGCTCCGACCTGGTGGAGAACGAGCGCCATATGCTGCAGGAGATCGACGCCCTGGTGCGTACGAGCCCCATCGCGCTCAAGAAGCCCACGCCGGTCGAGGAAGCCGATACCATCATCGACATCTTCGATAACACGCTGTTCGACGTTATCCCCGTTATCTATCGTCGTTTTGACGATTGGGTGCTGGGCGACAAGGCCGGTACTGTGCCGCCGCTGTGCCCGGCGTTCTTCCATCCCGGCAGCTGGATCGGTTCCGACCGCGACGGTAACCCCAACGTCACCGCCAAGGTGAGCCGTGAGGTCGCCGCCAAGTACTTTACGCACATGGTGCTCAAGCTCGAGGACAAGTGCCGCCACATCGGCCGCAACCTCACGCTCGAGGCCACCTACAGCAAGCCGTCGGCCGAGCTCATTAACCTGTGGAACCATCAGGTCGAGATGAGCCCTCGGTACACGGCCCGCGCCGAGCTGATCTCCGAGCACGAGCCGCATCGCGCCGTCATGCTCGTCATGGCCGACCGTCTGAACGCCACCGTGCGCCGTATCACCGACACCATGTACCACAGCGCCGACGAGTTCCTGGATGACCTGCGCGTCGTCCAGCGTTCGCTGGCCGCCTGCGGTGCCGTCCGTGCCGCCTACGGCCCGGTCCAGACCATCATCTGGCAAGTCGAGTCCTTCGGCTTCCATATGGTCGAGATGGAGTTCCGTCAGCACTCCGTGGTGCATGCCCGCGCCCTCAAGGATATCCACGAGAACGGTATCCATGGCGACCTGCAGCCCATGACGCGCGAAGTCATCGATACCTTCCGTGCTATCGGCTCCATCCAAAAGCGCTACGGCAAGAAGATGGCGCACCGCTACATCATCTCGTTTACCAAGAGCGCCCAGCATGTGGCCGACGTCTTTGAGCTTGCCCATCTGTCCTTTGCGCACGAGGAGGATGTCCCCGAGCTCGACGTGATTCCGCTGTTCGAGCAGCTCGAGGACCTCGAGGGCTGCGTCGACGTGCTCGACCAGATGCTTACGCTCCCCGTGGTGCAGAAGCGCCTTGCCCAGACCAACCGCCGCATGGAGGTCATGCTGGGCTATTCCGACTCCTCCAAGGATGCCGGTCCTACCACGGCCATGCTCGCGCTGCACTCCGCGCAGGAGCGCATTGCCAAGTGGGCCGAGAAGAACGATATCGACCTGGTGCTCATGCACGGTCGCGGCGGTGCCGTGGGCCGTGGCGGCGGCCCGGCCAACAAGGCCGTGCTGGCGCAGCCCAAGGGTTCGGTCAACTGCTTCTTTAAGCTTACCGAGCAGGGCGAAGTCATCTTTGCCCGTTACGGCAACCGCACGCTGGCTCAGCGCCATGTTGAGTCCGTTGCCGCCGCAACGCTTTTGCAGTCGGCCCCGAGTGTCGAGAAGACCAACACCGAGACCACGCAGAAGTTCTGGGATATGGCCGAGAAGCTCAACACTGCAAGCCACGAACGCTATCTGGACCTGCTGAACACCGAGGACTTTACACCGTGGTTCTCGACCGTGACGCCGCTGACCGAGGTCGGTCTGCTGCCGATCGGCTCCCGCCCGGCCAAACCCCGCCCCCGGCCCACCAGATCATCG
>CABQWP010000078.1 GCA_902467875.1 uncultured Collinsella sp. | reverse complement strand
GAGCCGTACGCTTGAACTGAGAAGGGGGAGGCCTCGCGGCCTCCCCCTTTTTTCGTTTACGGGCTTTTGTCTCACATAGTAGCTGTGTTTTATAACCCTCGTTTGTCGCATCTTCTGCGAACGGGCTACAATAACTTAGTCTGCGCGATATGGAGGTGAACATGGCTGAAGCTGGTATCGGCGTTGATATCGTCGAGATTTCCCGCATGAAATCAATTCTTGAAAAGACGCCGTCGTTTGCTCGGCGTGTGTTTACCGAAGAAGAGCGTGCGTATTGCGATGCATCATCGCGTCCCGCTGCTCACTATGCGAGCCGCTTTGCTTCGCGCGAGGCGGTACTTAAAGCTCTCGGCACGGGTTTTAGTCAAGGCGTGGGTCGCAAGGATGTTTCGGTTACGCGTGATAAACTCGGCAAACCGAAGGCGCTGCTTTCGGGCCGTGCTCTCGAGATCGCTCAAGAACTGGGTGTTGTTGAGGTCGCTCTTTCCATTACGCTTACAGGAGACTTGGCCGTTGCGAATGCCATCGCGATTACCGAAGATGCTCGGCCTAAGCCAAAAGAGGAAAAGGTGAGCACCAAGAAACGCGTAGCGCAGACATTTAAAGAGGCTCGCTCTGTTTTAGATGAGCTTGAGCAGCTGCAGAATTCAGCATTGACGGAGCACCTGGGCGATGCTTCGCAAGATACGCTAGGAGCATAGATGAAACCGGTTTTGAGTACCGAAGAAGTCGTTCGTCTCGAGGATATCATCGAACGCGAAGGGACTTCGAAGGCCGAGCTTATGGAGCTAGCGGGTGAGTTTGCCGCCAACGAGGTCTTGAAGCTCAATCCCGATCGGGTTCTCGTTCTGGTCGGTTTTGGTAATAATGGCGGCGACGGTTGGGTTGCCGCCGATATCCTGAGCCATAAGGGTGTGGACGTGGATATCGTTTCTCCGGTTGAGCCGGATGAGATTCCTGCTGCTCTGGCACGTCATGTTGCTCGTCGTACTGCCGGCCGCGATGTGCTCGTTTGCGTCGGCCCCTCGCGTGACGAACTCGAGGTTTTGATCGATAAGGCCGATGTTGTTGTCGATGCCATTTTTGGTACCGGTTTCCACGGAAATCTGCGTGCGCCGTTCTCCATCTGGATTCCTACGGTCAATGAATGCGCCGATTGTGTCGTATCCATTGATGTTCCCTCGGGCCTGAATGCCGAGACGGGCGTTGTTGATGACGACTGCATTCGTGCCGAGCATACGGTGACGATGATTGCGCCCAAGATTGGTCTGTATAGCGCTGATGGTCCTGAGTATGCTGGCGATTTGATCTGCGGCAATCTTTACGACCGTCTTGACGAGGTCATCGATGATGTCGACCACGCCGCCGAGATTGTCGAGCCCGGTGACTTAGTTGATTACTTTGCCCCACTACCTACGAATATCGATAAGTATTCCCGTGGCTCTGTGCTTATTGTCGCCGGATCTGCGCAATATCCTGGTGCTGCCATTATGGCGGCCAAGTCTGCAGCTCGCGCGGGTGCTGGTTACGTGGCAGTCGCGGCTCCTGACGCCTGCGCCAATCTTATTCGCATGGCACTTCCTTCGATTCCCGTCTTTGCTATTCCGTCTGATTCCCGCGGCTCCTTTGGCGCCGCTGCGCGCATGACTGTGTGCGAGATTGCAAAGAAGTACAGCTGTGTACTGTGCGGTCCCGGTATGACGACATCTGCCGGCGCTATGCAGGTGGTTTCGGGCTTGCTCGAGCTTGATGTGCCGCTTATCTTGGACGCCGATGCACTCAACTGCCTTGCTAAGATTGCCATTGACGGTATTGATAGTAATCCCGAGATGTATCGTCGCGAGCAGCCGTTGGTTATGACGCCGCACTATCGTGAACTTTCGCGTCTGGTTGCCGGTGACGAGGTGAACGACCTTGGTACTGCGATTGCAGCCGCGCAGAAGGTTGTCTGGGCTGCAGGCTCTGACAATCTGGTGGTCATTGCCAAGGGGCCGACGACGGCTATCTGTGGCGTTGAGCGTGTGCTGCTGCCGCTCTCGGGTCCGGCTTCTCTGGCAACTGCCGGTTCGGGTGATGTCCTCGCGGGTATTTTGGCCGGCACGCTTGCCACCATGCGCGACGAGATGGATCGTTGGGAGTTGCTGTATTCGTACGCCGTCGCACTTCACAGCTACGCCGGTTTTGCCGCGGCGACGGAGTATGGTGAGAAGAGCGTCATCGCGACCGATCTTATCGACTTGATCGGTCCGGCCATGGAACTGGCGGCAAAGGATGCGCTCGAAGATCTGGGAATCATGGACGAAGGGTCGGATGACTAATCATGAATAAAGCCGATTTGACGCGCTGGTCCTGGGTCGAGATCGACCGCGGGGCGCTCCGTCGCAACACGAGGGCCTATAAGAACTTGCTGAATCCACGTCAGCGCCTGTGCTGCGTGGTCAAGGCCGATGCTTATGGCCATGGAGCTGTTGAGTGCGCCAAGATCATGTATTCGGCCGGTGCCGACATGTTTGCCGTGGCGACGGTTAACGAGGGCGTTGAGCTCCGACAGGGCGGGATTACGAAACCCATCCTCATCCTAAGCGAGCCGCCTATCGAGGCCATTCCGACGTTGCTCGAGTTTGATATCATGCCTTCGGTCTATACGTCTGACTTTGCTCTTGCGTATGGCGAATGTGCCGTCGCGGCGGGCAAAGTGGGCAAGTATCATCTCGCCATCGAGACGGGCATGAATCGTATCGGCGTTCACTACACGCAGGTGCTCGACTTTGTCCGCGGTATAAATTTCCATCGCGGTATTCAGTGCGACGGCGTATTTACGCACTTCGCCACGGCCGATGAACCTTCGGGCTGGGACTACAAGCTGCAGTGTCAGCGCTTTACCGAGGCCGTTCAGGCCATTAAGGATGCGGGTTTTGAGTGCGGTATCGTGCACTGCGCCAACACGCCGTCCTCGATGCTCGACCCCTCGATGCATTTTGATATGATCCGCGCCGGCGTTGGCTTGTATGGCATGCAGCCGTGCGAGCTGAGTGGCCGCGTGATGCAGCTTGATCCCGTTATGAGCGTCCATGCGCGTGTGACGCGCGTGGCACACCCTGCGATGGGTGAGGGCGTGGGCTACGGTTTTACCTACCGCGTACCGCGTACGCGCGTTCAGATCTGCACGCTGCCGATCGGTTATGCCGATGGCCTATCGCGTACGCTTTCCAATCGTATGGATGTGCTGTATCGCGGCGAGCGTGTGCATCAGGTTGGCAATATCTGCATGGACCAGTTTATGGTCGCCATTCAGTCCAACCCGGCACACGAGATTCCCGAGGCCGAGTATGGTGACGAGATGATCATTGTCGGCCGCGATGGCGATGCCGAGATCACTATGGACGAGATGGCCCGACTGCGCGGAACGATTAACTACGAGGTCGCCTGCGGCTTTGGCATGCGTCTCGACAAGGTCTACGTGTAGGAGCCGCTATGGGCGTCATGCACATCCCCGGCCATACCCATCAGGCACCACGTGAGGTCGCACTCGAGGAAATTGAGGCCGTTCTGGGCGATTGTCACCTCTGCCAGCTCTACCAGTCGCGTCACAATATCGTGTTTGGCGTGGGAAACCCCCGCGCTCGCGTGATGTTTATTGGTGAGGCGCCGGGCCGCAATGAGGATTTGCAGGGCGAGCCCTTTGTGGGGGCGGCAGGCGAGGACCTCAACGGCATTTTGTCGCTGGCGGGCCTCAAACGCGAAGACGTCTACATTGCCAACGTGCTTAAGTGCCGCCCGCCGGGAAACCGCAATCCGCGTCCCGAGGAAGTGCTGGCTTGCTCGCCGTTTTTGCGTGAGCAGATTCGAAGCATCTGGCCCGATATTATCGTGACGCTCGGCAACCCCGCGACGCACTTTGTGCTTAAGACCGAGATTGGCATTACTAAGCTGCGCGGCAGGTTCCACCAGATGGGGCATTTTGTAGTAATGCCCACGTTCCATCCGGCAGCAGCGCTGCGCAATCCGGCGTGGCAGGAGCTGCTGGAGGAAGACTTTAAGATGCTGGGCGACTATCTGGAGCGACATCCCGCACCGGAGGACGCCTCGGAATAATAAGGAGCATATATGTCCCTGGAGCGCCTGGGGGTAGGTACTTACAAAACGACTTGCGCTGCCGATACGGAGTACTTTGGCGAGCTAATTGCACCGTGCCTTGAGGACGGCGATGTGCTCATCCTGACCGGTGGCCTGGGAGTGGGCAAAACTCACTTTACCAAGGGCGTCTCGCGCGGGCTGGGCGATGAGCATATGGTTACGAGCCCTACGTTTGCGCTCATGGCCGTTCACGATCAAGGTCGTATTCCGCTGTTTCACTTTGATCTATACCGCCTGGAGCATGCCTACGAGCTCGAGGATACGGGCATTTTCGATGTGCTGGGCTATGAGGGTGCTTGCTTGCTGGAATGGGGCGAACAATTCCAGGACGAGCTGACGGATGAGTATCTTTCGGTGACGCTCAAGCGTGATGAGGGCGACAGCGATGTGCGAACGATAACGCTCGAGGCACACGGTGACCGCGCAATGGAGCTTTCCCATTTGATTGATAAGGCTGTACAAGATGAGCTTGCATAACGACAACGCGCTGGTGGTGGCGCTCGATACCTCGACCGACATGCTTGCCTGCGCGGCAAGCTGGATTGATGGGCAGACGGGCGAGACGAAGCTCGTGAGTGGCGACCACATGTGTCGCCGTCACGCCAACGTTGAGCTCGTGAATACCGTTGATGGCGTGCTGGCTCAAGCCGGTCTGGATCGCAGCGATGTTGGTTACTACGTGGTCGGCCGCGGCCCGGGGTCGTTTACGGGTGTGCGCATCGGCATCTCCACTGCCAAGGGCCTCGCGCGCGGTGCCAACGTGCCGCTGTTGGGTGTGTCGACGCTCGATGCCTGCGCATGGACCGCGTGGAAGGCCGGCGTGCGTGGCAAGCTCGGCATTCTGGCCGATGCCATGCGCGGCGAGGTGTATCCGGCTTTGTATGTGCTGAGCGACGAGGGCCCCGAGCGTCAATTTGAGCGCGAACACGTGGTCAAGGCCGCCGTGGCGCTCGATGAGTGGCGCCAAGCAGCGGACTGGGACCAGGTTCAGCTGACCGGTGACGGTCTCGTGCGCTATGGCAAGCTGCTGGGTGAGGACGAGACCGCCCGCTGCGTGGAGCGCGACCTGTGGTGGCCTTCGGGCGAGGGCTTGCTGCTCGCGCACGCTGCGGGTGACGGCGATCCGGCTCGCGTCCTGCCGATTTACACGCGCCTTTCGGATGCCGAGGAAAACGAGCGCAAGCGTCTTGGTCTTGCCGAGAGTGCGCAGAGCGAAATTACGGGCGTTGCCGATGAGCTCGCCGGTCGTCATCTGCAGTTCCGTCCCATGGGCGCGGCGGATGCCGAGGGCGCGAGCGCGTTAGAGGCTGCCTGCTTTGAAGGTGCCGGACACAAGGCGTGGACGCCGGGCATGTTCCTGTCCGAACTGGGCGAGGACGTCGCTGCGCCGCGTAGTTGGTGGGTGGCACACGACGACGGCAAGCTGCTGGGCCTTGCCGGAGGTATGGTCGTGGACGGTGATGTGCAGATTCTGGATGTCGCCGTCGACCCGGCACATCGCCGTGAGGGCATTGCCCGCAAGCTGCTGTCGCATGTGAGCTATGATGCCCAGATGCTCGGCTGCACCACGGCTTCGCTCGAGGTCGAGGACGGCAACGAGGGAGCGATCGCGCTTTATAACGCTCTGGGCTTTACCGAGGCTGGCCGTCGCCGCGGCTACTATGGTGCCGGCAAGGATGCCATCGTCATGACGGCTCCGCTGCCCCTCGTGCTTCCGGTCGACAATGCTTCGCCCGAGCCGACGGCGGCAGAGCAGCGCGTATGGCCGCTGCCTGCGCCCGGGCGCTCCGAGGGGGAGCGTGCCGAAATTGAACGCCGCCGCCTAGTGCTCGCTATCGAGAGTTCCTGCGACGAGACGGCCGTGGCGATTATCGATGCGGATGGCAATATGCTGGCCAACCAGGTGTCGACGCAGATTGATTTTCATGCCCGCTTTGGCGGCGTGGTGCCCGAGATCGCCTCGCGCAAACACGTTGAGGTGATTGTGAGTGTCGTGGATGCGGCGCTCGAGGATGCCGCAGCATCGCTTGGTCTTGAGGGTGGAACCATTGCTCCCAGAGAGCTTGCCGCCGTGGGCGTGACACAGGGTCCGGGCCTGGTGGGCGCCCTCGTGGTGGGCGTTGCCTTTGCCAAAGGCTTTGCCTACGCTGCCGGTAAGCCGCTCGTATGCGTCAACCATCTGGAGGGGCACCTGTTTGCCAACCTGCTGGCGCAACCCGACCTCAAACCGCCGTTTATCTTCACGCTTGTCTCGGGTGGGCACACCATGCTCGTGCACGTGAAGGCGTGGGGCGACTACGAGGTGCTCGGTGAGACGCTCGACGACGCCGTGGGCGAGGCCTTCGACAAGGTAGCCAAGGCGTTGGGTTTGGGCTATCCCGGTGGCCCCATCATCTCCAAGCTGGCCGAGACAGGCAATCCCCGCGCGATCGATTTTCCCCGCGCGCTTAACAGCAGGGGAGACTATCGTTTCTCGCTTTCGGGCCTCAAGACGGCGGTGACGCTCTACATCGAGCAAGAGACCAAGGCCGGGCGCACGATTCACCTGCCCGATCTGGCGGCTTCGTTTGAGGCAGCTGTCTTTGACGTGCAGTACAAGAAGGCCAAAAACGCACTGTACGCTACCGGATGCAAGGAATACTGCATCGGTGGCGGCGTCTCGGCTAACCCGCATCTGCGCGAGATGATGATCAAGAAGCTCGGACGCCAGGGCATCCGCGTGACGGTGCCGCCTCTTTCGGCATGCACCGACAACGCTGCCATGATCGCGGAGGTCGCCCGCCGTAAATTCGACCGAGGTGAAATCTCGCCGTTCGACGTCGACGCCGATCCAAACATGACGCTGTAGCTGGTACGGCGCGGTCCCCGGACGGAGGGGCCGGATATAAGGTTTCCTGCTCTACAGTCCTGCGCAAGACGAAGGCCACATTAAGTGGCCTTCTTTGCGT
>CABQWP010000077.1 GCA_902467875.1 uncultured Collinsella sp. | reverse complement strand
CAGCGCCATCTCGGCGGCGCGAGCGTGCCCGCGTCGCCCTACGAGCCGGTGGGGGCGACCTCGGCCGACGGCAACGCTGCGGTCGATTATCTGATCGATGCCGCGCGCACCTATGGTCCCGATCTGGTCTACGTGGCGACTGGCCCGCTCTCCAACCTGGCGCTCGCCCTGGAGCGCGATGCGGCGGCGATGATGTCCATCGGCCGCGTGGTCGTGATGGGCGGCGCCCTTACCGTGCCCGGCAACGTGAGCGCGGGCGCCGAGGCCAGTATGGCGAGCGACCCCGAGGCAGCCGACGCGGTGCTGCGCTCGGGCCGTAAGCTCACCATGGTGGGTCTGGACGTGACGCATCGCGTGGTGCTCACACGCCGCGACATTGCCGGCTGGACGGGCTCGGGCACCATGGCGGGCTGCGCATTTGCGAGCATGGTCGAGCACTACATTGGCTCGTACGAGATGAACGCACCCTACCTGGGTGGTTGTGCGCTGCACGATCCGCTGGCCGTTGCCGTGGCGATCGACCCCACGCTCGTAGGTGCGCTCGGCTGCAACCTGCGTGTTGATCTGCTGGGCGAGTACCGCGGTCGCACCATCTGCGATGAGCGCCGCCTGTCCGATCCGGACAAGAGCACGCTTGTGGCACTGACCGTGGATGCTCCGCGCTTCCTGTCCGAGTTCAAGACGCGTATGGCCCGCGTCCTGGGCTAAGTTGTCTTTTTGGGACGGGGCTTTTTTGACTGGTATGATTGGTGCGACCATTCGAACCAGCTAAAAGAGCCCGTCCCAAATTGACTACCGAGAGGATCTGCCATGGAGCGCATTGCGAGCTTTTCCGTTGACCATCTGTTGCTTGAGCCCGGCGTGTATGTGAGCCGCATCGACCGCGATCCGGCGACCGGGGCCGCCGTCACCACCTTTGACCTGCGCCTGACCACGCCCAACAAGGAGCCGGTCATGAACACGGCCGAGTGCCACACCATCGAGCACCTGGGCGCGACGTTCCTTCGCAATCATGCCGAGTGGTCGGGCCGCATTGTCTACTTTGGCCCCATGGGCTGCCGCACGGGCTTTTACCTCGTCGTATTTGGCGAGGTGACGAGCGAGGAGATCCTGCCGCTCGTGCGTGAGCTGTTCGAGTTTGTCGCCGACTTTGAGGGCGATGTCCCCGGTGCCGCTCCCGAGGAGTGCGGCAACTACCTGGACCAGAACCTTCCCATGGCCAACTGGCTTGCGCGCCGCTACCTCGACCGCGACCTGGCCGATATCGACGAGAAGCACCTGCACTATCAGCAGGCATAAGGGCTTTATCGTCCAAAACGCGCGCATTGGGCGCCTTCGCTTATGCGGGGGCGCCTTTTTGTTGATTGGTCGGGGCGAGCGTTCAAAATCGCTCATGTTTGTTCTAGAATGTTCGTATAGTCACATTTACGAACAGGAGTGAACATGCATATCTACTCTGTCAACGATCCCGAGTTCAAATCCTATGGCAACGTTTGGGATAACGTTTCGTCCGAGCTCACGTCGCCCGTGCTCGAGGCGCTCTCTGCCACGCCCATTCCCGAGGGCAGCAAGTACGTAGCAAGCGCGCCGGAGCTCGAGGACGTCAAGGATGCCGACAAGCTTGGCTTTCTCATGTTTGGTGGCCGTCCCTTCCAGCTCGGCTGGTGCAACGGCCACAACACGCGTCTCAACTGCCTGGAGTATCACCGTGCCAGCGAGTTCAACTTGGGCGCGCGCGACTTTATCCTGCTCGTGGCGCATCGCTGGGAGATCGAGGACGGCAAACTCGACACCGCGTGTGTCAAGGCGTTCCGCGTGCCGGCCGGCAAGGTTGTCGAGGTTTTCAACACCACGCTTCACTACACGCCGTGCATGGTCGACGAAGGCGGCTTCCAGGTGATGGTGGCGCTGCCCGCTGGCACCAATGGTCCGCGCCCCGAGGCTGCGGCCGACATGCCTACCGCCGGTGACAGCTACTGCTACTGGAAGGCCGACAAGTGGGTTCTCTGCCACGCCGACAGCCCCAAGGCTGCCGAGAGCGGCTACGTAGGTCTCATCGGCAAAAATATCGACATCACCGTGGACTAGCGCATCGCCCCAAACCACCACAAAGGTGCCTGTCTCCTTTGCGGTGGTTTGGGGCGGGCGGATATCGGGAAGTGCCAGACGGGGGAGGCTGCCGGGCGCCTTGCCGTCTGCGGATTTTGGGACATGCGGCCCGCTTTTTCGACCCATCTGTCGGTACACTAAAAGCACTATGGGTACCCGCGAGCGACATATCGGCCACGCGGCCGCCCGGACCGCGCCGGTTGCGGATCCCAGGGGCGGCAGGCTCTTCGCCATGCCGCGATTCCTTGTTGGCATAACGCATCAGGTGTACCGTCACCGCGTCTTTGCTATCGCCGGTGCCATCACCGCGCTGTTCCTCGTGCTTTTGGCAGTCTTGCCGGCGCTGTTCGCCTTCGACCCCAAACTTTCTAACGCCGTGCCCGCCTATAGCGAGGTGTCCGAAGAGGTCGTGGATGCGCTCGTCCATTCGAGCTCTCTCCCGCTGCTTGTCGCCGCAATTGTATTTTCAATTTGGGGCGTATCGGTCTATCTGCGCTGTTTGGACTATGTGTTGCGCCGCCGCCTTGTTGCCATCGCCACCATCTGCGCCCTGTGGATGATCGAAGTCATTCTCAAGTACAAGTCGTTCACGCCGTTCTATGCCACCGTGCTGTGGTACCTGTACTACGTGCCCATGACGCTCATTCCGCTGCTCTACCAGTTGTGTGGTTTGCGCCTTGCGGGTCTGGAGCAACACCGCCTGGGTCGCCGCTACTGCGCTGCGCTGTGGATTGTGGCCATCCTGCTTATCGGATTTGTGCTCACCAACGATTTTCACCAGCAGGTCTTCCACTTTGACCGTACAAGCGACACCTGGAGCAACGATTACACGTACGGCTGGGGTTATTTTGCCGTCCTCGTGTGGACGGCCTTTAACTTTGTGGCCTTTTTTATCCTGGTGGGCCGGTCCTCGTCCTTTCGCATCCAACGTTTCTCGGGCACGGCGGCGCTCGTGCTGCTGGGCGGCGCGTTCTTTGCCATCTCATATGCGTTGCGCGTGCCCTGGGCATGGAGACTCAACTTCTCGCTCATCTATTGCGTTCTGTGCGTGGTGGCGATGGAAATCTGTCTCGATTGCGGTGTCATTCCGTCATATCACGACATCGCCGGCATTTTCGACACCTTGCCGCTTGACCTCAAAGTTCTAACGCGCGACCTGCAGGAAGTCTATGCCACGCCGGCGTCAAAGCCAATGCCGGTAGGCGTGCGCGAGGAGTTGCGGACCCAGGCGCACGGCCGCGCCCATGCCTTTGCCGTGGCGTCCGATCCCGATGTGATGTACCGTGCCTTTCCACTGCTGGGCGGATCGGCCCTGCTTGCCCAAGACGTGTCGGATCTCAACGAGCTTAACCGTGAACTGGCACATCGTCGCATGGAGCTGCAGCGTCAAAACGAGCTGCTCGCCGCCGACTACGACCTTAAGACGCACCTGGCAGACCAAGAGGCCGAGACCTTGCTGGTCCAAGACGTGGACCAGGCGCTTGCCCGCGCGCTCGAAGGGATGTACGACCTGCTGAGCTCGCTACCGCCGTTGACCGATGAATCGTCTTCGCACGAGCGTTACCGCATGCTGCAGCGCGCCAAGATGCTCGTCGCCTATTGCAAGCGCAAAGGGTCGCTCACGTTGGCACAGCACGGGGAGAGCGGTTTTGATCGCGACCGCATTCAGCTCATTGCCAACGAGCTCGCAAGCGACCTGCGCACCATCGATATCGATTGCGCCTCGATTATCGCCATACGGCGCCCGATGCACGCCAGTACGGTAAGCGCCCTGTACGACTGCGTGTATGACTTTGCGTTTTTTGCCTACACCACCGACCATCCGGCGCTTATGTATCACTTGGGCGATCATGACCGATGCAGTGTCGAGCTGCGTGCCGCGCTTTTTTCCAACGATGATGCAGATCTTTCGCAGACGCCCGCTGCGCAAGAGCTCGAAAGCGCTCTGCAAGGGCGCAACGTGGCATACCGCCTTGAGGGCGAGCCCGGCCAGCTGCGCATGATCGTCTTGATGCCGAGGGCGGGTGAGTGACGATGCAGATTTCGCTCATTCTTCCCCAAATCGTTGCGCTCGATGTTGTCTTTGCCCTGGCTGCGTGTCTGCAGACGATCCACGTTCCGCTCATCGCATCGCGCCGCTCGTCCTATAACCGTAAGGTGATTTGTGCCTACGAGGCGAGCCTTGTGCTTCACCTAGTTATTTCGGCGCTCATCTTGTTCGCGTCGTCTGGCTCATATCTGGTGGCGCCGCTTGACGTTTGCGCCAGGGCAATGGACGGAGCGTTGTGGCTCAATGCCGTGATCTTTGCCTACGGCATGGTGCTTATGGTGCACTATCGTCGCCCCGTCATGCTGGCCGAACTGTTGCTCGTTGCCGCCGTGACACCGCCGGTGGTGCTTGCCATGGGCTCGGCGTGGACCACGGTCCTTATCGCAGAGGGAGCGTTTTTCCTGTTCCGCTCCATTGCAGCGCTCTTGATGGATGTCCGCAACCGCCAGGAGGATATCACCGCGTTCTCGACGATCGAAACCATCAACGTGATTCCCGTGGGCATCCTGTATCTGGACCCGAGGGGCCGTCCGCTGCTCATGAACCGCTGCATGCGAAAAAACCTGGTGGAGCTTCATATGCCCACCGACCTAGGTGATATGAGCGGTACATGGAACGACCTGCGCAAACTCAGCATGCAAATGCCCGAAAGCAGCCAGAACCGCGTGCGGATTAATCTGGACCGCTTTGGTGAGGCGCGGGCGGTGGTCGAGGTTTCTCCCGCCGAGATTCGCTTGTTTGTGCACGATGACGTTATGGTTTCGGGCCGCCTCTTCGAGCGCATTATCGGCCTGGATGTAACAGAGTATGCGCATGCTCATGATCGCCTGGCGCAAGCCAACCACCTGCTTGAGCTTGCGGGCCAAGAGCTCCAAGCCCAGATCGAAGAAGTCAAAAAAGTTGCTGACAATGCGGCCTATCTGCGTATGCGCGCTCGCGTGCACGACGTGATCGGGCAGCGCCTGTCCATCCTTCATCGTTATCTGGAGGAGGGGCGCCTGGATGACGAGTCACTCGAGCAGATCGACCCGCTGCTGCGCTCAATCGCTGCCGATCTGCGCAGCGGGGGCGACACCGAACCGGCAGAGCAACTGGGAGATATCGTCCATGCCTTTGGCCTGGTGAGTGTGCAGATCGATGTTGAGGGTGCGCTGCCTGAGGACGCGCGTGTCGCCGCCGCATTTTTGCAGATTATCCGCGAGGCCTCGACCAATGCCACCAAGCATGCACAGGCGCATCGGGTCCACGTGCGTCTGTGGCAGGAGACGTCGGAAGACGGTGCTGTTGCGCGGATGACCGTTTCTAACGACGGCGCGCCTGCACCCGTATCGTATCGCGAGGGAACGGGTATCCCAGGTATGAGGCATGTCGCACAGAATCTGGGCGGCAGCCTGGAAGTCCACACCGCCCCGCCCTTCACGCTTACGGTGTCCATCCCGCTCGCCTCCAACGCCACGGTCCAAAGGAGAAGTTCATGATCCGCGTCCTTATAGTCGAAGACCAGGCCATCCTGCGCGAGAGCCTGGCGCGCTCCGTTGGCGACCAGCCCGATATGACCGTTGTTTCCGCCATTGCTGATGCTTCCGAGGCCTTGGGTGTCGCGCTCAAGGAGCGCCCGGACATGATACTGATGGACGTATGTACCGAGCATGATTCCAACGGCATCGTGGCGGCGGCGCGCATCAAAGAACAACTGCCCGAGTGCCGCGTCATCATCATGACGGGTATGCCCGAAATCACCTTTGTGGACCAGGCGCGCGAGGCGGGCGTCGACAGCTTTGTGTACAAGAACGTCGGTATCGACGAGCTATTCGCCGTGATGCGCTCCACGCTGGCGGGTTACTGCACGTTTCCCAAGCCGCCCGAGAGCATCTTCTCGGGCACGGCGGCCCTCGACGATGTCGAGCTGTCGATCTTGCGCCTTGCCTGCGAGGGTAAAAGCCGCCGCGAGATCGCGGCCGAGCTGTTTATGAGCGAGGGCACCATCAAACGCCGCATCTCGGAGATTCTCAATAAGACCGGCTACGACAACATCATGCGCTTGGCCGTGCGCGCAGTAACGGAGGGCAGCATCGTTCCCAACATGGAGCGCTAGCGCTCGTTACGCATCGGCATAAAGCGGCGGGGCCGCAGGATCAACTCCTGCGGCCCCGCCTGGCAAGTGCGCGGATGTGTCCGCCAATCCGCGGCTGATGTTACGTGCCGCTACGCGATGGTCGCGGTGTAGGAGGCGACGTCCTCATAGGAATCGGTCAGGTAGGCGTCGATGCCGATGGTCGTATTGACGAGGTCGTCAAGGCTGTCAAGCTCGCCGCTCGAGAACGTGAATTCCTCGGTGGCGTTGGTGCCGGGCATCAGGTGAGCCGAGAACCAGGGTTCCTTCATGGTGCCGTTGACGTTGGTCTTGCCGGAAGGAGCGTAGAAGGTCAGGTCCTTGTCGCTCTTGTTGGTGATGTTGACGACAAAGCCGATGTCGCCCCAGTCGTCCTTGAACTTCTCGGTGATGGTGATGGTGCACAGGTCGTCATCGGCGACGGTGACGGCGGGGGAGATTTCGATGCTCTGGACGTCGTCGTCTTCGACGGCCTCATCGATCTCTTCTTCCTTCTCGGCGTTCTCGCGATCCTTCTTCACCGTACCGGACAGATCCTTGTCGGACTTCGTAAAGATAAGCTTGTCGCCTTCCACCTCGAGGACGAGCTTGTCGTCCTTGAGCTTCAGGTCGTGCGACTCATCTTCGGCGGTAATCGTTACGGTGGTGGCGTCCTTGGCCTCCCATTTCAGGTCGGCGATCTCAAGGAACATGTCGAGGACGCCCGTGCCGTCTTCGTCGAGGATCAGGATACAGTTGAGGCCCCACTCCTTGAGCATATCCATGTACTCATCGGTGAGCTCTTCGCCGTCCAAGGTTCCACCCGAGTACTGCCAGCTGCCGACGAAGTTGGCCTTGGGGTCTTTGCCGCCGCCGCTGCAGCCCGTCAGGGCAAAGGCGAGCGCCAGGACGCATGTCAGAAATGCGAGTACGGACTTTTTGAACGTTGTCTTCATGGTGTCCTCCTTTATCGAACGAAACCCATAGAAGCAAATGCGGGGGTGGCGGAACCCCCGCCAATTACCAGATGGAGGGGCTAGGGCCTGGGCGTTCCGCAGTTGCTGCAGAACTTGCCGCCGTTTTCGCTACCGCAGTTGGGGCAGAACCACTTGGCCGGTGCGGGGGCGGGCGCGGGACTGCCGCACTCGGAGCAGAACTTGCCGGTGTTGGTGGCACCGCAGCTGCAGGTCCACGTGCCGGCCGCGGGTGCGGCGGCGGGGGCCGGTGCGGGGGCGGGCGCCGGAGCCGGCTGCGGGGC
>CABQWP010000076.1 GCA_902467875.1 uncultured Collinsella sp. | reverse complement strand
AATCGGCTGCCCGGGCCGTGCCTGGTATGCGGGCACGGCCGATGCCATTACGCAGAACCTCGACTACATCAAGGCCAACGACCCCAAGTACGTCCTGATTCTTTCGGGCGATCACCTGTATCGCATGGACTACCGCAAGATGCTCAAGACGCACATTGAGAACAACGCCGACCTCACGGTGAGCGTTATGCCCGTGCCGTGGGAGGAGGCCAGCCGCTTTGGCATCCTGACCACCGACCCCGAGGACGGCCGCATCACCAAGTTCACCGAGAAGCCCGATAAGCCCGATTCGAACCTCGCGTCCATGGGCATCTACATCTTCTCGGCCGACGTGCTGATCGAGGCGCTCGAGGAGGACGCTCTGGACCAGCGCTCGAGCCACGACTTTGGCAAGGACATCATCCCCAAGCTGCTCGGCGAGGGCAAGCGCCTGTACAGCTACGAGTTCCACGGCTTTTGGAAGGACGTCGGCACCATCGCCAGCTTCCACGAGACCTCGATGGACCTGCTGGGCAACAACCCCGAGTTCGATCTGTTCGACAAGCACTTCCCCATCATGTCTAACATCACCACGCGTCCGCCGCACTACATTGGCCCGGACGGCCGCCTGGACGACTGCCTGGTCTCCAACGGCTGTAAGATCTACGGCACAGCTCGCCACTCGATCCTTTCGACCGATGTCATCATCGAGGAGCGCGCCGTGGTCGAGGACTCCGTGCTGCTGCCGGGTGCGCACGTTAAGAGCGGCGCGCACATCTGCCGAGCTATTTTGGGCGAGAACTCCACGGTCGAAGAGGGCGTGAAGCTCGGCTCTGTCGATACCACCAAGGATACGGCCGTCGTTGGAAATGACGTCGTTATCGGGAAGGGGGAATGATCCGATGATCAATCGCAAGGCCATCGGTTATATCACCGCTAACTACTCTTCGACCTACGGCAGCGTCCTGCTCAAGGACCGCCCCATCGCGTCCGTTCCGTTTTTAGGCCGCTACCGCCTGATCGACTTCCCGCTGTCCAACATGATGAATGCCGGCATCAAGACCGTCGGCGTCGTCATGCCGGGCAACTACCGCTCGCTGATCGACCATGTGGGCTCGGGCAAGGACTGGGGCCTGGACCGCAAGAAGGGCGGCCTGTTCATGGTGCCCGGCAACGCGTATGGCACCACCAAGGGCGGCATGCGCTTCCTGCTGCGCGACATCATCTCCAACAAGACGCTATTCCAGCGCTCGGACAAGCCCTATGTCGTGATGATGGGCACCAACATCATCTTTAACATGGATCTCAACACCATCATCGACGCGCACGAGAACTCCGGTGCCCAGATGACCGTGGTGTACTGCAAGGCCACGCGCAACGTCGATGACGAGACCAAGCTGCAGATCAACGAGAACGGCCGCCTGACGGGCGTGAGCGCCGGCGTCGTGTACGGCGACAACGCCTCCATGGATTGCTGCATCGTCAACCGCGAGACGCTGCTCGAGATTATCGACCACTACCAGGCCGCCGACTATCTTGACCTGCTCGAGGCACTCCAGGGCGACTTTGGCAACATCGACGTGTGCAGCTACGAATACAAGGGCGAGGTCGTGGGCGTGTTTAGCGAGAAGTCGCTGTATCGCCGCAGCATGGACCTGCTCGACCAGACCGTGGCCGACCAGCTCTTCGATCCCGAGCGCCCGATCCTGACCAAGGCCCACGACGTGCCGCCTTCGCGCTATGCGACCGGCAGCCACGCGTGCAACTCGATCATCTCGGCCGGCTGCATCATCAAGGGCACCGTGCGTAACTCGATCCTGTCGCGCGGCGTCGTGGTCGAGGAAGGCGCCTCGGTAACCAACTCGATCATCAACCAGAGCTGCATCATCAAGAGCGGCGCCCGCGTTGAGAACGCCATCCTGGACAAGAACAACGTTGTTCCCACCAACACCGAGCTTCGCGGCACGCCCGAGAACATCCTGGTGCTGGGAAAGGCTCCGTTAACTTCCGACACCACCATCGTACGTTAACGTTGGCACCGCAACATCGCTCGTAACATGTAGAATAGCCGCCCGGTTAGCGCCAGGCGGCTATTCTCGAATTGCAACATGGGAGACAATATGGCAGATTCCAGCAAAAAGATGCAGATCGTGTTTGCCTCGGCCGAGTGCGCACCGTTTGTAAAGACCGGTGGCCTGGGTGACGTGGCGGGCTCGCTGCCTGCGGCGCTTGTGCGCGCCGGCGCCGAGGTCATCGTGATGGTGCCCAAGTACGCCACCATCAAGGACGAGTACAAGGCGCAGATGGAGCACTTCTCCGACTTTTACGTGAGCCTGGGCTGGCGCAATGAGTACTGCGGGCTGGAGAAGCTCGAGCGCGACGGCGTCACCTATATGTTCGTTGACAACGAGCGCTACTTTGCGCGCGACTATCCGTACGGCTTCTTTGACGACGGCGAGCGCTTCGCGTTTTTCTCCAAGGCCATCACCGAGAGCCTGCAGCACCTGCCCGAGGGCTTTGAGTGCGACATCCTGCACTGCAACGACTGGCAGACGGCACTGGCGCCCGTGTTCTTGCGCGAGTTCTACCAGGGCCTGCCGCTGTACGACCGCGTTAAGACCGTGTTCTCGATCCACAATGTGGCGTTCCAGGGCCAGTTTAGCGACACCGTGATGGAGGACATCCTGGGTGTGGCGCATATTCCGGCGGCAGCTACGCAGCTGCGCTGCGACGCCTGCAGCATCAACTACATGCTGGGCGCGCTACACTATGCCGATGCCATCACCACGGTGAGCCCCACCTACGCGAGCGAGATCCAGACGCCCGAGTTTGGCGAGGGCCTGGACGGCGTGCTGCGCGAACGCTCATACGCGCTGCAGGGCATCCTCAACGGCATTGACGTTGCGGGCTTTGACCCGGCAACCGATAAGCGCATTGCCGCAAACTACACGGTCGACGACCGTTCCGGCAAGGCTGTGTGCAAGGCCAAGCTGCAGGAAGAGCTGGGGCTCGAGGTCCGCGACGACCGCCCGCTCATGGTGATGGTCACGCGCCTGACGCGCCAGAAGGGCATGGACCTGGTCATGTACGCGCTCGACCGCATCCTGTCCGGCGGCGTGCAGGTGGCGGTGCTGGGCACCGGCGACCGCGACTACGAGGACGGCCTGCGCTACTTCCAGGACAAGTACCCCGGCACCATGGCCGCACGCATCGAATTTGACCCGGCGCTGTCGCAGCGCATGTACGCCGCCGCCGATATGTTCCTGATGCCTTCGAAGTTTGAGCCTTGCGGTCTGTCGCAGATCATCGCCATGCGCTACGGCACCCTACCCATCGTGCGCGAGACCGGTGGCTTGAAGGACACCGTGATCCCGTATAACGAGTTCACCGGCGAGGGCACGGGCTTCTCGTTTAGCAACTTTAATGGCAACGAGATGGGCGACGCGGTCTTCCGCGCGGCGCGCCTGTTCTGGGATAACCGCGACGCTTGGAACCAGCTGGTCACGCAGGCCATGAGCCAGGACTTTAGCTGGACGCGTTCGGCCGACAAGTATCTGGACCTGTATTTCTTTATGCACCCGGAGATTGAGCGCCCGGCGGCTGTGACTGAGGTTGCAGCTGTCGATGAGCCCGCTGCCGCTGAGGCCGAGCCTGCGGCGACTGTTACGGAGCTCGCAGCCGCTGAGGAGCCCAAGGCCGAGGAGAAGCCGGTTGAAGCTAAGTCCGTTAAGGCCGATCCTGAGGTGAAGGTCGAGGCTACTCCCGAGCCCGAGCCTGAGGTGAAGCCCGCTGCGAAGCCTGCCACCAAAAAGACGACGACCCGCAAGGCAACGGCTAAGAAGGCTACGACCACGAAGGCCACTGCGAGCAAGACCACCGCTGCCAAGGCAACTACTGCCAAGGCATCGACCACGCGCAAGCGCACGACCGCCGCTGCCAAGAAGGCCAACGAGGTCGAGGCTGCTCCCGAGGTAAAGGCCGCCGCCGAGGCTAAGCCTGCGGCAAAGGCTCCGGCCAAGACCGCTGCCAAGAAGACGGCTGCAACCACCAAGAAGGCAACGGCAGCCAAGAAGACCACGGCTACGAAGTCGACGACGGCCAAGGCCGCTACGACGAAGGCCGCCGCGAAGACGGCCCCGAAGGCTACTGCAAAGCCCGCCGTCAAGGTCGAGGAGGCGCCCTCCGAGCCCGAGGCCAAGGCAGCTGTCGAGGCAAAGCCGGCCGCCAAGACCACCACGCGCAAACGCGCCGCGACGACGGCCAAGAAGACCACGACCAAGGCTGCAGCTCCCAAGGCAGAGGGTAAGGCCGAGGACAAGCCCGCAGTAAAGGCCGAGCCGACTCCGAAGGCTGCCGAGGTTAAGGCCGCTCCCAAGACTAAGGCAAAGACCGAGCCCGCCAAGGAGACCCCGGTCTCCCCCGCCGTTTCGGCCGAGGAAAAGGCTCCGACCAAGAAGACCTCCGTCCGCAAGGCAACGGCCGCCCGCAAGCGCCGCTAATCCGGACGATTAAAACTAAATCCTCAACGCAAAAGAGGGCGCCCCAACCAGGCGCCCTCTTTTGCGTTGAACTTCGCATTAAAAAGAGGGCCGGTTTACTACGACAAAATGGCTCCGGCCGACCACGGCGAGTAATCTTCGAAATTAAGAACGCTTCTAGCTGCGGTTTTAATATCACCAAAATGACCGTGGTTGAGATCATTCAATTCGTCGTAGTAAACCGGGTTACTTTTGTTGGCTACAAATAGTATCGGTATAGACGTTTTAAATATCGCGATAATTTGAGTGGTAAAACGATTTTCTAGGACAACCGTTCGCCGATGGTAAACGGATGTTGTTTATACAGCCTGTGTACAACAGATATACTTATATCTTGTGCGTAAAGCCCATGGCCCGCAGGCCGTGATTCTATTGAACTGGACCGAATTATGAGATTGATTCACAACAGCCGTCTGCCGCAGTTTCGTACTCCGTTTGGCGCTGTGACCACTGGAACTTCCGTTTCGCTCTCGGTGATTTTGGAGGATGCCGACCCCAACCAGGCAACGCTTACGCTGCGCACCTGGGTCGATGAGATCGGTGAGTCTCTGTATCCCATGACACACGAGGGCGACGGCATATTTACCGTAGAGCTTGAGTGCGCCGAGCCCTGTCTTATCTGGTACAGCTTTATCTGCAATATCGAGGGCCAGCCCGAGGTCCGCCTGGGCGCACCGCAGGGTCGCACCGGTGGCGAGGGCGTAACTTACAACTATGCCGAGGTCCCGTCCTTCCAGATCACCGTCTACAAGCACCGCGAAGTTCGTCCCGAGTGGTACGAGCGTGGCATGGTCTACCAGATCTTCCCCGACCGCTATGCCCGCGACGAAAACTGGCGCGAGCGTACGCTGGCCGAAGTCAAAAAGCCGCGCAACGGAATCCAACGCCGCATAGTCGAGGACTGGAACGAACCGCCCGAGTACGAGCGTGCCGAAGACGGCTCCATCAAGACCTGGGACTTTTACGGCGGTTCGCTCAAGGGTATCCAAAATGACCTACCCCGCATCGCCGAGCTGGGCTTTACGGCCATCTACCTCAACCCGATCTTTGAGGCCGCGAGCAACCACCGCTACGATACGGCCGACTACACCAAGATTGACCCGATCCTGGGCACCGAGCAGGACTTTACCGAGCTGTGTCAGGCGGCCGAGAAGCTTGGCATTTCCATCATTCTGGACGGTGTGTTCAACCATACGGGCGACGACTCGATCTACTTTAACCGCTACGGCAATTATCCCGGCGTCGGTGCTTGGCAGAGCGAGGACTCGCCGTGGCGCGATGCATTTTACTTCCATGAGGACGGTTCGTATGACTGCTGGTGGGGCGTGGGCAACATGCCCGCCATCAACGAGAATTCTGAACTGGTGCGCGAGCGGCTCCTGGGCAAGGACGGCGTGATCCGTAAATGGCTGCGTGCCGGTGCCCATGGCTGGCGACTCGATGTGGCCGACGAGCTTTCCGACGACTTCCTGGCCGAGATCAAAAAGGCCGTGCTCGCCGAGAAGCCCGACGCGCTGCTGCTCGGCGAGGTCTGGGAGGACGCTTCCAACAAGATCAGCTATGGCCACCTGCGTCGCTATCTGCAGGGCTCGGAGCTCGACTCCGCCATGGACTACCCCTTCCGCGACATGGTCATCGGCTTTTTGATGGGCTACAAAAACGCCTACCAGGCAGCCGAGGATATCGAAACCCTGCGCGAGAACTACCCGCGCGAGGCACTAGCCTGCGCGCTCAATCTGCTTTCGAGCCACGACCGCCCGCGCATTATCTCGGTGCTCGGCGGTGGCCCCGACGAGTCGCAGCTGCCCGAGAGCGAGCGCAGCAAATGGCGCCTGGACGATAACTCGATGGGCCTGGCCAAGAGCCGTTTTTGGCTGGCGACGCTCATGCAGATGACCTTCCCGGGTGTACCCTCAATCTATTACGGCGACGAGTACGGCTTGGAGGGCCTTACCGACCCGGGCAACCGCCGCACCCTGCCGACCAAAGACCAACTCCACGACTTCGACACACTGGCCATCGTTAAGAACGCGTCTGCCGTGCGCCGTGCGCTGCCCTTTATGGTCGATGGCGAGATCAAGGCCTTTGCGCTCAACGACGAAGTCTTGGCTTACACCCGCACAGGCAAAGACGGCGAGGCCGCGACGGTTATCATCAACCGCAGTCTGCGCAATTCGCACCGCGTGACGATTCCGGCGCTCGGCGAATGCGCGAGCGACGTGATCAGCGGTCACGAGTGCGAGATCCACAACGGCACGGTCACGCTCGATCTGTATCCGCTGGGTTCGTCGATCATCTATCACCACGCCGAGCAGCGCCTGCAGGAGCCGCTCGATCACGGTGCGGGTGTTGTGTGCCATATCACATCGGTGCCGACCGATGACGGCAAGCCCGGTACGATCGGCGCGCCCACGCGTCGCTTTATCGACCATCTGGCCGCCATGGGCATGCGCTACTGGCAGGTTTTGCCCGTCAATCCCACGGACTTCTTCCGCTCCCCCTACGCCGGTCCTTCGGCCTTTGCAGGCAATATCGACCTGCTACCCGAGAGCCACGAGGAGCTGGCAGCCGACTTTGAGACCTGGAAGGCCCGCGGCGGGGAGGATGCCGATCCGCTGTACACCGCGTTTAAACATCGCAATGCCGATTGGCTCGAGAAGTACTGCGTCTATATGGCCGTCAAAAAGTACTTTGAGGGCGAGTCGCGCCACGATTGGCCGGCAGATGTTGCTCGCTACAACGAGCATCTGATCGACGACAAGCGCTTCCACAACGAGGCCGAGCTTCAAGCGTACATGCAGTACCGCTTTGACCTGGCTTGGTGCGAGCTCATGAACTATGCACACAAGAAGGGCATCGAGGTCATCGGTGACATTCCTATGTATGTTTCGGATGATTCGGCCGACGCATGGAGCGAGCCCGAAAACTTCTGGCTGTCCGACACCGGCAAGGCGATTGAGATTTCGGGGGCGCCGCCCGACAACTTTGCACCCGAGGGCCAGGTCTGGGGCAACCCCACCTTCCGCTGGGATCACATGAAGGAGAATGGCTATCGCTGGTGGCTCGACCGCCTGCGCCGTGCGTTCGCACTCTACGACCGCGTGCGCCTGGACCACTTCCTGGGTTTCCACAGCTACTTTAGCATCCCCGCCGGCAAGGCCTGTTCTGACGGTCGCTGGCTGGCTGGCCCGGGCAAGGACCTGTTCCAGACGGCCTACGACGAGCTGGGTCCGCTCAACTTTATTGCCGAGGACCTGGGCTATTTGACGCCTGGTGTTCGCGCAATGGCTTCGACCTGTGGCTTCCCCGGCATGGACGTACTGGAGTTTAGCAACTACGACGTTCGCTGCGGAATTCATCCCACGCCGGGCAAGATCCTGTACACCTCGACGCACGACACCTCGACGCTTGCCGGCTGGTGCACGCACTCCTTTGCGGGCGGCGACGAGCCGAGCGGCATTGCATTGGCAGGCGAGCTCATGGGCAACGCCTTGGCCAGC
>CABQWP010000075.1 GCA_902467875.1 uncultured Collinsella sp. | reverse complement strand
AGGTCGAACATTGCCCCCCGCGGGGGGGGATACGAGCCGCATGGACCGCGGCGAGCTACGGCAGCAGTTTGGCATGGTGCTGCAGGACGCCTGGCTGTTCGATGGCACGATTGCCGAAAACATCGCCTACGGCTGTCCCGAGGCGACGCGTGAGGAGATCGTGGCGGCTGCGCGCGCCGCGCAGGTCGACTTCTTTGTGCGCACCATGCCGCAGGGCTATGACACGCGCGTGGCCAACGATGCCGAAAGCATCAGCCAGGGCCAGCGTCAGCTGCTGACCATCGCACGCGTGCTGCTCAATAACCCGGCGATTCTCATCCTGGACGAGGCGACCTCAAGCGTGGATACGCGTACCGAGCTTGCCATCGGTCGTGCCATGGACGCGCTCATGCGCGGGCGCACGAGCTTTGTGATCGCGCACCGCCTGTCGACGATCGTGGACGCCGACCTGATCTTGGTCATGGATCACGGCAACATTATCGAGCAGGGCACGCATAAGGAGCTGCTGGCTGCCGAGGGTGCCTACGCCGACCTCTATCTGAGCCAGTTCGCATAATGTGACAAAGGGACAGTCTCTTTGCCACATCACAAATAAGGCGCGCCGGGGATGAATTCCCTGGCGCGCCTTTGCGTTGATGCCGATGTCGTTTTGTGCCGCTTGCGTTCCTAGCGTTCGTCCACGAGCTTGGCGACGAGGGCCTTGAGCTCGGCCACCTCTCGCTCGAGTTCCTTGACGCGGCGGGCATTCTCGGTGATGCCCTGGCGGTTGAGGGCGGACTGCTCGGCGGCGTCATCGGGCATGTACTCGCGATGCTGCTTGGCGTCGAAACTCTCCTCGAACACACGGCAGCCGTTGCGCTTGATGATGCGTCCCGGCACGCCCACGACGGTGCAGTTGTCGGGGACGTCCTTAACGACGACCGAGTTGCCGCCGATCTTGACGTTGTTGCCGATGCGGATGTTGCCGAGCACCTTGGCGCCCGTGCCCACCGTGACATTGTTGCCCAGGGTGGGGTGACGCTTGCCGGTCTCGTTGCCGGTGCCGCCGAGCGTGACGCCCTGGTAGAGCACACAGTTGTCGCCCACAATGGTGGTCTCGCCGATGACGACGCCCATGGCGTGGTCGATAAAGAAGTGCTTGCCAATCTGCGCGGCAGGGTGAATCTCGACGCCGGTGATGTGGCGGGTGATTTGCGAGAGCACGCGGGCGAGCGAGCGATGACCGTGCTCCCACAGCCAGTGCTCGGGCACGTGGTTCCACTTGGCGTGCAGGCCAGGATAGGAAAGAAAGATGACCAGACCGTTTTGCGCGGCGGGGTCCTGCGCCTGGACGGTCTTGATGTCCTCGCGAATGGTATTGATAAAGCTCACCGGCCGTCCTCCCTTAGCGCCATGGCAATGCGATTCAATAAAGTATAGCGATTCGCTAGGGATTAAAAAGGACAATCTTGGCGGCTTTGCGCTACAAGTGTCAGTTATGCAAACTTGCTGGTAATGGAGTCATGCTTTTGTGGGGTTGCGCACGAGGGGGCACCGCAACCGTATACTGGTCAACTTGGACGTATCCGCGCCCACAACTGAGAGGTTTTACTTCATGGGTTTCATCAATTTTATTGCCGAGCTGCTTAAGGACCCGCGCACCGCGATCGCCAGCTGGATCGCCGCCGGCCCGCTTATGGCCTACGGCTGCGTGTTCCTGATCATCTTTATCGAGACGGGCGTGGTGTTCTTCCCGTTCCTTCCCGGTGATTCGCTGCTGTTCGCCTCGGGTTTCTTTGCCCACAACGGCGGCTTTAACATCGTGGCGCTTCTGGCCACCGCATGGGCCGCTGCCATTTTGGGCGATCAGTGCAACTTTATGATCGGTCACTTCTTTGGCCGCAAGATCATCGCTTCGGGCAAGGTCAAGGCCATGACGCCCGAGCGCATCAAAAAGTCCGAGGACTTCTTGGACAAGTGGGGTCACCTGGCCATCTTCCTGGGTCGCTTCTTCCCGTTTATCCGCACCTTTGTGCCCTTTATCGCTGGCATGGGCGGCATGCACTGGCGCAACTTTGTCGTCTTTAACGTGCTGGGCGGCATTACCTGGTCGACGGTCTTTACGCTGCTGGGCTACTTCTTTGGCGGCATTCCCTTTGTGCAGGAGCACTTTGAGCTGCTGATTATCGGCATCGTTGCCGTGTCGATCATCCCGACCGTGGTCGGTCTGGTTAAGGCCAAGCTGGGTAAATAGAACGCCTAGCTCGAGCCAGCGCGCAGACCGTACAGTTGAGGCCCGTCACCGCTTACGGTGGCGGGCCTTTTTGCTCCGGTCAAATGAAAATACTTTACTTAGTTAAAGAAAAGCGTTTTATCAGACGCGTGCGGGGAGTACAATCTCGTGCATGCGAATCGACGTGCCATCGGCTTTGATGCTGTTCGCGTGTCCCGTCCGGCTCTACGCTCCGGGCGTGCGACGTTGCGACGCGGCCGGCCTCGGTCCTTGCGTGCGGGTCCGCGAGTTTGCAACTGTGTATGTAAGGAGCGACATATGACTGTCGAGAAGAAGGATATCGATTGGGGTAGCCTCGGCTTTGGCTACATGAAGACCGATTACAGCTACGAGGCCCATTGGAAGGATGGCGAGTGGGACGAGGGCGGCCTGACCACCGACCACACCCTGCATGTCTCCGAGTGCGGCGGCATCTTCCATTACTGTCAGGAGGTCTTTGAGGGCCTGAAGGCCTACACCGCCGAGGACGGCAGCATCGTCTGCTTCCGCCCCGACATGAACGCCGAGCGCATGTACAACTCTGCCCAGCGCCTCGAGATGCCCCCGTTCCCCAAGGACAAGTTCGTTGAGGCCGTCAAGCAGGTCGTTTCTGCCAACGCCGCGTGGGTTCCGCCCTTCGGCTCCGGTGCGACCCTGTACGTGCGTCCGTTTATGATCGGCTCCGGTGACGTGATCGGCGTGGCTCCCGCTCCTGAGTACACGTTCCGCATTCTCGTGACCCCGGTCGGTCCGTACTTTAAGGGTGGCCTCAAGCCCGTCAAGCTGCGCGTTTCCGAGTATGACCGTGCGGCACCGCACGGCACCGGTAACATCAAGGCCGGCCTGAACTACGCCATGTCCCTCAAGCCCACGATGGAAGCTCACCGCGAGGGTTATGCCGAGAACCTGTATCTCGACTCCGAGTCCCGCACCTATGTCGAGGAGACCGGTGGCGCCAACGTCCTGTTCGTGAAGGAGGACGGCACCCTCGTCGTTCCGCAGTCGCACACCGACTCCATCCTGCCCTCCATCACCCGTCGCTCGCTCGTTCAGGTTGCTCAGGACCTGGGCATGACCGTCGACCAGCGTCCCGTCGAGTGGGCCGAGGTCAAGGCCGGTACCTTTGTCGAGTGCGGCCTGTGCGGCACCGCTGCCGTCATCTCCCCGGTTGGCGAGATCGACAACAAGGTTTACGGCGCCGACGAGACCGTGACCTTCCCGGCTGGCTACACCGAGATCGGCCCTGTGATGAAGAAGCTCCGCGAGACTCTGACCGGCATCCAGTCTGGTGCTGTCGAGGACAAGCACAACTGGGTTTACACCGTCGCGTAATTAGCCTTTCCTGTCCGGGCAGAGAGTAAGCTCCCTCCTGGCGCGTCCTCGGACATGCAAGAAGCCCTCGCTGCGCACTTCGTGCGGCGAGGGCTTCTTGCGTCCTGCGGAGTGCGCCGGGAGGGAGCTTGCTCTCCGCCCTGCGGGCTCGGCGATGTCACAACGAACAATAATTAATCTGAATTAAAGATGGTGCGCGGCCTTTTAGGCCGCGCTTTTGTTTTGGTTCGCGCCATGTGGGGGTGGTGGCGACGTGCATTTTTGCGAGTATTCTGCAATCGAAGGCCCCTGCATACCGACCTCGGGCAAAAAATCGGGAGTTCTCGATGTTTTCTACGGATGATGGGCGGGGTTATGGGCTGGCAGCGTTTGATTTGCAGGGATATTCGCGGTCTTTGGCACTTATCGTGGCGCCCGAAGCTCTTGGTTATGTTGAATACTCCTAAAAATGCACGGCGCTTAGAGGGGGACCTTTGCGAAAAAGGAAACCGCCCCGTCGAAGTATGCACTCGACGGGGCGGTTTATACATTTGGCCGATTAAGGATGCGCTGCCAAACTACTAGAACTTGACGGTCGGGGCCTGGCGGGCTGCTTCGGCGGCCTCGAAGCCCTGGCGCTCCTTAAACTGGAAGATGCCGGCAAAGATGACAGCCGGGAACGTCTGAATGGCGTTGTTGTAGCTGAGCACGCAATCGTTGTAGCTCTGGCGTGCATAGCTAATCTTGTTCTCGGTATCCTCGAGCGATGCCTGCAACTGCGTAAAGTTAGTGTTTGCCTTAAGATCGGGATAGGCCTCGGCCACGGCAAAGAGCTGGCGCAGCGCACCGGTCAGCACGTTGTCGGCTTCCATCTTGGCCTCGGGCGTGGTGGCCTTGACGGCGGTGTTACGCGCACTGATCACGGCGGAGAGCGTCTCTTGCTCGTGCTTGGCGTAGCCCTTGACGGTCTCGACCAGGTTGGGGATCAGGTCGTTGCGGCGCTGCAGCTGCGTATCGATGTTCTGCCAGGCGTTATCGATGCGGTTACGCTTGGTGACCATGTTGTTGTAGATGCCGGCGATGGCGCAGACAATCACAATGACAACAACGATGCCGATGATGACGGTAATCATGATGTCTCCGTTTCGAAAGGCCGCGGCGGCATGCGCCAGCTGCCGTTGGTATAACGCTACTAGTATACCCGCAACGTTTTGCCGTGCCGAACTTTCCGGTAAGCGTTATGTTTTCGGTGGGGTTGGCACTGGGGCAAAGCGCGCGAGGTACAGGTGTAAGATATGCGACAGATTGACGAGTGTTGTCTTTGCCCTGAGGATGGCGATACCAGTGGACCTTCGCATCAAGAAAACCTACCGTGCCCTGTTCGATGCCTTTACCGAGCTTCTCGAGAAGCATCGTTTTGAGGACCTGACGGTTGCCATGCTGTGCGACCGCGCCATGATTCGCCGCACGACGTTCTACAAGCACTTTCGCGACAAGAACGATTACTTTGCCTTTTATATCGATGAACTCATGTCGGGCTTGCCGCAAAAACAGCCCGATGAGGCCGGCGCAGTGTCTGCCGAGGACGTGCGCGCGCTTCGGCACGCGATTTTGGACGATGCCATGGATTTGATTCTGGCGCACGAGCAGCTCATGGATAACATTTTGGCAAGCAGCATGTCGGGCATGTTGACCAACGTTATTTGCGACCGTATTGCCCGCTCCATCCGCGAGCGTGTGATGAACGTGCTTGCCGAGGATGCCCTGGCCCCCGTGTCACTCGAGACGACGTCTGAGTTTGTCGCCGGCGGTATTATTCGACTTTTCACGATATGGTGGGAATCGGGCCACGATCTTGAGCGTCGACCCGAGATGGCCGACGTGGTCGATGCGCTGTTTGAGCGGACCATGACGCCGGTGCATCACTAAAAGTGGCGGAGAGAGGGGGATTCGAACCCCCGGAACGCTCTCGCGCTCAACGGTTTTCAAGACCGCCGCATTCAACCGCTCTGCCATCTCTCCGTGAGTCGTAATGATAGCATCGTTTTGAATTTGCAACAGGGAAGGCGAACGATGACGATCACCGAAATCGACGAGAAGTTCATGCGCGAGGCGTTGGCGGAGGCGCGAGCCGCCGCGGCGGTGGGCGAGGTGCCCATCGGAGCCGCGGTGGTGCGCGACGGCGAGATCGTCGCGAGGGCGCACAATCGGCGCGAGCTCGACCAGGACCCTTCGGCGCATGCAGAGTTTGCGGCCGTGTGCGCCGCTGCCCAGGCACTTGGCCGCTGGCGCCTTTCCGATTGCACGGTCTACGTGACGCTCGAGCCATGCTGCATGTGTGCGGGGCTTATGGTTAACGCGCGCGTGGGGCGCTGCGTGTATGGCGCGGCTGATGCCAAGGCGGGCGCGCTGGGTTCGCTGTATGACCTCAATGCCGACTCGCGCCTGAATCATCGGTTTAACGTGACGGCTGGGGTCCTGGCGGATGAATGCCGTGAGCTGCTGAGTAGCTATTTTGGCGGTCTGCGCGGAGCGGGCGGCGCTGATTGCGGTTGTGGGGCTGATCTTGAAGCACACGCCGCTCACGCCGCAGCGCTTGCAGGTGCCGGTGAGGATGCTGGCACGGCGGTTGACTTTGGTCCTGCGTGCCGCCGGCCCCGCCGTGTGCTGTTGGCGATCGACTCCTTTAAGGGCAGCGTTTCGAGTGCGCAGGCGGAGGCGGCGGTTGCCGAAGGCATGCGCCGTGTGTGGCCCGATGCCGAGGTGCGCACATTGCCGCTGGCAGATGGTGGTGAGGGAACGCTCGATGCCGTTGCCGCCTGCGGTGGCGAGCTTGTGACCTGCGAGGTTGCAGGGTCCTTGGGCGAGCGTGTGCCTGCCCGGATGCTGGTTGATGTCGAGCATGAGTCGGCTGTTATTGAGATGGCCGAAGCCGCGGGCATCGGGTACTCGCCTTGCACGGAGTCGTCGGCGCTGGCTGCTACAACCTATGGCGTGGGTGGGCTGATGCTCCGTGCGGTTCGTGCCGGGGCAAAGACTATCTATATCGGCTTGGGCGGCAGCGCCACCAACGATGGTGGCGCCGGTATGCTGCAGGCGCTGGGCGCGCGTGTGGTCGATGATCAGGGCTGCAATATCGCCCCCGGTCTTGCCGGCCTTGAGCAGGTGGTGAGTATCGATTTGGCGCCAGCGCTTCGGGCGCTGAACGGCGCGCGTGTCGTGGTGCTTTCCGATGTCGAGAATCCGCTCGTGGGGCGTCGCGGTGCACTGGCGGTGTTTGGCGGGCAGAAGGGTTTGCCGACGGGTGACGCCGAGGCGCTGCGCAGGTACGACGGTTGGATGGTCGGCTACGGCCGCCTGCTTGATGCGGCAATTGCCGAGGCGCGAGCCCAGGAGCTGTTGCGTGTGCCCGAGGGTGCACGGACATTTGGCTCGGTGCTCGGTGTGCCCGGTGCCGGTGCTGCCGGCGGCCTGGGTGCCGCGCTGCTGGCGCTCGGTGCCGAGTTGCGTTCGGGCGTGGAGACGGTGCTCGATCTGATTGGGTTTGACGAGCGCGTACGCGATGTCGACCTGGTCATTACGGGCGAGGGCAATATGGACGAGCAATCCGCCGCCGGTAAGGCGCCGGTGGGCATGGCCCGTCGCGCGAAGCGATATGGCAAGCCGGTGGTCGCCGTCGTGGGCGGGCGCGCCGTCAACCTGGATGCGGTGTATGAGCAGGGTATTGACTTGGTTTTGCCGATTTGCCGCAAGCCCATGGACCTGGAGCAAGCGCTTAATCCGCAGGAAGCCACCACCAACCTTATCTGCGCTGGCGAAGCAGCCGCTCGATCCTACGACCTTGGCCGTATCTAAAACCTATCTCTTTATAAGTTGCGGTGGATTAGTTCCTGTTTGGCGGCTCAGACAGCAAAAACAGGAACTATTCCACCGCAACTTCGAGAATGGCCATTCGAGGTTGGCTGCCTTGGGTCTTTGGTCGGACCGTTTGCCACGAAATGCGGCCATCTACTACGTTAAACCGGCCACCCTCGACCATCCCGGAATTTGCAAAAACAAAACCGCAGGTAGAAAGCTTGCCGATTTTCGAAAAAGCCGGCTATGGTTGACCCTTGCGGCCTAAACGTAGTAGATAGGTCCTTTCTGTGGTGCGGCACCAAGCCGGTCATTTTGGGATGGGACTATTTTGACTACTCATTGGCTGCTCTGGCAATCGGGCTGCAAAAGTAGTCAAAAAAGCTCCGTCCCAAATTAGCTACCTTGCTCTGGCGGGCGGGAGCAGGTAAGATATACCGAGCGCCTAGCGCGTTCGATGGGTTCGGATGACGACATGTTCCGAATCTGGTCAGGTCCGGAAGGAAGCAGCCATAAGGAGCCTCTGTCGGGCATCCGAATCCATCGAGCGCACGGGCGCTTTTTGGTGCCGCGACACGGCCCGGCCGGCGGCGAGGTATTTGGTGTCTCGCTGGTCCTCGGCTTCGCCTGCGGGATCGCTCGACTACTAAACGCCTCGCCGCCGGCCGGCCCCCGTCGTCCAAAAATCACCCGTAAGGGCGCGTTTATCTAATTTAATCTATCCCTTGCGGAATGCGGCTTGCTGGCGTTGTCTGGGCATTGATGGCTACGTGGTTCAAGAGGCGGCGGTGCTGTTGCTTGAATTTTTGCAGTTAAAGAGGCCCGTTTCCTTAGGTTGAACTGCCTCCCATTTCTTGGACATGAGAAATGGGAGGCTTTCTTTATGCGCGT
>CABQWP010000074.1 GCA_902467875.1 uncultured Collinsella sp. | reverse complement strand
CCGGAGAGCACTTAATGTGCTCTCCGTGCGAGTCAGGACTGTCCGAGCAGGCGACCTTATATATTTGCCCTCCCCGGGGCTCCTCGCCAGTCCCCCTCAGCTAGTTCTTCAGCGAGTTCAGCGGCGCCGGGAAGCGTCCACCGCGGTGGGCAAGCACGGTGCCGGCGTTGGGGTTCACCGGCATGATGGGCGCACGGCCGAACAGGCCGCCGTACTCGACGCAGTCGCCCACGCCCTTGCCGATGGCGGGGATCACGCGGACGGCCGTGGTCTTGTTGTTGATGACGCCGATGGCCATCTCGTCGGCGATGATGCCGGCGATGGTCTCGACCGGGGTGTCGCCGGGGATGGCGATCATGTCCAGGCCAACGGAGCACACGCAGGTCATGGCCTCGAGCTTCTCGAGCGAAAGCGCGCCGGCCTCGACGGCGGCGATCATGCCGGCATCCTCGGACACGGGGATAAAGGCGCCCGAGAGACCGCCCACGCTGGAGCTGGCCATGACGCCGCCCTTCTTGACGGCATCGTTGAGCATGGCGAGCGCGCAGGTCGTGCCGGGGCCACCGCAGGTGCCAACACCGATGATCTCGAGGATGCGGGCAACGGAGTCGCCGATGGCAGGCGTGGGGGCCAGCGACAGGTCGACGATGCCCTTCTCGACACCCAGGCGATGGGCGGCCTCGCGGCTCATGAGCTCGCCGGCACGGGTGATCTTAAAGGCGGTCTGCTTGATCTTCTCGGCGACTTCCATCATCGATGCGGAGTCGGGCAGCGTTTCCAGGGCTGCGGCCATAACGCCGGGGCCCGAGACGCCTACGTTGATGACGGCGTCGGCCTCGCCACCGCCGTGGACGGCGCCCGCCATAAACGGGGAGTCCTCGACCATGTTGGCAAAGCAGACAAACTTGGAGGCGCCAACGGAATCCTCATCCGCCGTAAGCTTGGCAGCATCGATGATGGTCTGAGCCGCCATGAGCACGGCATCCATGTTGATGCCGGCGCGCAGGCTGGCGACGTTGACGCTGGAGCAGACGCGGCTCGTGGTGGCAAGCGCCTGGGGGATGGACTGGATGACGCGGCGGTCGGCGTCGCCGATGCCCTTCTGGACGAGTGCGGAGAAGCCGCCCAGGTAATCGATGCCGAGCGTCTCGGCCGCGCGGTCGAGGGCATGCGCGATGGGGGTGAGGTCCTCATCCTTGCAGCATGCGGCGATCTGCGCCACCGGGGTGACGGAAACGCGCTTGTTGACGATGGGGATACCGTACTCGCGCTCGAGGTTCTCGGCGGTCTCGACCAGATGCTCAGCCGTGTGCGTCACGTGGTCGTAGATCTTCGTGCACATGCGGTCGAGGTTCTCGTCACCGCAACCCATGAGCGAAACACCCATGGTGATGGTCCTGATGTCGAGGTTCTGCTCCTCAACCATGCCGCGGGTTTCCGCGATTTCTGCGGGCGTGATCGCCATCCTTGCGCTCCTATCTGCCAAAACGAGCATAGTCTTATCTATTCTAACGTGCCGCACGTGCCAAGTGGCGCGTGCGGCACGTTTTGGTGCTCGGTTGTTTCCGTTGTGTTACTGCCCAAAGACCTCTTCGGCGATACGAGCGCTTTCGGCGGCGTCCTTGGCGTAGTAGTCCGCGCCGATTTGCTTGGCGTATTCGGGGGTGAGTACGGCGCCGCCTACGATGATCTTGACGCCCGGCACCTCGGCATGAAGCAGCTTGATGGTCTCTTCCATGGCCACGACGGTGGTGGTCATAAGCGCCGAGAGGCCGACGAGTTTGATATCGCGCTCCTTAACGGTCTTGAGTACCTCTTGCGGGTCGACGTCGCGGCCTAGGTCAAAGACGGTGTAGCCGTAGTTATCGAGCAGCATCTTGACGATGTTCTTGCCAATATCGTGGATGTCGCCCTTGACGGTGGCCACGCAGATCTTGCCCTTGTCGGCGATCTCGCCGGCGGGCATCAGGCGCTTGATGGTGTCGAAGCCCACGCGCGCGGCCTCGGCCGAGGCCATGAGCTGCGGCAAGAAGAACTTGCCCTGGTCAAAGAGGACGCCCACCTCGTCGAGGGCGGGGATAAAGTGATTGTTGATGAGGTCCATGGCATCGTGGTCTGCCAGCAGACGCTCGGTCTCGGCAGCGATCTCGCCTTTGCGGCCCGAGACGACCATTCGACGAATCGGGTCGTCGTTGCCGTCAGTGCCGGCGGTGCCAGCAGCAGGCGCGGCATCACTCGATGCGGCCTGAGCCGCTGCCGGGTTTGCGGCGATCTTGTACGGATCGGTCCAGCCGGCGTAGCGCTCGATGTATCCGGTCGAGCCCTCGTCCTCAACGCTCAGGACGCGATAGCTGTAGACGGTATCCATAAAGCGCTTGGAACCCGGGTTCATGATGGGGGCGTCCAGGCCCGCGCCAAAGGCGGCGGCTAAAAAGACCGAGCCCAGCAGCGGGCGGGCAGGCAGGCCAAAGCTGATGTTCGACACGCCGAGCGCGCATTTGACGCCCAGGCGCTCCTTGCACAGGGACATGGCGCGCAGGATCTGCTCGGCCTGGCGCTGGTTGGTCGAGGCGGTCATGACCAGACAGTCGATGAGGATGCGGTCCGGTCCGATGCCGTAGCGGGCGGCCTCGGCCACGATGTGCTCGGCGATGGCAAAGCGGGCCTCGGCGGTATCGGGGATGCCGCCTTCGTCGAGCGTAAGTCCGACAACGTTGGTGCCGTAGTGGGCGACCAGCGGAAAGATCTCATCCATGATCTGCTGCTTGCCATTGACCGAGTTGATGATGGGCTTGCCGGCGTAGCGGCGCACGGCGGCCTCGACGGCTGCGGGGTCGGTGGAGTCGATCTGCAGCGGCAGCAGCGTGGAGCCCTGGAGCTGTTCGGTCGCCTGTTGGATGATCTTGACCTCGTCGATCTCGGGCAGGCCCACGTTGACGTCCAGAATGTCGGCGCCCTGTTCCTGCTGGCTGATGCCCTGGCTCACAACGTAGTCCAGGTCGCCGTCGCGCAGGGCCTGCTGCAGGCGCTTTTTGCCGGTGGGGTTGATGCGCTCGCCGATGACGGCGATCTTGTGGCCGTCGCAGGGAAGGTCCACGACCGTTTGGGCGCTCGTGACCGACATACTGGGCTTGCGGTGGCGCGGGCTGGGCGTGTGGTTATCGATAAGCGTGCGCAAGGCCGCCGTGTGCGCCGGCGTGGTTCCGCAGCAACCGCCCACAACGCTCACGCCGTCGGCGATCATGCCAGCGACGGCCTCGGCGTATTCGGGGGCTTGGATATCAAAGACGGTGTTGCCGTCGTCGTCCACATGGGGGAGTCCTGCATTGGCCTGCACCATAACGGGCTTGTCGGTAACGGTGAGCATACGTGCGGCGAGTCCTCGGAGCTCGGCCGGTCCTTGGCTGCAGTTGATGCCCAAAACGTCGGCGCCGATGGCGTCGAGCGTGATGGCGGCCACCTCGGGGCTCGTTCCTAGGAAGGTACGGCCGTCTTCCTCAAAGGTCATGGTGGCAAAGACGGGCAGGTCGGAGTTCTCGCGGCAGGCGAAGACAGCCGCCTTGATCTCGGCCAGGTCGGTCATGGTCTCGATAATAAAGAGGTCCACACCCGCGGCGACGCCGGCGCGCACTTCCTCGGCAAAGAGGTCGTAGGCCTCGTCGAAGCTCAGAGTACCCAGGGGGCGAAGCAGTGCGCCGATGGGGCCGATATCGCCGGCGACGTAGCGGGCGCCGGCCTCACGGGCGCAGGTGACGGCCGCGGCAAAGACGTCTGCCACGGTGGCAGCACCGTCGAGCTTGTGGGCGTTGGCGCCAAAGGTGTTGGCGGTGATCACGTCACAGCCAGCCTCGACATATTGACGTTGGATATCGGTGATAACCTGGGGCTCCTCAAAGTTGAGCAACTCGGGCAGGGCGCCGGCCTTCATGCCGGCCGCTTGCAACATGGTGCCCATGCCGCCGTCGAACAGCAGGTGTCCCGTGCCCTCGATGGCCGCACGCAAGCGATCGTCCTTAATGCACAGATCGCCGATCGTGCGCGTCTTGTACGTGGCACCGTTGCGACGTGCGGCATCAACGGGTGCCGCCAATGCAGTGCCGTCAGAATCATGAGTGATAAGCGGAGTAAACATCGAGGGCTCCTAATGGCTGGAATAGCAGGTGGTGTGGGCGGCGCGGAAGCGGCAGTGCTCGCGCATGCGGCAGATATTGCAGGTGGGGCGGCTCTGGGCGTCGTGGACTTCGCCGTCGAATAGGCCGATCACCGCGGTCACGCTTTTGGTGGGCATGAGCAGGCTGGTGGGTGTGACGGTAAGCCCGATGAGCCGCGTGGCGTTGAGCGCATTGACGATCGAGCGCTGGGCCGAGAGTGGGCAGTCGCCGTAGCCGGGACTAAAGCGCCAGTTGCCGGCGAGCCCGTGTGTGGCGGCGCCCGTCTTGACCTGCTGGTCCATTTGCTCGACGGCGGCTTCCACGTAGGCGGAGCACGCGGCGTCGAGCACGGCGCCCTCCAGGGGATGTTGGGCTCCCGTGGTGCGCAGGCGACGCTCGGCGTCCATGCCGAGGGTGCATGCCATGAGCGCGGCAAAGCGGGCGTCTTTGAGATGTCGATAGATATCGCGACCGCGCAGCTCAACGTTGGTGCCGACCAAGCGAATGCAAGGCTTGCCCTGCTCGTCCACGCCCGTGGCATCGACGGCAAATACGCGGCGCACGCCACGGGGCTCAATGTCCAGTTCCAGACGTTCAACGACAAGCTCAATACGTCGTGACAGTTCGGGCTCAATCTGCTGGCCGCCGTAACCCAGATACCGCAGCATCTCGGCACGGTCGACACGGGGATGGTGCGCAGCATCGACACGGTAAAGCGCCGGCGACGCAAGGTCGGCCGGCACTTCGACAGTGGTTGTATCGATGTGCGGTTTTTCCATTACCCCAGGCGCTCCATAATGGTCGCGGCGATCGCAGGACGGTTCATAGTGTACAGGTGCAGGCCGTCGGCGCCGTGCTCCTTGAGGTCGCAAAGCTGGCGGGCGGCATAATCTACACCGGCTGCCTGCAGGCTCTCGGGGTCGTTCTCGTACTTGGCGAGAATCTTGATGACGGGGGAGGGCAGCGACGCGCCGCACATAAAGACCATGCGGCTGATCTGCGACTTGCCCATAAACGGCATGATGCCCGCGGTAATGGGCACGGTGATACCGGCCTTGTCGGCAAGCTCGCGAAAACGGTAGAAGCACTCGTTATCAAAGAAGAGCTGTGTCACAAAGAAGCTCGCGCCGGCGTCCTGTTTTTGCTTGAGGTGTTCGACCGAGAGGTTGAGATCCTCACAGGCAATGTGGCCCTCGGGGTAGGCTGCGGCGCCCACGCAAAAGCCGGCGTCGACGAGCTCGGGGATGAGGTCGCGGGCGTAGGCGTAGTCGGAGGCGGGCTTGTCGTCCTCGGTTGCGCCGGCAGGGAGATCGCCACGCAGGGCCAGGATGTTTTCTACGCCGGCGGTGCGATACTCGTCGATCTTGGCGGCGATATCGGCGTGCGAGCGGCCCACGCAGGTAAGGTGTGCCACCGAGGGCGTGTCGAATTCGCTCGTAATCATATGCGCGATGGGGGCGGTGGCGGCACCGTTGCCCGAACCGCCGGCCGAGCAGGTGACCGAGACAAAGCTCGGCGAAAGCTTGCACAGATTGCCTGCCACTTCGCGAGCCGTGTCGAGGGTCAGCTCGCCTTTGGGCGGGAACATCTCAAACGAAACGGGTGCGGTGCCCTGGGATGCTGCCTGCTTAAAAACCTCGTCGACGCGCATATCGTGCTCCTCTAGATACGTAATAGTGTGATGTGTTGTGTAAGGATTCTACAGCACCACTGTGCCACGGTGGAGTTTCACTCGCTATTTGAGGATACCAATCAAAGATGCCTTGCTATCGGCTTTCTCTATAACAGAGCGGCTAATCTAGGCACGGACTATAAAGACTGGTATCTGATGCAAAATACCAGTTAATAGAGCTCCATCCCAAATTGACTACCCTTAAACCATGGAGAGAGGTCTGCAATTTATGCAGTTGATTGGCTGTTGAGGGTGGCAACGCCGCCTCGATAGGGTAACCTCATTGATTGGTTTCGCGACAGCAACATAACGGTAATGTCGCGGAAACACGGCGAGTCTAAGCTATGACTCGTTCGTTAGTAATCAACACCGCTTCTCACGCGGTGCCGATACGAAGGGAGTTCCGTATGGCCGAACTTACTGACCGCTTCGGGACCATGGTGTTCTCTGAGGAAGTCATGAAGGACTACCTCCCCAAGGACATTTGGAAGCGCCTTGCTGCAACCCTCGAGGGCGGTGAGCCGCTCGACCTGGATGTGGCCAACGCCGTTGCCCATGCCATGAAGGTCTGGGCCATCTCCAAGGGCGCGACGCACTACGCGCACTGGTTCCAGCCGCTTTCGGGCATTACTTCCGAGAAGCACGACAGCTTCCTGGAGCCCAACCACGACGGCACCGCCATTACCAAGTTTACGGGCAAGAACCTCATCCAGGGCGAGCCCGATGCCTCGAGCTTCCCCAACGGCGGCCTGCGTGCTACCTTCGAGGCCCGTGGCTACACCGCTTGGGACCCCACTAGCCCCGCCTTTATCAAGGACGATGTCCTGTGCATCCCCACGGCTTTCTGCTCCTACACGGGCGAGGCCCTGGACAAGAAGACCCCGCTGCTGCGTTCCATGACCGCACTCTCGCGTGAGTCTAAGCGCGTTTTGGCGCTGTTTGGCAAGACCCCCAAGAAGGTCGTTCCTTCCGTGGGCGATGAGCAGGAGTACTTCCTGATCAAGAAGGACGCCTATCGCAAACGCAAGGACCTGGTCATCACCGGCCGCACCCTCTTTGGCGCTGCTCCCTGCAAGGGTCAGGAGCTCGAGGAGCACTACTTTGGCGCTATCCGCCCCACCGTCTCGGCCTATATGAAGGATCTGGACGATGAGCTGTGGGCGCTTGGCATTCCCGCCAAGACCAAGCACAACGAGGTCGCTCCCTGCCAGCATGAGCTCGCCCCCGTCTACGGTGAGGTCAACGAGGCCATCGACCAGAACCTGGTCATGATGGAGAAGATGAAGCTCATCGCCTCCCGCCACGACTTGGTCTGCCTGCTGCACGAGAAGCCCTTCGAGGGCATCAATGGTTCGGGCAAGCACAACAACTGGTCGCTTGGCACCGAGTCCGAGAATCTGCTCGATCCGGGCGACACCCCGCTCGACAACCTGCAGTTCATCGTCTTCCTCACCGCGGTGATTGAGGCCGTCGATAACTATCAGGAGCTCCTGCGTGCCTCCGTTGCCTCGGCCGGCAACGATCATCGTCTGGGCGCCAACGAGGCTCCTCCGGCGATTATGTCCATCTTCCTGGGCGACCAGCTTACCGAGGTTGTCGAGAAGATCATCGATGGCAAGGCTTCCGTCCATGCCACGCGCGGCGTGCTCGACTTGGGCGCCGATACTCTGCCCAAGCTGATGCAGGACAACACCGACCGCAACCGCACCTCCCCGTTTGCCTTCACCGGCAACAAGTTCGAGTTCCGTGCCTGCGGCTCCGAGCAGAACGTCTCCGACTCCAACCTGGTGCTCGATGCCGCCGTGGCCAAGTCGCTCAAGTCCTTCGCCGACGCGCTTGAGGGTACGCCCGAGGATGAGTTCCAGGACGCTGCGCTCGAGTACTGCAAGAAGGTGTTGACCGATCACCAGCGCATCCTGTTCTCCGGCGACGGTTACTCCGACGAGTGGCCCATTGAGGCCGAGAAGCGCGGCCTTGCCAACAACAAGACCACGGCCGATGCCCTGCCCGCCTTTGTTTCCGATAAGGCTATCGCGCTCTTCGAGGAGACGGGTGTCCTGACCAAGGCCGAGGCTCAGTGCCGCTACGATTGCAAGCTCGAGAAGTACAACAAGCTCATGAACATCGAGGCCACCACGATGGTTCGCGAGGCGCGTCGTACCTATCGCCCGGTCATTACCGCCTATGCCACCAAGGTCGCTAAGGGCCTTGAGACTATTCGTGCCGCCGGTGCCGAGGCCGCCATGCAGTGCGAGCAGAACACGCTCAACAAGCTCTGCAACGGCATCACCACCATCAACGACTCCATCAAGGCGCTTGACGCCGTGCATCAGAAGGCTGAGGCCCTCGGTGGCCAGGAGCAGGCCAACGTGTACGCGCACGAGGTCGTTCCCGCTATGGATGCGCTGCGTGCCGCCGTGGACGCCATGGAGGAGATCGTGGCAGCCGACTACTGGCCGGTCCCGACCTACGACGACATCCTGTTCTACGTGTAGAGCGTAACTGACATATCGTCACGGCATTGAGCCGGGGTCCGCATCGTGCGGGCCCCGGTTTTTGTTTGCGAAGGACGCTTTGAAGCCCGTTTTGCCGCCGACTTGCCTAGGTATGGTAGCGCACAGAGATGTGGTGTAAGAGGCGGGGCATGCCCCGCCTCCGCCCTTT
>CABQWP010000073.1 GCA_902467875.1 uncultured Collinsella sp. | reverse complement strand
TTGATTTTGTCGCGGCGGCATCGCGGCGGGCAACGTGACCGCCGGCAACGTCATCGCCATCTCGCCCTACGGCAACACCGTTGAGACCTGGACCATGACCGGCGCGGACTTCCTCGCAGCACTCGAGCACTCGCTACAAATCAGCGACGATTGTAACGACAGCTACGAGCTTCAGCAGGCTTATGTGGCGGCCGGTCACACCGAGCAGGAGGCGCAAGACAAGTACAAATGGCGCGATGACTCTGGCAGCGTTCTCTCCTTTGGTGGCATCAACGTGACGATTGATTGGACGCAGCCCGAAGGCAAGCGCATTGTGAGTGCCACACTCACCAAAGACGGCAGCACGCTCGACCCCGCCAAGACCTATACCGTCGCCACCAACAACTACATCATTACCAACACGACCGACTTTCCCACCTTTGCACACGCCACCAAGTACACCGAGTGGGGCACGTGCGAGGCGGCGCTGAGGGCGCTGATTGAGCAGAACGGCTGGGAGAGCAAGATGGCCGGGCTCGCCGGCACCATCAGCTTTGGCTCCGCAGCCGTGGACCCCACGCCCACACCGGCCCCGACGCCTAAGCCCTCGCCTAAGACGGACACGACGACCACGAAGGTCATCACCAAGAAGACGACCGGTAAGCTCGCCGCAACGGGAGACCGCACGCTGGCAGTAGTTGGCGCGTGCCTTATCGGCGGCATCATCGTCATCATCCTCGGCATTATCTGGAAGCGTCGACGCTAAGCTACACCGCCGGGCCTTGCAGCCCCGCCGCGTAAACCTTATATCGAGCACAGAAGCCCGTCCGAATTTGATCGGACGGGCTTCTTGGTGGGTATCATGGTTGAACGATCATTAGGAGGTTTTCCCTACATGGAATTGTTTGAGCCGATTCTTCATTTCTTTGAGCAACGGTGGGTCCACAACATCATCTGGGCCGTCATCTTGGCGATAGGCACCGCCGTCGCCGCCAAGGTCGTATCCAAGACCCTGAACCATCTGCTTAACCGAGACGATAACCCGCTTCCGGCATCGAGTATCTTCATCAACATCGCGCGCGCCGTCATCTGGATGATTGGCGGCAGCTTTATCCTCGATAACTGCTTTGGCATTAACGCAAACGCGCTCGTCGCCGCCCTTGGCGTCGGCGGCATCGCCATCTCGCTCGGCTTTCAGGACACGCTGTCAAACCTTATCGGCGGCATGCAGGTGACCTTTATGGGCATCATCAAGCCCGGCGACAATATCGAGGTCGGCGGCGTATCCGGCGTGGTCCAAGACATCACTTGGCGCCATACAACGATTGAGGATGCCTGTGGGCAGACCATCATCGTCCCCAACTCCAACATCTCCAAGAACACGCTCGTGCACCTCATGCCCTTTGGGCGCGTTGCCGTGCCCGTCGCGGTCAAGGACACGTCCAAGTGGGCTTCACTGGACGCACTGGCAGACGAGCTGACCAGCGCCACCAAAGCCGCCGTGCTTCCCATCTCGGGCTTTGACAAGGAGCCCTACGTACTCTTTAGCGAAATCGGCGACTTTGGCATCAAAGGAAAGATCATCTTTATCGTCAGCGACGACAGCACTACTTTCACGGCAGCCGACGCCTGCATCCGCGCCATCGCCCCCATCATCGCCTAACCCGCCAAAAAGGGACAGGCACCTTTGTGGTGGTTTTCATTCGTGGTACCATGGTTTATGTAGTTGTTTAAACGACTAAGGGAGCAACATCATGGAAGAGGCCTATCGTCAAGCACGCAAGCGCGGCGAGCAAGGACGTCGACGCGCCATTAGCCAAAGCGAGCATCCATACCTTACGGACCTCGACAGTTTGATTGCTCAGCTCCCCTTAGGTCAGCGAGTGAGTGTCGGCCTGCGGGATATTCCGATCGAAATGGTCGTCGGCACTGTCACCAAGGGCCGTCAGTCCGCCTTTTCATGCAACTTTATGCCCCTGCTGCCGTTTAACACCGAGTTCGCCCGCAAGTGGTCCAACCTCTACGACATCCAGGTAACCGAGGGCTATCGCGACCCCATCATCGTCACCGAGTTCATGCATCGGTTCTATGTCCAGGAAGGCAATAAACGCGTCAGTGTCCTCAAATTCTTGGACGCTCCAACGGTTTCGGCCAGGGTCACCCGTCTCTACCCCGGCACATGGGATTCCGTCGAAAGCCGCCTGTACGGTGAATTCTGCGCGTTTTGGCGCGTCTGCCCCCTATACGAGATCGAGTTCTCGCGTGAGGGAAGCTACGAGACGCTCGCCAAGATGCTCGGTCAGAATCTTATCGAAAAATGGCCGCAGAAAAAGGTCGACTACCTGCGCCACACCTTCCTGCTCTTTAAGCGCGCCTACCTTCGCGCAGGCGGCGACCACCTGGACATTACGCCCGCCGACGCCATGCTCGTGTACCTCAATGTGTACAACCAGGACCGCCTGCTGGATACGCCAACGGATATCGTCGTAAACCGCCTGTGCAAGATTTGGCGCGAGCTGGTCATTGCCGGCAAAAATGACGAGGACAAGGTCGATCTTGTTGAAGCGCCGAGCGTCGACGAGGAGGAGTCGCCCGCCAAGTCCACCTCCGGCGTGCTCAACTTCTTTATGGGCAAGACCGTCTATTCGGCGACCAACCCCCTGCGCATCGCCTTTATCCATGAGTTCCCCTGTGCGACGTCGAGCTGGGACAGCCTGCACGACCAAGGGCGTCAGTATCTCGATGAGCACTTTGGCGGTATCGTGCGCACCGAGGCGTTCGAGGACTGTCACGATCCGGATGTGTTCTACGCCGCCGTGGAAACGGCTGTCAAACATGGGGCAAACGTCATCTTCTCGACCTCGCACCGCCTGATGGAATACACGCTCAGGGCTGCCGTTGAGTATCCCCAGGTTCGGTTCCTCAACTGCTCTATCGGCCTTCCCCATCAAAGCGTCCGTTCGTACTTTGGCAAGATGTACGAGGCCAAGTTCCTCCTGGGCGCCCTTGCCGCCAGCATGGCGGACAACCACCGCATCGGCTACCACGCGTCGGTCTTCGCCTCGGGCGCGCTCAGCGAGATCAACGCCTTTGCGATTGGCGCCTCGCTGCTCGACCCCCGTGCGCAAATTATCCTGACTTGGGGCGATGTGCCCGCCGGAGGCCTTGCCGAGGCCATGTGCCGCGAAGGTGTAAGCGTCATGACCGGCGCCGACATGTCAAAGTCGCTCGAAGACCCCACGGCCTACGGACTTCACCGTCTGGTCGATGGCAAGGTTACCGGCATCGCCATGCCGGTATGGAACTGGGGCCGTTACTACGAGCTCATCGTTCGCAGCCTTCTGCACGGCACGTGGGACGAGACCAGCGATGACAACCAAGTGCGCGCCGTCAACTACTGGTACGGCATGAGCTCTGGCGTTATCGACATCCGTTACGCTCCGGGCCTACCCTACCAGACGCGCAAACTCGTGCAGTTGCTCCGTAACGGCATTGTTGAGGGATCCATCAACCCCTTTGGCGGCGAGCTCCACAGCCAGAACGGCGTGGTACAGATCGAAGGCTTCCCTCCGCTGCCGAGCACGCAGATTGTCGAGATGAATTGGCTGGCGGATAACGTGGTAGGCACCATTCCGCAGCTCGACGATGAGCCGAAAGTCCCTGCCCTATGAAAATCCTTGCCATAGCCGATACCGAAGAACGATGCCTTTGGGAGTGCTTTCGCAAGGAACGCTTTGAGGGCGTCGACCTGATTTTGTCCGCCGGCGATCTGGACCCGGACTATCTTGAGTTTTTGGTTACGGTCATCAACAAACCGCTCATCTACGTGCGTGGCAATCACGATGACCGCTACGCACGTCATGCACCGGGCGGATGTATCTGCGTAGAAGACAGCGTGTACACGTACCGAGGGATTCGCATTGCGGGCCTTGGCGGGTCCATGCGTTATCGCGACGGCGCCAACATGTACACCGAACGCGAGATGTCCAAGCGCATGCGTAAGCTGTCGCGTAAGGTTAGGATGGTCGGCGGGTGCGACATTCTGCTTACCCATGCACCCGCCGCCGGTATGGGTGATCTGGACGATCTGCCGCATCGAGGGTTTGAGTGCTTTAACACGGCGCTTGAATCCTGGGGGGCCGACTACATGGTGCATGGGCATGTACACCAAAGCTACGGTTACGATTTTCAGCGCGAGCGGCAGCATGTGTGTGGAACGACGATCATCAACGCCTGCGGCTATACGCAGTTTGAGCTCGACCAGACGCGCTACCCCATCCGTGGCTGGCAGGCAGCCTGGCTCAATTCGCAAACCATGCGCCGCGAGCTCAAACGCCACGATGCCATCGAGTCCTCAACAGCCAGAACACCCTGGTAACCACCATAAAGGGGACACTGTCCCCTTTATGGTGCTTTTGACGCGATAGCAAGAAACCCGGTCCTGCACAAGGCAGAACCGGGTTTCTTTAGCAATGCTTGCTGTACTCAGGCAGTAACTAGCAGTTACTCAGCCAGGAAGTCACGCTGGACAGCGGGATCGACCTTGACGCCAGGGCCCATGGTGGAAGACACGGAGATGGACTTGACGTACTTGCCCTTAGCAGAAGAGGGCTTGACGCGCAGAATCTCGGTGTACAGGGCAGCGTAGTTCTCGACGAGCTGCTGCTCAGAGAAGGACTTCTTGCCCAGGGGCACGTGGCAGATGCCGTAGCGGTCGGCGCGGTACTCAACGCGGCCAGCCTTGAGCTCGGAGACCATCTTGGCGACGTCCATGGTCACGGTGCCGAGCTTGGGGTTCGGCATGAGGCCACGGGGACCAAGGATCTTACCGATGCGGCCAACCTTGGCCATCATGTTCGGCGTAGCGATAGCGGCGTCGAAGTTGATCTCGCCCTTCTGAATCTGGGCGACGAGCTCGTCGGAACCGATGATGTCGGCGCCGGCAGCCTCAGCCTCACGGGCCTTCTCGCCCTCGGCGAAGACGGCAACACGAACGGTCTTGCCGGTGCCGTGGGGCAGGGAGATGGAACCACGGATGTTCTGGTCAGCCTTACGAGTATCGATGCCCAGACGGAAGTGAGCCTCGACGGTCTCGTCGAACTTGGCGGTGTCGAGCTCCTTGATGAGCTTGGCAGCCTGAAGGGGGGTGTAGAGCGTGGCGCGGTCGATCTTCTCGGCAGCGGCGTTATAGCTCTTACCATGCTTAGCCATGTGCATTACCTCCTGTGGTTAAACGGGCGTGAGCCCTCCCACATCGTATCGTGTGCCCTATTGCACACATTTAACGGGCGCCCCGGTCGGAGCACCCGCCGTTACCATAAGAAATCGCTACTCAGCGATGGTGACGCCCATGGAACGGGCGGTACCGGCGATGATCTTCTTGGCGGCGTCAATGTCGTTGGCATTGAGGTCCGGCATCTTGATCTCGGCGATCTTGGTGAGCTGCTCCTGGGAGAGCTGACCAACCTTGTCAGCCTGGGGCTTAGCGGAACCAGACTTGAGGTTCAGCTCCTTCTTGATAAGGTGAGCCGCCGGCGGGGTCTTGGTGATGAAGGAGAAGGACTTGTCCTCGTAGACAGAGATCTCAACGGGGATGATGTCACCCTTCTTGTCCTGCGTCTCGGCGTTAAAGGCCTGGCAGAACTGCATGATGTTCACGCCAGCAGCGCCCAGGGCGGGGCCGACGGGAGGAGCGGGGTTTGCTGCACCAGCAGGAATCTGGAGCTTAATGACGTTGGCAACCTTCTTCTCAGCCATGGTCATTCCTTTCGAATCACGAGTGTGAAGTACTTGCTATATCGTAAGCACGCACGTGTTAGAAGCACTCCTGAGATGAGCAGTCACAGAAGAAGCACGCTCGCGCGAACGGACGAAAACTTAAGCGATGACAGCGACCTGGTTAAAGTCGAGCTCGACCGGCGTCTCGCGGCCAAAGATCATCAGCGTGACCTTGAGCTTGCCAGCCTCGGTGTTAACCTCGGAGACCTTGCCATCAAAGTCGGTAAGCGGGCCATCGGTGACGCGGACGGACGTACCGACCTCAATATCAACCGAGGTGCGCTTGGGCGAATCGCCCTTACCGGGACGACGAGTCATCTTGTTGTACTCGTCGCGGGAAAGCGGAGCGGGCTTGCCGTTGCCGCCTAGGAAACCGGTGACGCCAGGCGTGTTACGAACACACGTCCAAGAATCGTCATCCATCTCCATGCGGACCAGGACATAACCCGGGAAGATCTTGGAATCCTTGGTCTCACGCTTGCCACCCTCTTTAATCTCGGTGACGCGCTCCATAGGAATCTCGATATCAAAGATACGGTCCTGCATGCCCATAGTCTCGATGCGATGCTCGAGATCGGACTTAACGCGGTTCTCGTATCCAGAGTAAGTGTGAACGACGTACCAACGCTTAGACATGGTTTAGCCCCTCAATCCAGAGAACAGAGCAAGAGCCTCGCCAAAGCCAGCATCGAGCAGAGCGATGACGACGCCGACGACGATCAGAGAAGCGCAAACAACAACCGAGTAGTTCACGAGCTCCTTCTTATCGGGCCACGTGACACGCTTCATCTCGGACTTGACCGAAGCGAAATACTTCTTGGTGCGGGCGAAGAAACCAGGCTTCTCGTTCTTCTTGGACTTCGCAGCCTTCTCGTTCTTCTTGGCAACGGCCTTCTTGGCCTCAACCTTGGAGTTGGCGGCAGCTTTGTTGGCAGGTGCCGGCTGCTGAGCCTTCTTCTTGTTCTTCTTGTTGGCCATTTGGGTTACCTCCGCGCAATGCGCTTATACATGAGTAAACCGTAAGCCCCCAAGTGGGAGCTTACGGAATAATGACTGGCACGCCAGGAAGGACTCGAACCCTCAACACTCGGTTTTGGAGACCGATGCTCTACCAATTGAACTACTGGCGTATGTGACTAGAGACTAGCGAGTCTCTTTGTGCAGCGTGTGGTGACGGCACCAGGGGCAATACTTCTTGATCTCCATACGATCAGGCATGGTCGACTTGTTCTTGGTGGTCGTATAGTTGCGGCGCTTGCACTCAGTGCACGCAAGAGTAACTAGAGTACGCATGTATCCTGAACCTTTCATTTCCGCCCCGTACGGGCACGAGTTATTACTTTATCAGCTCCACGTAAGTGCTGTCAATGAAAACCTCGAGTCAATTGGTTCTCGGTGGATCCATTCATATTTGGAACACATCAATGAAGCCATCGAGAGCTAATCGACGGTGCATCCAGGACCATTATCGATCCTCTCGACACCAGCAACGGCTCAATATCCATTGCAGAAAAGAACCCGGCACCCATATAAGTGCCGGGTTCTCTAAGTCAGCTATATCAAAGAGCTAATTTACTCAATGATCGTGGAGACGATGCCCGAACCGACGGTGTGGCCACCCTCGCGGATAGCGAAGCGCAGGCCCTCCTCCATGGCGATCGGGTGGATGAGGTCGCCCTCGATGGTGATGTGGTCACCAGGCATAGCCATCTCGGTGCCCTCGGGGAGCTTGACCGTACCGGTAACGTCGGTGGTACGGAAGTAGAACTGAGGACGATAACCATCGAAGAACGGGGTGTGACGGCCGCCCTCCTCCTTGGTCAGAACGTAGATCTCGCCGGTGAACTTGGTGTGCGGGGTAACCGAACCGGGCTTGCAGAGAACCTGGCCGCGCTCGATGTCCTCACGCTTGATGCCGCGGAGCAGCAGACCGACGTTGTCGCCAGCCTCGCAGAAGTCCATGGACTTACGGAACATCTCGATACCGGTAACGACGGTGTTCTGGGTATCCTTGATGCCGACGATCTCGACGGGCTCGTTGAGCTTGAGCTCACCGCGCTCGACACGGCCAGTAGCAACGGTACCACGGCCGGAGATGGTCATAACGTCCTCAACGGCCATCAGGAACGGGAGGTCGTTGTTACGAGCAGGCGTCGGGATGTACTCGTCGACGGCCTTCATGAGCTCGCGAATGGCGTCCATCCACTTGGCGTCGCCCTCGAGAGCGCCCAGAGCGGAGCCACGGATGACGGGGATGTCGTCGCCGGGGAAATCGTACTCGGAGAGGAGCTCACGGGTCTCCATCTCGACGAGGTCGATGAGCTCGTCATCGTCGACCATGTCGCACTTGTTCAGGAAGACGACGATGTAAGGAACGCCGACCTGACGGGCGAGCAGGATGTGCTCGCGGGTCTGAGCCATGGGGCCGTCGGTAGCAGCGATGACCAGGATAGCGCCGTCCATCTGAGCAGCGCCGGAGATCATGTTCTTGACGTAGTCAGCGTGGCCCGGGCAGTCAACGTGAGCGTAGTGACGGGCAGCGGTCTCGTACTCAACGTGGGAGACGGAAATCGTGATGCCGCGCTCGCGCTCCTCGGGAGCCTTGTCGATGTTCTCGAACGCAGTGAAGTCAGCCTTGCAGCCCTCGGTCTCGGAGAGAACCTTGGTGATGGCAGCGGTCAGCGTGGTCTTGCCGTGGTCGACGTGACCAATGGTGCCGATGTTAACATGCGGCTTAGTGCGCTCAAACTTCTCTTTGGCCATAAAGCCCTCCTCTAAACAGGTCGTCCCCGGACGGGACTTTGCCTTTATACCATAGTGGCCTCTCAACATACTATTGAGAAGCCACCGTGTTACCTATGGTAGCGGTGACTGGATTCGAACCAGTGACGCCACGGGTATGAACCGTGTGCTCTAACCAACTGAGCTACACCGCC
>CABQWP010000072.1 GCA_902467875.1 uncultured Collinsella sp. | reverse complement strand
ACAGCTGAGCGGCCAAGGGGGGTTCTGCCGCCGCGGCTGCCGTTCAGACAGAGAACCCGACAGAAACCGGCGATGCTGCCAAGAAGCAGGTCGAGGTCTCGTTCTCGATTATCGGCACCGATGCCGACGGCAAGGCTCAGACCTGGGTGGCACCTACGCAGCTCAAGCTCGACGAGGGCGCGACGGCTGCGGATGCCTTCGTTAAGCTGCAGCAGAAGACGGGCTTTAAAGCGGATTACGAACCGAACACGGCATACGGCTTCTACCTCAAAAGCATCACGTCCCCGACAGATGGCCGCACGCTTGCCTACGATCCGACGACTTATGCCTTCTGGAAGCTGTTCGTCGACGGTGCGTCCTCCTCGGTTGGCGCGAGCAGCGTCAAGCTCACCCAAGGGCAGAAGATTGAGTTTGCCTATACGGCTGGTAGCTCGTCCCCTGTCGTTAAGGACCAGGTTGCCGCAAATGTGACCGTCATTGGTCGCGATGCCCAGGGCAAGACTCAGACTTGGGTCGATAACGCGCAGTATGTGGTGACGTCCGGCTCGAACGCACTTGACCTTACGAAGGTCGCGCTCGAGGCGAATGGCATCGACGCCGTTGCTGCGGGCTCCTTCATTCTGAGCCTTAAGTACAACGGCGTTGAACTGGGTACGCCGCTCGATTATTCGACCTATTGGCAGCTGTTCATCAACGGCAAGTCGAGCGACTACACGGCAGACAATGTCACCATTCATGCTGGTGATACCGTTACGTGGTTCTACGGTGGCTGGGGCGACCAGTTGCCGTCCGATTCTGTCCATGCTTCCGTTCAGGTACTTGGTAAGGACAAGGACGGCAAGCAACAGGTTTGGGCTTCGACGGGCCAGACGAGCCTCAAGGCAGGCTCCACTGCTAAGGATCTCCTTGAGCAGACCGGCCTTACTCTCGATGCTGGCGAATCGTCTTGGGGCTGGTTCCTCAACGGCATTACTTCGCCGTTCGATGGTAAGTCCTATGGCTGGGATGCTGCGACCAATAGCTATTGGCGCTTCTACGTAAATGGCAAGTTCGCCGACGTTGGCGCCGGTGCCTACGAGCTTCAAGAGGGCGATGCCGTCACCTTTATGTATGGTGCTGACGCCGATGCCCTCCCCGGTCAGGTGCTTGGGTCTGTCGATGTTATCGGTCCCGATGTCAACGGCAACAATACTCGCTGGGGTTCGGCAAGCAACGTTTCTCTGCCCGAAGGCTCTACTGCCCAGAACCTTATTGAGACGGTCCTGAAGGCCAAGGGCGTTACGTACAACGGCTCCCAGAGTGGTGAGTACTGGTTCCTCAATTCCATCAACTCGCCGTTCGATCACAAGCCGTATGCCTTGGATGCTGCGACCAATAAATATTGGCACCTGTATATCAACGGAGAGCCCTCCTTACTCTGCGCCAATCAGATTACGCTCAAGAGCGGCGATAAGGTTACGCTTGCCTATACCACCGACGATTCGGCCATGCCCGATCCCGACAAGATTGTCGTGGACCCGAGCGCGACGGCTCCTGATTGGGGTGCCGAGTGGGCCGGCTACGGCAACAGTGGCAACGGTTCGACCGTAACGGATGCCAAGACGCCTGCGCAGGCCGCCGGTCTTAAGTGGGCCTTCGATTGGAAGGCCGAGTCTGGTCAGCAGTATGCCAACTGCAGCGAACCTGTCATCGCTAACGGTTTTGTGTACATCGCGACCGAGAACGAGCTCATTAAGATCGATTCGTCCACGGGCAAAAAGGTTGCCTCTGCGCCGCTTGCCTCCAAGGTGAGCTATACCTCTCGTCCGATCTATACCAATGGCCTTATCATTGTTCCGCTCAACGGCGGTGCGGTCCAGGCGATTACTGCAGACAAGCTGATCTGCAAGTGGTTGACGCCTGGTTTGACGGACTTGACGCAGAGCTCCTGCACCGTTGTTTCGGACGGCGAGTACGTCTATGTAGGCTCGGTCGATATTTCGTATGACGAGAATTACAACGCGATCTACGGCAACGGCTCCCTTTCGCGCATTAAGATTGCCACGGGCGAAGTTTCTTGGCAGAACATCGACCCTGCCGAGGGCTATTACTGGACTGGTGCGGCTTTGACGGATAAGTATGCCATCGTTCCTACGAGCGCGGGCACGCTTAAGTGCATTGATAAGACGACGGGCGATGTCGTTTCGACCATGAAGCTCGGCGCTCTCGCGAACGCCGACTGTGTCGCCGATCTGTCCAATGGTTCGACCTTCTATCAGATGACGCACGATGGAAAGCTCCATGTGATTTCGCTTTCGGCGAGGGGCGTGCTGAGCGAGCAGAAGACAGTCGACCTGGGTCTTACTAATAACATGAGCGCACCGGCGGTGGCTGGCGAAAACTTGATTGTCGGCGGACAGACGGCTACTGGCTCTGCTCTGGCTCTCTATAATCTGAAGACCGGTAAGACCACGATGGTCACCGCTGCTGACGGTAAAGAACTGCCGGCCGGATTTAACGGCATTGCTGCTACTCCGCTGGTGAGTGCTCAGGGCGGCAAGACCTATGTGTACTTCACCGTTAACAGCGCGGATAGCAAGGATTACGTCAACTACTCTGCTGGTGGTGGCGTGTATCGCTATACGCTCGGCGATGCAGAGGCGACGCAGATTTATGATGCGGCTGGCCATTACCAGCACTGCGACTCTCCGGTCATTGCCGATGCATCTGGCAACCTGTACTACATCAATGACTCGGGCACGCTGTTCAAGCTTGGGGCCGTTGAGTCTTGGACGGTTGTCTTTAATTCCAACGGCGGGTCTGCTTGCGACACTAAGTTTGTTGCTACGGCCGATGGCAAGCTGGTCAAGCCGGCCGATCCGACGCGCGATGGCTACACTTTCGGCGGTTGGTTCACCGATGAGGCTTGCACGCAGGCGTATGACTTTAGCACGCCGGTGACGGCCGACCTGACGTTGTATGCCAAGTGGAGCAAGAATGCCGTTAACCCTGGCGGTAATGGCGGTTCTGGCACTAATGGTGGCAACGGTGGCGCTGGCAACGGTTCCGGCGCTGGCGCTGGCGCTGGCACGGGTTCCGGCTCCGGCACGAAGGGCCAGCAGGCTGGCGGCGCTGTCGCCCCGGGTCATAAGCCGACGACCAAGACGACGGTGTCGACCAAGACCGAGACCAAGGACAACAAGTCCGACAAGAAGGACTCCGATAAGTCCGATAAGAAGGACGAGAAGAAGTCTGACAAGAAGTCTGACAAGAAGTCTGACAAGAAGGACAGCAAGTCCGACAAGAAGTCCGATTCCAGGTCCGATGCGGGTGCTGCTTCCACGACCACTGCTAAGAAGTCCTCTAGTGCTTCCGAGCAGGAGACTGGCACCAATCCGCTCGCCATCGTCGGCGTTGCCGCCGGCGTCATCGGTCTCGCCATCGTCGGCGTGTTCGTGTTCACCAAACGTCGGTAGGTGAGGGCTGTGTCCAATAAATCCAAGGACGCTGACCCCAAGCAACCAGATTCCTCGTTCATTCAGTTCGACGATGCAAAGCAACAGGGCGCCGCTTCGACGGCGCCCGCCCCTCGACGGAAGGCGCTCCTTGGCGTTCTGACTGCCGCGTGCACCATTCTGATCGTCGTCTCGCTGGGTTTCGTCTATCCTTCCACAAGCGGTGCCTGGTCCATCGACTGGATCATTCAGACCGTGACGGGAGAGAGCGTCGTCGCGAAGGACGCCAAGGGGTCTGACTCGTCTGCCGCTTCGGGCAAGGCCGGGTCCAAGGATTCCAAATCTTCTGATGATACGAATGACGGGTCTAGGGGTTCTGACAAATCTGACTCCAAGAAAGATTCAGAGTCTTCGGACAAGGAATCGGACAAGAACTCGGATAGCAAGAAGTCCGGCGAAAAAGGAGCGGGAAACAAAAAGACTGACAACAGTCAGTCGGCTTCTCAGAATTCGGCAACGTCCGGTGGGCCTTCTGCCGTTCCTGATAACGGTAATGCCCCTTCGGGCAACCAGAACGTCTCTCAGGAGTCTAGCTACGTTACAGTGACTGTCTCGGTTACTTCGAGCGCTGTGGGCAATCCTGTGTCCGCTGGTGGTACCTACACCTTTAATGAGGGAGCAACTGCCTACGACGCTCTCTGCGCGCTGGGTATTTCTATAAATGCGCGCGGCTCGTCGTTTGGCACTTATGTTGCCGCCATCGGTGGCCTGGCCGAGAAGGATGAAAACTATGGAAGCGGTAGCGGCTGGTGTTATTCCGTCAACGGCACAACGCCCATGACGGCCTGCAGCAACTACGTTCTCTCAAACGGCGACAACGTGGTCTGGTATTACGTGACAGGCTAGGGGCCTCGACATATCGCATCAAACGGGCGGTTCGGACAAACATCCGGGCTGCCCGTTTTTCATGCGTAGAGGACTGGGTCGCCGGGTCTCTAGGCAAACAAAAAACCGGTTGGAATGGGAATTCCAACCGGTTATACATTCAAGCAAATAGTGAATCGACTACGACCGTGCGCCCTCGAGGAAGAAGCGACGGCTAAAGTAGTTGTACCAGGTGACGAGGAACGTTGCGATGGCCTTCATAGCCTGGTAGCCGATGCTCAAAAACGTGACGCCCACAAACATGTACAGGTCGTTGAGGCCCAGACCGATTACCGACAGGATGGTGAAGATCGTGAACTCGCGCTTGCGGCTCATGCCCTCGCGATGGTCGAACACGTACTTCATGCTGAGCCAGTAGTTAACCACGACGGACGTGGTAAACGAGACCGTGGTGCTCATCAAAAAGTCGAGGTGGAACAGCTCGACGAGCGCAATGAGCATGCCCCAGTCGATGCCAAAGGAGATAAGACCCACGACGGCGAACTTGAGGAACTGCTTGGTATGAGGTTGTGCCAGTGCCTTGCGCACGTAATCACATCCAATGCGTTGATGAATCGAGCAGAGGATACTTTAGAGCTTTTGCAAGGGAAACGTAAGGTCTTTGGAAAGAACTATACGAACTCGCCAAATATTCAAGAGGTAATCCGCAAACGTTGAAAATTTGCCCGTAAACGAACGATGCCCACGGGCGATACTGTGCTGAGCGCGCATTGTCCGTGGGCATCGTAAGGCTGTAAGGTTGCGAGTTACTTGGTCTCGTCGCCCTCCAGGAAGATCTTTCGGGTCACAAAGTTGTAGACCATGACAAGCGCGGTGGCGCAGATCTTGGCGATATTGGCCTCGAGCCCCAGACCGGCGTTGAGCGCCAGCACGATGCCGTCGTTGAGCACCAAACCGATCACGGACAGCACGACAAAGATGATGAACTCGCGGCGGCGGCTCATGCCTTCCTTGTGCGCAAACACGTACTTCATGCTTGCGAGGTAGTTAAAGATGAGTGAGATGATAAAGCCGCTGGTGTTGGCGATTAGGATGTTGAGGCCCAGACCGTAGTGGAGCAGATTCATAATGCCAAAGTCGATAACCGTGGCAATGACACCGACGACGCCAAATTTCATGATCTGCGCAAGGAGCTTTTGCATGGTACCTGCCTTAAGCTGGCGCGGAAGCGCCGTGGGGATGACAAACTCAGCAAGTTTAGCCAATCCCCGCGGGTGGTGCTAGGCGCGCTCCTCGATAGCACCGTTTCTATATGCATCGAGCAGCTGGCGCAGGTCCTGGATTTGGCTGCGGATCTTGGCGCCAGTATCGGTGTCGCTCACCATGCGGCGACGGTCTGCTTGGTCAAAACGATTGGTCTCGCTTTCGATGTCCACGTTGCGCGTGAGTGCCTCGGCAACCGTCGTAAAGGCCCGGTGCGACTTGAGGCGGCAGCCGCGCGAGCTCGAGATGAGCGTATAGCCGGCGATACCCGTCTTGGGATGGTAAGCGCGGCAGAAGCCGCCATCGATGACCAGCAGCTTGCCCTCAGCGCGGATGGGCTGCTCGCCCTTGGTGGTTTTAACGGGCGTGTGGCCGTTGATGATGTGGCCGGTCGGCGAACATGCCATGGGCGCGACGCCAAACTCGCGCATGATGTCGTCGCAGACCGAGGGCGACTTGGTAAGCGTAAAGTACGGGTCCATCGGCTCGACCCAGGTGCTCTTATCGGCGATATAGGCGCGCTCAAAGGTACGCACCAGGCGTCCGCTGGCGGGTGAGTTAAAGCCAATCCACAGGTACCACATCCAGTCGAGAGCGTCGCGGTCGCCCACGCGCCAGGCGCGGCGGGCGATGTGGTCGCAAAAATCGAGATAATCGCGGCCAGCGTGCCAGGTGCCCAAGCAGTTCATGCTGCTAAAGGTGCCGTCTTCGTTGAGCGGAACGCAGCCGTGGAAGAGCAGGTTGCCGTTGGCGACCTTGTACATCGAGCCGTGGGTGTAGAGGAAATCGATATGGCGATGCAGGTGATCGGCGGTGACAAACTCGGACACGAGTTTGTCGATGATGTGCTGCTCCTGAGACGTGAGCGTATAGGGGTCCGCCGGGTCGACGGTGGGGAAGTCGTTGGTCGTGAGCGGCCACACGCTGCCGTCGGCGAGCGTGACCGTGCCGGTGTCGTGTTCGATCTTGTCGAGCAGCAGGCGGTCGGTCATGTCGAACTCGGGGTGGCGCTGGATAATCTGGCCCTCGAGCTTAAAGAGCAGCACGTTGATGGCCTTGATCAACGGGGTGATGGACTCACCGGCGGTGTAGGTGGCATCGGCAAAGGCGACAAGCTCACGCAGCGAGATGCCGTAGTCGTTCTCGAGGATCTCGTAATTGTCGTAGCGTAGGTTGTTACGCAACACCGTGGCGATGCAGGCGGGCTCACCGGCCGCAGCACCCATCCACAGCAGGTCGTGGTTGCCCCACTGGATGTCGAGCGAATGGTAGGTGAGCAGGCGGTCCATAATCTTGGCCGCGCCGCCGCCGCGGTCGAAGATATCGCCCACCAGGTGCAGGTGGTCGACGGCCAGGCGCTTGATGAGCGAAGCGAGCGACTCGATAAAGTCGTCGGCACTGGCGGTCTCCAGGATGGACTCCACGATGCGCTCGTGATAGCGCACGCGATAGTTGTTCTCGTCCGGGTGCGTGTGCAACAACTCATCGATGATGTAGGCGTAATCGCGCGGGATGGCCTTACGCACCTTGGAGCGCGTGTAGCGGCTTGAAAGCGAGCGTGCGACCATGATGAGCTGGTCAAGCATCGTCTTGTACCAGGTTGGCGAGTCCTCGCGCTGGCTGCGAACCAGCTCGATCTTCTCGCGCGGGTAGTAGATGAGCGTGCACAGCTCGCCCTTTTCGTCAAAGGAGAGCGTGTCGCCAAAGATCTCGTCGACATGTTCGCGCACGACGCCCGAGCAGTTGTTGAGGATGTGCATAAAGGCTTCGTACTCGCCGTGCACGTCGCTCATAAAATGCTCGGTGCCCTTGGGTAGGTTGAGGATGGCCGAGAGGTTGATAATTTCGGTAAACGCGGATTGTTCGGTGGGGAACTGTCTCGACAGCAGGCGCAGATACTTGAAGTCTTGCGGGTTGCGATCGAATGCGACCATGAAACACCTTCCGATGGGACTGGTAAAACTGATAAACAGCGTCAAACGTTTATCAGTATGCGCCGCTTTTGTTTCGATTTTGCGCCAGCGGCTGAATTGCCGGCTGAACGGTTTGGTAAATCGATTTAGTTGAGGTAGATATGGCGGTTGAGTGGAGACGACAGAAGGTGTTTTCTCAGATATTTATGCGTGGGGCCGGTGGAGACGATGATGGTAAAGATGTTCGCTATTTTTGGTTCGATTTGGTAAATAGTGGACATATGTACCGTATGTAGGCTCACTGTGCGATAATTTGCGCAGCAATGAGTAAGGAGCCTCATATGAGTGATTTTGTCCTGACCTGTGAATCCGCCGCCGACCGAACCCGTGAGTTCTTTGCGTCGCGCAATATCCCTGTCGTGTGTTTTCATTACGAGATCGACGATGTTGTCTATACGGACGATCTGTATCAGTCGATTACGCCGGACAAGTTTTTTGCCCAGATTGCCGCGGGCGCCATGCCCAAGACGTCTCAGGTGAGCGTGGGTGAGTACGAGGAGTTTTGGGAGCCGTTTGTTGCCGAGGGTAAAGACGTGCTGCACCTGACGTTGTCGTCGGGTATTTCGGGCACGTATGGATCGGCCTGCGTTGCGGCGCAGATGCTCGCGGATCGCTATCCCCAGGGCGGCAAGGTGCACGTCATCGATTCGCTGGCGGCGTCTTCGGGCTTTGGCCTGTTGCTGGAATATGCCGCCGACGTGCGCGATAGCGGGGCTTCACTCGACGAGACGGCTGCCTGGATCGAGGAGCACAAACTCAACCTGCACCACTGGTTCTTCTCGACCGATCTGTCGAGCTACCTACGAGGCGGTCGCATTTCGGCTGCGAGTGCGATCATCGGCACGGCGCTTAAGATTTGCCCGCTTATGACGGTCGATTGCGATGGCAAGCTGTCGCCACGTGAGAAGATTCGCACTAAGAAGCGCGCGATTTCCGAGATGGCCAAGACCATGATGGCACACGTGCAGGACGGTGTGGATTATTCGGGTAAGTGCATCATGTCGCACTCTGCGTGCCGCGAGGATGCCGAGGCAGTTGCGGCGCTGATCGAGGAACAGATTCCGCAGCTTAAAGGCAAGATTGAGATCAATAACATCGGTACTCTGATTGGCTCGCATACCGGACCTGGTACGGTGGCGCTCTTCTTTATGGGCGACAAGCGCGTGGATTAACTTGGCTCATCACGTCGCTGCGTGATTGCTCAAACGAAAACGGCCCGCCTCACGTTTGAACTGCGCCCCAAATCTTGGACGCCCTAAATAGCGACTAGGCCGCGAGGGCCT
>CABQWP010000071.1 GCA_902467875.1 uncultured Collinsella sp. | reverse complement strand
CCGGGCCTTGTTTCATTTGCCCAGATAAAACCTGCCAAAATGAACCTGTCCCAATTTGGCAGGTTAGCGGAGCTTGCTGGTCTCAAAGTACTCGGGGAACTGGTCCAGAACCTCGGTCTGGTTGCGGAACATCATATGCAGGTGCTTGCTGACCAAAAAGCTCGCTTCGATGGGGTCGCGACCGGCGATAGCGCGGCGAATCTGCTTGTGCTCGTTCACGATGTCCTGATTGTCGAGAACCTGCGTGGCGGCGCGCAGCCAGCGGAAGCGCTCCAGGTCGGCATTGGTCTCTTCGAGCCACGACCACACGGTGCTGCGACATGCGATGCTAAAAATCATGTGATGCATGAGGTTGTCGCTCAAAAAGAAGCCGATGCGATCCTCTTCGGCCATGGCCTTTTCCTGCAGCACGATGGCGCGGTCGAGCTGCTCGATGCCGGCCGACGTGGCGCGCGCACAGCACTCCACAATCACCTGCTTTTCCAGATGCTCGCGGATGTAACAGGCACTCTCGGCAAGGGTGAGGTTGATGGGCGAGACATAGGTGCCGCTCTGGGGCACGGTGCGCACCAGGCCTTCCTGCGCCAAGCGAACCAAAGCCTCGCGCACGGGCGTGCGACCCATATCCAGGTCGTCGCAAAGTTGCTTGACGCCCAGCTTTTCGCCCGGTTTGTAGTCCAGGTAGACGATTTTGCGTCGAATGGTGTGGTAGGACTGGTCCTGTAGGCTCGTTTCCTGCTCGCCGACGTGCATCGATTCTTCCATAGCGCCTCGCAACTGTTCTATCAAACTCATATGTCAGTTGTTAATTATGCCGCGAATCAGCTCTCCGCGGTGGGTAATTCGGCTGTTGCCTGAGAACTATTGCGGCATCTTAGTCTGTGTTTGCGCAAGGCTGCGCTCAATGTTGCCGTATCATAAGCCGTCGCAAACGTGAAATAGAAAGAAGGAATCCCATATGCAACTGGCAAATATCGTACGCGAGCGCTGGAAAGGCGTCTTGTTCTGCCTAATCATCGCCATTCCCGCGACGCTGCTCGGCAAACAAATTGAGGTGGTCGGAGGTCCGGTATTTGCCATCCTCTTTGGCATGGTCCTGGCGCTCGTCTTTCCCAAGAATCGTCGCGAACAGCTCGCCGCTGGCGTCACCTATACGTCCAAAAAAGTCTTGCAGTACGCGGTTATCCTGCTTGGCTTTGGCATGAACCTCTCCCAGATTCTGTCCAAGGGCGCCCAGTCGCTGCCGATTATCGTGGCGACAATCTCGACCTCGCTTGTCATCGCCTTTGTGCTCTGCCACGTTATGAACGTGCCGGGCAAGATCGCGACGCTTGTGGGTGTGGGTTCGTCGATTTGCGGCGGTTCTGCCATCGCCGCGACCGCACCCGTCATCGATGCCGACGATCGCGAGATTGCCCAGGCTATTTCGGTCATCTTCCTGTTTAACGTTATCGCGGCGCTCGTGTTTCCGACGCTTGGCGGCATGCTCGGGCTGACCAACGAGGGCTTCGGCCTGTTTGCCGGTACCGCCATCAACGACACCTCGTCCGTAACGGCTGCGGCGAGCGCTTGGGACAGCATGCATCCCGGCGCCAATGTGCTCGAGAGCGCCACGGTGGTCAAGCTCACCAGGACGCTGGCCATCATTCCCATCACGCTGGCGCTTGCTTGCTGGCAGATGCATCTGGCGCGCAAGGCCGGCGGCGACGCTAGGAGCACGTTCTCGCTTAAACGCGCGTTTCCCGTGTTTGTGCTGTTCTTTGTGCTGGCGAGTGTGATCACCACGGTGCTTCAGCTTCCCGCGTCCTTTACGGCGCCCATCAAGGAGCTGTCGAAGTTCTTCATCGTGATGGCCATGGCGGCAATTGGCTTTAATACCGATATCGTCGAGCTGGTCAAAAAGGGCGGCAAGCCCATCGCGCTGGGCTTTTGCTGCTGGATTGGCATTGCGTGCATGAGTTTGGGAATGCAACACGTGCTGGGAATCTGGTAGAGAAGTAGCTTGTTTGCGTGCTGCGTGCTGGCGAGCGCATTCTCACGGTGGAGCGATAGGAGCTCTTGCGGGTATGGCTTGTCCGCAGGTTTATAAGTCCCGAAGAGCTCTTATCGCCCCGCCAGGATGGCGATGCGGGGCAACACCTATACTCGCAGGACGGCGCTTTCTGCCCTATAGTGTTTGGTGAGCAATATCGTTCAATTTTGAAACACTCGGTCGTGCGACCGTCGGCGGTTGCACGTCGCTGCGGACAGGGGCAAATAATGGATAGCGATGCCAAGCTGAACATCTTGACCGAGGCCCTGGCTGCTGCCGGGGCCTCGGCATTGGCAATCGATGCGCGTGGGGACGTCGCGATCTCGACCATGAATGACGCGGCGCTCGAGCGGGATGTGGCGGCTTTTGTCGCTGAGCGCCTCGACCGTATAGGAGACGGCGCGCGTCTGGTTATGGGACGTGCGGGTGCGCGCCTGAACCTGACCGTTCGCCCCACCGACAAAGAGGGCGGGGGCCTTTGGGTCGTCGTGGTCCGCGAGGTGCGCGGCGCCGCGGCGCACGCGGGCATCGAGTGGCTCAACGCCGACGAGGTTGAGGCCCGCTACGAATCGAGCGCGTACGGCATCGTTGAGGGGGCGGCCTCGGTGGCTGCGCCGGTTGCAGAGAGTTACGCGCGCGGTGTGCCCCTTATGCTCGAGGGCGAGCTGGGAGCGGGTCAGGTCGAGATCGCCAAGCGCCTCTATCTGGACGGTCCTTTTGCCGGTCAGCCCTTTGTTTCCGTTGCGCTCGATGAGCTCACCGAGCGCGGTTGGCGCTATGTGCTCAAAAGCGCCGAATCGCCGTTGTTCCAAACGGGGCTGACCCTTTGCATTGAGGGCTGGAACGCGGTTGGCCCCCAGCGCCTCCGCGAGCTGGTCTCCACGATGACCGACACCGCGTTGGCGACGCGCTGCCATGTGGTGCTGACAGCGAATGACATGCCGGGCGGCGGCGAAAGTGATCAAGCCGCGTTTGTGACCGAGCGCTTCGCCTGCGCGGTGAGCGTGGCGCCGGCAATCGCCGAGCAGGGAGCCGCGTCGACGAAGGTTGCGCGCTATTTGGAATATCTCGCTGATGCATTTGAGACAGCAGCACCCACGCTGTCTGCCGCGGCGACGAAGACGCTCGATGCTTACCGCTGGCCGCGCAATTATCTGCAGCTTCGCGAGGTCTCGGAACGACTGTATATATTGGTGGGGGCGGGCACGGTGTACAGCGCTATAGCGGAGGAAGTGCTCGCCCAAGAGGACGTGATTAAGACCGCAACCTTTGGCGCCCCGACACTCGAAAGTGACCTGTATATCCTACGACCGCTGGCCGATACCGAGCGAGATATCGCGCGTCTGGTTGTAGACCATCTCCACGGCAACCGAACCCGTGCGGCGGAGGTGCTGGGCATAAGCCGTACAACGCTGTGGCGCTTGCTGAAGGACGATGACCGTTGAGCGAGGCGCCCGTGACCGCACGCGACGCGTGTGCTACAGTCCAAAGCGTTATTGTTTCGATTTGGTTACGGCGTGCGAGGGCATATGGCTGAGACTTCAAAACCGAGCCGCAGAAGGCGGAGTGCCGCGCCGGTCAACCGACGCACAACATCGGTGACGTGGGGCAAACACGCCTCGGGGTTTGATGGCTCGTTCAAGCGCACTAAATACGGCTATCCTTCGGCAAGCGCCCGCTTGGCAATGCAGGCAGAGTCCTCGCTGTGGGGCCGCAAACGCGTGGTGGGCTCAAAGCTCAAGCACGACGGAACGCTCGGCTACATCAGCCGCGGGGCGGCTCGCCGCAGCGGGCTCAATCCCGCCGGCTGGCATCGCTACGTGCCGATCGTGGCCGCCGTTGCAGTGATCGTCATCGCGCTCGCTGCGCTCGGATATGCCGGCGGTGGCGCCAACTTGGACGCAATGTTTAAATCGCCCGAGCTCGCGCATGTAGGTACAGAAGTTGTCGAGGGCGCTCAGGCCCAGACGAGCGTCGCGCCCCAGCGCGGTATCGTTGCGGCGGCCTCCACCATCGCCGATGTGCAAAAGGACGAAGACAAGCAAGGCGACGACGCCGAAACGACCCAGACAAGCGAAGCGACGACAACTCAAATATCAACATAGCTTGCCGGCAGAAGGGGACGTTCCTTTTCTGCCGGCAGTTTGGGACACTCCTGCGCTACCTAACGTACACCACGTTGTCGCGGCGCGGCTTTGCCTCGGGTAGCGTGTCCTCGGCGTAGCCCAAAATGCAGTTACCGACACCGCGCAGGCTGCCGTCGGCGGGCAGGCCCCAGCTGGCCAACAGCTCCAGGCCCTCGGGCGAGTCAAAGACCTCATGCGCGCGGTGAATCCAGCACGAATCGACACCCAGTGCATAGGCGGCGTTGAGCAAGTTGCCCATGGCGAGCGAGCCGTCTTCCAGATGGGTGGGCACGCTGCGGTCAACCAGCACCACCACAACGGTCTTGGCACCGTAGAAGGGGTCGCTGTTGCTGCCCATGACCTGGGCGTTGAGCTGTGAGAGACGCTCGACGGTCGCGGGGTCGGTGACGGCGACAAATGTCACCGGCTGGCGGCCCATGCCGCTCGGTGCATATTGGCCGGCTTCGATAATACGTGCAAGCTTTTCAGCCTCGACGGGACGATCGCTGTAGTTGCGGCAGCTGCGACGGTGAATGAGTGCTTCGATAGTCTCCATGGTGTCTCCTTGCGGTGGCGTTGCAGATGTCCCGTTCATACCCGTCGGGCTCAAACGATAGACGGTCAATTGCCCGGCCAAAAGGATAGATTCCAATTGGGAAAGTAGGTTTGCATAAAAGTACCTTCAGAATGTGACAAACCAATGGGATGGTTAAACGTTTTATCCCGTCTACCCTGCGGTTTTTTACCACTTGCCTAAATGACGAACGCATAACCTCTGATAAAGGTTTTACTAAAGGAGTACCAACGTTTATCAATGCGCCGTGGTGGCGCCGGGCCAGGAGGTAACATCATGTTCCAGGCTGGAGATGTCGTCGAGACCGACTTCGAAGGATTTCTGAAGCTGCTGCGTTCCAAGACGCGCGCTTTCGTGTCGATCAACGACCACGAGTACTACATCACGCACACCGATGGCTATTGGCGTGTTCAGGATTGCGAGGCCCTCAACGACAAGGGCCACTTTACTGACTGCTCCGAGCTGGTCAACACGGTCTGCGAGGTCGTCGAGCTGCCGTGGATTGCCGGCAAGAGCCTGCATGACAGCTTCTCGGGCGCTACGGTCTATGAGGCCGTCGCCGCTTAACAGGCAATAAAACTCGATTTTCACGTGACCGCTGGCGCCGCCCCCGCGCCGGCGGTCTTTTTCTGCCGATAGGCCGTAAAAATGCACGCATTTGCGGAGAGCCTGTTGACGATAGTCAAAACTCGGACTAATCTAGAGACACATAATTGGTCAAAAATCGGACAATTGAACGGTGGGATAGATGAATAGTGCGGTTACGCTGGTCGACTTCGATCGGTTGCTCAATGGACTCGACCATATCTATTCGGAGTTCTCGCGCGCCTGCGGCCTTTCGGACTGCGCCTACTGGATGCTCGTCGACACGAGTGCAGCGGGCGGAAGCGTTGCCGTGAGTCGGCTGACGAGTGAATGGTTCTACAGCAAACAGACCATCAATTCGGCGATTAAAACGCTTAGGGCGCGAGGGCTTGCGACGTTGGAGTTTGCCGAGGGCAGTCGTAAAAACAAGGTTGTACGACTGACCGAAGAAGGCGTGCGGTTTGCCAAGCGCTACGCGTTGCCGGCGCAAAAAGCCGAGCAACAGGCATTCGAGGCGCTCGAGCCGTGGGAACAGTGCGAGATCATGCGCTTGGTCGGTAAGTTCTCCCATGTTCTTAACGAAGAGTGCGAGGCATTTAAACGGCAAGTGGCCGCCGAGAACGAGACTGACGATAAGGGCGAGGGGGACGCATGCGACTCTTAATGAGGTTTATGAGGCCGTACCGCGGTCTGATTGCGGTGACGCTGTTTGCGGTGCTGATAGATAACGTCGGTACGCTGTTGGTTCCCACGATGCTGGCGAACATGGTCAACACCGGTATTACCACGGGTGATGTCGACTATATATTACGCAACGGCCTGTACATGCTTATCGCGACCGGCATGGCCAGCGGCGGCACGGTGCTGGGCTGCTATCTTTCGGCGCGCCTGGCCGCCAACGTGGCCTGCGATATCCGCAATGCCGTGTACGACAAGTCGCTCGAGCTGTCCGCCAGCGACTTTGAGCGCTTTGGCACGGGTTCGATGATCACGCGCTCGCTCAACGACATCAACGTGATTCAGCAAGCTGTCCTTCAGACGATTCAGCTGGTGCTGCCGGTGCCGTTCTTGGCCGTGGCAGGCATCATTTTTGCTTGGTTCATCGATCCCGCCATGGGTACGCTGCTGGGCGTGGTGGTTGCGATCGTGCTGGTGGCGGCGGTCTTTACCGTTGCCAACGCCGCGCCGATCTTTATGCGCCTGCAGAGCTTTATCGACCGCATGAACGTGGTGCTGCGCGAGAACATCGTGGGCGTGCGCGTCATCCGCGCATTTAACAAGGAGCGCCACGAGGAGCAGCGCCTGGACGAGGTGTTTAGCGATTACGCGGCCAATGCCATCAAGGTCAACCACCTGTTTGTGGGTCTCGACAGCTCCAGCTTCTTTTTGATGAATATCGCCGAGGTGGCGGTGCTGTGGGTGGGCGGCAACCGCGTGGGCGTCCACGCCATGCAAATCGGTAGCATCTCGGCCGTGCTGGAGTACGCGATCCTGATCCTGTTCTTTGTGATGACGGCGCAGATGGTGATTCTGACGCTCCCACGCGCCGCCGCATGCCTGAACCGTGCGCAGCAGGTGTTGGAGATTGAGCCGAGCATCGTGGACGGCAAGCGCACGCTGGACACGTGCGCGGCGGAGTCTGTTGACGGTGCCGACGCGGTGGCCGTGTTCGACCACATGTCGTTCCGTTTTGACGATGCCGACGAGGATACCCTGTGCGACCTGAGCTTTGCCTGTCGCCGTAGCCAGACCACGGCGATTGTAGGCTCGACGGGTTCGGGCAAGTCGACGGTGGCCAAGCTCTTGCTTCGCTTCCACGATGCCACGAAGGGCGCCATTCGCCTGAATGGCATCGATCTGCGCGACCTTTCGCAAGACGACATCCGCGGGCGTATCGCCTATGTGCCGCAGAAGGCATGGCTGTTCTCGGGTACGGTGGCGAGCAACCTGCGCTTTGGCAACGAAGACGCGACTGAGGCTGACATGCTCCATGCGCTGGAGGTTGCCCAGAGCACCTTTGTGCTCGACCAGCCCCAGGGGCTCGATACGCCGGTGGCCCAGGGCGGCACGAACTTCTCGGGTGGTCAGCGCCAGCGCCTGGCGATTGCCCGCGCACTCATGAAGCATGCCGATCTATATATCTTCGACGACAGTTTTTCGGCCCTGGACTTTAAGACCGATGCGGCACTGCGCCATGCGCTGCAGGACGAGACGTGCGATGCCGCGGTGCTCATCATCGCCCAGCGCATCTCGACTATTTTGCATGCCGATCAGATCGTGGTGCTCAAAGACGGCGAGATCGTGGGCCTAGGCACGCACGACGAGCTCATGGAAACCTGCGAGGTGTACCGCGCAATCGCGGAATCGCAGATGAAGGGAGGTGAGTAGCATGACCGAGGAGCTCAAGAAGCAGGGCATCGTCGATGGCGCTGCGGTTGTAGAGACAGTCGAGGAGACGGGCGTCGCGCCCGACCTGGACGAAGCCGCCAAGGCGGCGGAGCGCGAGGCTCGCCGCCAAGCGCTCTACGAGGAAAACGAACGTGCCGAGGACGAGCGCGCCCGCGCCGAGGCAGAGCGTATGCGCGACGTGGACGACGAAGACGAGGACGAGACGCCTCGGGATACCTGGGCGACGGTGCGCCGCCTGTGGAGTGAGGCTGCCGGCGACCATTGGCGCTTCTATATCGTGTTCGCGAGCATTGTGTTCTATGTCATCTTTAACACCGCCGCGCCGGCATATAGCGCCCGCGTGATCGATGAGCTGTGGGGCCACATTCAGGTGGCGTTTGCCAACGACACCACTTTCAGCATCACCTGGGAGAACTGCGGCAAGACCATTTTCGTCTACTTTATGATCTGGACTGCCGCTGCCTCGTTCTATGCGCTCCAGAGCTTTTTGATGTCGAGCGTCGCTGAGCGTCTCAATCTGCGCCTGCGCAACCGCATCGCGCAAAAGCTCAACCGTCTGCCGCTCGCCTATTTTGACGCGCATCGTCCCGGCGAGGTCGTCAGCCGCGCGACCAACGACCTGGACAAGATGTCCGAGAGCATGCAGCGCGGATTGCTGCAGCTGCTCGTGTCGATCGGCACGGTTGTTGGTGCTGTGAGCGTGATGTTCGTGTTCAGCGTGCAGCTTACGCTCGTCTTTCTGTTCTTTACGGCACTGTCGCTGCTGGTGACGAAGGTCGTCTCGCGCCGCACACACGATGTGACGGGCGAGCGCCAGGAGTGGGTGTCCAAGATTACGAGTGCGGTCGAGGAAGGCTATTCGGGCCGTCTGGTGATCCGCGCGTTTAACCGCGAACGCCAAAGTTCTGCCGAGGTGCACCAGGCCTCGGGCGAGCTGGCACGCGTGAGTGCCAAGGCCGACTTTATGATCAATGCCGTCGGCCCTGCGGTGCGCTTTATCGGCCGTTTGGCGCAGATCGTGATCGCGCTGGTGGGCTGCAGCATGCTGGTTGCCGGTCACATGACCGTCGGCGTGTTCCAGGCGTTCTTCCAGTTTATCTACGAGGCGTCCGAACCCATGACGCAGCTGTCGTTTACCTTCAACTCGCTGCAGAGCGCGTTGGCGAGTGCGGAGCGCGTGTTCGACCTGCTCGATGAGCCCGAGATGGAGGCCGATCCGCTGCCGGACGAGGCCGCCAAGCTGCCGGGTCGCGTTGAGGGTCGCGTCTCCTTTGAGCACGTGCGCTTTGGTTATTCGCCCGACAAGCCGCTTATGCACGACGTGTCGTTTACCGCCGAGCCGGGCCAGAAGATTGCCGTGGTGGGAACCACGGGCGCGGGCAAGACGACGCTCATCAACCTGCTCATGCGCTTCTACGAGATTGACGGCGGGCGTATTACGCTCGACGGCGTGGATACGAGCCGCATGGACCGCGGCGAGCTACGGCAGCAGTTTGGCATGGTGCT
>CABQWP010000070.1 GCA_902467875.1 uncultured Collinsella sp. | reverse complement strand
GAGAGGATGTGGCTCGAGACGATCACCGTCGTGCCCGCCGCCGCGAAGCCGCGGATCTGGTCGCGCAGTTCCTCGATGCCGATGGGGTCGAGGCCGTTGGTGGGCTCGTCGAGCACGAGCAGGCGTGGCCGGGCGATCAGCGCCAGCGCGAGCCCCAGGCGCTGCCGCATGCCCATCGAGAAGCGCCCGGCGCGCTTCTTCCCGGTGTCCGCGAGGTCCACGGCGGCGAGTACCTCATCTATGCGGCTCTCGGGAAGGCCCAGCAGCGTGGTGCGCACGCGCAGGTTCTCGCGCGCGGTGAGGTTGGGGTAGAGCGGCGCCTCCTCGATGAGGCTGCCGATTGCGTAGAGGTCCTCGCGGCGCCAGGCGTGCCCGGCAAAGAGGATCTCCCCGGCCGTCGGCCGCAGCATCCCGCAGATCATCTTGAGCGTTGTCGACTTGCCGGCGCCGTTGGGGCCGAGCAGCCCGTACACCTCGCCCTCACGGATATGAAGGCTCACGTCGGCCACGGCATCCTGCGCCTGGTCGCCGCGGCCGAAGCGCTTGGTGAGCCCGCGCGTCTCGAGCATGTAACCCATGGGTTTATCCTTTCTCTTCCGGGCGCGCGGGCCGATTCACCGTGCCCGCGCGTCTTACCTTTCGGGTTCACCATCCATGGTGGGGTGCGTTTCTAACGAAGCCGTAACGGCCGTTGGGCTCTTTTGGCGCCAGCCAATCTCGACCCGCACGCATTTGCATAAAGTAACAACTTTCCCGATCGATGTAATCACCGAATCAAAACGTGTACACCAGCCACCGAAATCGACATTTTTCGACATGTTTGGAGGCAGATGTACACGAATGCGAAATTCCCTGCCTAATAGCGCCCTCCACATGTCTGGACTCTCTATGCTTACGCTGGATAGACATCGCCGGAACGGGTATAGTATCGAAAGTTTTGTCGTTAACCAGCGGGGGAGTCCTGTGGGCATCAAAAAGAAGATCAAAAAGGAGCTTATCGGCACTTCCGATTACCCGTCGAATAAGATCTTTACGATCTCCAATTTCATAACCTTTACGCGCCTGATCCTCACCCTGGTATTTCTGTACCTGTTTGTGACGGATAACAACCGCGTCATCGCCATCGCAATCTACGCCGTTGCCGCCTCCACCGACTGGATGGACGGCCAGATCGCCCGCATGACTAAGACGGTCTCGTGGCTCGGCAAGGTCATGGATCCCATTTGCGACCGTGCGCTGCTGTTCACCGGCGTCTTGGGACTGGTGGTCCGCGGAGAGCTGCCCATCTGGGTCTGCGTGCTCATTATTGGCCGCGACATCTATCTGGGCATCGGCACGCTTATCGTTCGTCATTATCACCGTCGCCCCATCGATGTCGTCTTTCCCGGAAAGATTGCCACTGCGCTGCTCATGACCGGCTTCTCGCTCATGCTGCTCGGTTTCCCCGTTATTGACGGCCTGCATCTTTTACCTTCAACCCTTAAGGCCTTCCCGGGCCTCAACGGAAGCTCGGTGCCCCTCGGCATCTTCTTTGTGTACGGCGGCGTGATCTTCTCCATGCTCACGGCTGTCATCTACTCCATTAAGGGCGGAGTGGCCATTAAACAGGCTCTCGCGCATCCCGAGGACGAGGACATCGACTTTCTGAACCCTGAAATCGAAGACTGATTCGTTGGGGTATGATTACGTACGGTTCATTATTTGCGGCACGTCCGCGATAAGTTAGGGGTTGTCATGGACAACATGGTTAACAATATGCCTCAGAATGATAAGACTGCTGACGCTACCTGCGTATTCCGCGTGCCTTCAAGCGACGTCACCGTTCCCGACCTCATGGCCAACGTGCGCATCACCGCCCCCGTTCTGTCCATCGTCAAGGGTCCGCAGACTGGTGCCGCCTTTGAGCTCGAGGACGACGTGACCACCATCGGCCGCGATCCCGCGAACGGCATCTTCCTCAACGACATGACTGTTTCGCGCAGCCACGCGCGCATTATTCGCGAGGGCCTCGGCGCTCGCATCGAGGACTTGGGATCGCTCAATGGCACCTGGGTCGACGGTGCCATCGTCAATGCAGCCCCGCTGCACGACGGTTCTTCCGTTCAGATCGGTACGTTTACGCTCATCTACCACGAGAGCACGCCGGAGCGCATCGAAACCGGTGAGTAGGGCATGGCCGAACGCAACTATCTGAGTATCGGCCAAGTCGTCAACCTACTTCGAGGCGCATACCCCGATCTTTCGAACTCAAAAATTAGATTTCTAGAGGATGAGGGGCTCATTACCCCTCATCGTACGCCTAAGGGATACCGTCAGTACTCTAAGGAGGACGTTGATCGCCTGGAGGTCATCCTGCACTTGCAGAAGACCCGCTACATGCCGCTCAACGTGATTAAGCAGCGCTTGGAAAACGCCACGGACCTGTCAACGCTCGCCTACGAGGTGGGCTTGCTATCCGATGTTCCGCTCAAGACGGAGCCCAAGGAGACTAAGCAAAAGCTGCATCCCATCGAGACCATTCCCGATATGTTGGGCGTCGAAATTTCGTTTATCCGCTCGCTCGCCGAGAACGACCTCATTCGCATCATCAAGAGTCCGCAGAATCGCGAGCTCGTCGATGGTCGCGATTTTCCGATCATCCGCTACTGCTCCGAGCTGTCGCGCTTCCATATCGAGCCGCGCAACCTGCGTCAGTACGTGTCTTCCGCCAACCGCGAGTCCTCGATGTTTGAGCAGGTGCTTGTGAGCATGCTCGGCATGGATACCTCCGATGACGAGCGCGACGCCAAGCTCGAGCGTGCGTTTAAGAAGCTTCACGACCTGACGGAGGGCGTGCACACCGCGCTGCTCAAGAACCGCGTTTTTGAGTCGCTCAACGCCGTGGTCGAGGACGCCGACATCGATGCACTCGATGAGGAAATCACTCGCTCCGAGTCCACCAAGGCCAAAAACGAAGAGACAGTCGCGCCGGCTTCACACGAGGATTCTCTCGTAAAGCCGCTCAAGGTCGTCGCCCCTTCGCAATCCGGCACCGTCACCGCGGGCAAGTAACAGCTGCCGCTTATCCGGCAACCCATTGAAAGGTCATGCAATGTACGACTTCGAATCTCAAATCGTCGACATCCCCGACTATCCCGAGCCCGGAGTCATCTTTAAAGACATCACGCCGCTCTTCGGCAATCCCGAGGCGCTCAAAGCCATGACCGATGCCCTCGCCGAGCACTTTGCCGGCATGGGAATCACCAAGGTCGTAGGTCCCGAGGCTCGCGGCTTTATGGTGGGCGTTCCCGTGGCCGTCGCTCTGGGCGCCGGCTTTGTACCCGCACGTAAACCGGGCAAGCTGCCGCGCGAGACCGTAAGCCAGAGCTACGAGCTCGAGTACGGCACCGATTCAATTGAGATCCATGCCGACGCTATCAGCTCTAAAGATACCGTGTTGATTCTGGACGACTTGGTCGCGACGGGCGGAACCGTCGAGGCAACAGGTAAACTGGTGCGAGATATGGGCGCAAAGCTTGTGGGCTACGGGTGTATCCTTGAGCTTGCGTTTCTCAACCCGCGCGAGAAGCTCACGTCGACTGACGACGATGTTGAGCTCTTTAGCCTGGTGACGGTGGACTAGCCGTTACCCTTAGTTACTGGAAAGGAAGCTACATGCGCACAGCAAACACGCACAAAAACATGGCACGCTGCGCTGCTACGGCAACCCTCGCTTGTGTTTTGGGCTTGGGCCTCGCGGCTCCTGCCTACGCCGATACCGCATCCGACCTTGCCGCTGCTCGTACGAAGCTCGAGCAGATCGGTACCCAAACCCAGCAGATTTACGATGAGCTCGCCACGCAGACGCAGGCGCTCGATCAGACTGCCGGCGAGATCACGCAAAAGCAGCAGGAGATTGCTGACGGTCAGGCCAAGCTCTCGACCTATGTCGCCGGCGAGTACAAGACCGGCGGTCTGAGCCTGCTTCAGGTTCTAACGGGCGTTGACGACCTGAGCGATATGCTCAACCGTCTGTTCTACTACGGCAAAGTTTCCGATAAGCAGGCTCAGACCATTCAAGAGGTCAAGGAGCTTAAGCAGCAGCTCACCGATAAGCAGGCCGAGCAGGAAAAGAACGTCGCCGCTACGCAGAAAAAGGTCGACGAGCTTAACGCCCAGCAGGCTGAAGCCCAGAACGTCGTAAACTCCCTGGATTCGCAGCTGCAGGCCGAGCTTGCCGCAGAGGCCGAGGCCAACGCCGCGCTGCAGGCCGGCATCAACGCCAGCACCGCCGAGAAGGCCACGGTGAGCAACGAGACTGCCGGTACGACCGAGAACACCAACAACGGTGGCCAGACCAGCAATAACAACAACCAGGGCGGCAACACTCCGGCGCCCACGCCGACACCTGCTCCGACGCCGCAGCCCTCCACGCCTGCTCCGGCTCCGACGCCTTCTGCTCCGAGCCAGTCCGTCGATGGCGGTTCTGTTGTCTCGCGTGCATACAGCAAGCTTGGTTGCGCCTATTCCTGGGGCGGAATTGGCCCGAACAGTTTCGACTGCTCTGGTTTTGTTAGCTATTGCCTCACTGGTCGCTATTGCCGCCTGGGCACCACGGGCACCTTTATGGGCTGGACGCGTGTGTCCGATCCGCAGCCCGGTGACGTTGTGGTCAACTCGTACCACACCGGCATTTACATCGGTGGTGGTCAGATGATTCATGCTTCCGACTACAACACGGGTGTTATCATCAGCTCCGTTGCCGCCGGCATGAACAATAACTATATCTTCGTGCGTTACTAAGTCATCTTACACAGCGTGTGAATGTGGACCTCGTGGCTTTAAGTCGCGAGGTCCATTCGTTTTTCTCTAATATTGTGCGGCTATCTAGTATTCAAAACTAGATAGCCGCACATTCAGTTTGCAAGATGGCTATAATTGTTGAGGAACAATTAGAAAGGACCCTCTATGAGCTGGGCACTTATCTCCGATTCAAGCTGTAACCTCCGCGATTGGCAACCGACTGCGCCCCATACCACCTTTGCATTTGCGCCCCTCAAAATTCGAGTGGGGGAGCGTGAATTCGTCGATGACCTTTCACTCGATGTTCATGAACTCAACTGCGCTGTTCAGGCGGAGACGAACGCTTCTTCGAGCGCTTGTCCCAGCGTAGGGGAGTGGGCCGAGCTCTTCAAATTGGCAGACAAGACCATCTGCATGCCGATCTCTGAGGGCGTGTCGGGCAGCTACAACGCAGCAGCCACGGCTCGCGATATGGTTCTTGCCGAGGAGCCCGACCGGCAGATTCATCTAGTCAATTCGCGCGCAGCTGGCGGCAAAATGGACCTCATTTTCTTGCTGTTCGACCGCTATCTTGCAAGCAATCCGGATGTCTCATTCGAGGACGCTTGCGCATACTTCGATAGACTTGAGCAGAACAGCAAAATCCTCTTCAGCTTGTGCAATTACGAAAACCTGGCCAAAGCCGGACGTATCCCTAAGGCAGCCGGCGTCATTGCCAACAAGCTCAATATCCGCATTTTGGGCACGGCGAGCGAGGCCGGTAAAATCGAACTCGTCGGGCACACGCGTGGCGAAAAGAAGATGCTCAACAAGATCATCGACACCATGGAAGCCGAGGGTTTTACGGGCGGCGAGGTCATTATCGATCACGTTGAGAACGAAGCTGGAGCACAGGCGCTTACTGACCGCATAGTCGAGCATTGGCCCGGCTCCAAGACCATCATCATGCCCTGCAACGGCCTGGATTCCTATTACGCCGAGATGCACGGCCTAATCATCGGCTACGGCATGGGCGTAGCTTCGGGCAAATAAAGTCCAACCAAGCAAAAATACGGGCGGGATAAAGCGACAGATGCCTCTTTATCCCGCCCGTTTTATACGTCGACTAGCTATTAAACCCGTTGAACTTGAGATAGCTCATCAGGTACGCCTTCGAAACGAAGGACGATACCGCGCTGCGCACAAGCAGCGACTCACGCGTTACCTGATGCGCCGTATCGGGAACCGGCGTCTGCTCGACGGAAAACGCCGAACGAATCGATGCCTCGAGCTGATCGACCACATAATCGAAGGCCGTCGGGGCATCGTAGCTCAAACGCTGAATGTTAAAGAGTGCCTGCACAGCAGCAATAGGTAGCACCTGTTTAAAGATGCAGATAGCGATCAGGCGGGCAATCTGCTCGCGGCCATATTGCTTTTTGACCGGAGCAGGCACTAGGCCGACCTTTACGTAGTTATTGATCATCGATGGCGTAATGATGGGTTGCTCAACGCAAATGGACAGCGGCTCCATCCACAGCGCAACATACTCAATGACCTGGTCGCGGTAGAGCGTCACATTTGGCAACTGGTCATAGCGCGGCAGACTCAACGTATTGAGTTTGCGCACGATATCGGACTGAATAAATGCATCGGGCAGCACAGTGGGCCGAATATCCTCAGGCTTAATGCTGACCGACGAATCAGACATCGGAATAACGTGTTTAACGTGATTCATAAAGGTCCTCCGTTCATTTTTTATATTGTATTCTACATAATCTAGTTTTGCATACCACATAGCCGGCAAGAAAATTGGCGGGACGGAGCACTGATACATCGTCCCGCCACTTAGTAAATTGATAACAACATTACATAAGATATATTATCGTACTTATCTACGGAGAAATGCGTATGCGCTGGTTGCCGCTATGGCTCCATCAGAAACGGCGGTCACAACCTGGCGTAAACGCTTGGAACGGATATCGCCAGCGGCAAATAGACCTGGCGTGCGGGTCGCCATAGATTCATCAGTTAGAATGCCGCCATCAGGCGCCAGATCGACGAGATGCTCAACAAGCTCGGTATGGGGTTGCGTGCCGGTAAAGACAAAAATGCCAAACGAGCCAGGCTCAAATGACTCGGTATGAATTTCCCCGGATGCATTGTCCTTAAAGGCGATCGTCGTTGGCATCGCTTCACCAGAAAGTTCAACAATACTAGTTTGGTACCTAACTGTAATATTGTCCTTTTCGAGTACTTTCTGAACAACACCATCAGGTGCACGGAACTGATCGCGACGCAAGACGATGGTCACGCTGCTGGCGATTTCTGACAAGAACAGGGCTTCCTCACAGGCAGCATTGCCGCCGCCAATAACAAAAACCTGCTTGCCACGGAAGAACATGCCGTCACACGTCGCGCAATACGAAACGCCACGACCGCGATACGTATCCTCGCCAGCGAAACCAGCAGATCGCGGCGTGGCACCCATGCAAGCGATAACGCTCGAGGCCAGCGTATCGCCCATATCGTGATGCACCGTAAACAGCGCTGCATCGGCATCGTAATCGATACCCGTAACCATGCTCCATGCGACCTGTGCTCCCAGGCCCTCTGCATGCTGCTGAAAACGCTCGCCGAGTTCGGCGCCGCTCAAGAGCGGAATGCCCGGATAGTTCTCGACTTCATTGGTCGTGGCGATCTGTCCACCCGACATGCCCTGCTCAATCACGGTCGTCGTCAGGTTGGCACGCGCAGCGTAAATGGCGGCAGCATAGCCCGCGGGGCCTCCACCGATAATCGCAACATCAATCGGCTGATCGGTAGTCATGGAATATCCTCTCGTCGATACATTGACGTTCTTTGCGCTCATACCCAAATTTACGTGAACATGACACTCATGCACTACAATGTTAAATCGCGTAACAAAGCTGAAGGGGAGTTATCGATGGATCAAACGCAGACGGGCAATAGCGCTCCCCTGCCCATGCAAGCCACTCCCCAACCGGAGCAAATGACCGTTTCACCTACACAAAAACCCCTGGTAACCATTGTGCACGCATCGGTTGGATCGGGCCACAAAGCCGCCGCCAACGCGATTGCACAAGCATTTGACCTTATCCGCGGCACCAAGGGAATCCCTGAGGATATTGAAATTGAAGTGCTCGATATCCTTGATTTTGGACGTATTAAATTCGATGGTAATAAAACAGCAGCGTCGTTTACCGGCGCCACGCGTCCCATTTACGACCTGACCTGGCGATATACGCTTACAGGACATCTGCTCTGGGGCGGCGGCACAGCATGGTCACGAATTATGTTCCCCGCCTTCAACGAATACGTCCGGACCCGCAGGCCCATAGCCGTGGTCGCAACACACATTACGGCGGCCAACGTCGCTGTGGGCGCCCGCGTCATCACGGGTATCGATTACCCGGTCATCTGCGTGCCGACCGATTACGAAGTCGAAGGCTTTTGGCCCCACAAGGACACCGACCTATTCTGTGTAGCCAACGAGTTTATGGCCGAAACGCTGCGCCCGCGCAAGGTTCCCGAGTCAAAGATCCGCATAACGGGCATCCCCATCCGAGCCGGTTTCGATACCGATTACAAACGCGAGGATGAGCTGAGCAAGTTCAATCTCCCCATAGACAAAACCGTCGTATTGGTGATGGCCGGCGCCAGTTTGCCCCAACCATACGTGCGTTTCCGCGCCGCGATGGACCACACGCTCCCCTTCTTACGCAGCTTTGAGGACATGCACTTTGTCTTTTTACCGGGCAAGGATAAGGAATACGCCGCCCGACTCAAGACGCTCTTCGACGCCATGAAGCTCGACAACGTCACGGTTCTGGACTACGTGGACGACATGGCGGCCCTCATGCACGGCTGCGACCTGGCAATCCTCAAATCGGGCGGACTCACGGTCACCGAGTGCCTATGCGCACATCTGCCGATGATCCTGCTGGGCAAATCATACGGTCAAGAAAAGGCCAACACCACGATGCTCACCGGCATGGGCGCCAGCATGCATGTCACCACCGCACGAGAACTCATCGTGACGTTGCGCCATCTCCACGATCATCCGGAGTCGCTCAAGGCACTGCTCATCAATGGCGAAGTCCTGCGCCGTCCACGCGCAGCCGAGGATATCGCCATTGCAACCATGGAGCTAACCGGCAAACCCCAAAAGCGCAAACGAGCCTTCTGCCGCTTCTACTGGGGCGGAAAACCTGCTCATATCAGGTAGACGAAAGTCCGCTGCTCAGTGGGAGCCGCCCATATATCATTCCATGCTCAAACATTCTCGCTGCGCTGCGAAACTGCGCGTGGAACGATATATGGGCGGCTCCCGCTGAACAGCTACGTTTACTTACTAGCAGCTACTTCGGTATCCCCTCCATTAGAACCTGCAAAGGTAAAACAGGAAAATATAAATAGAGTTAGTCGATGCGACAAAGGAGGCATCCCTTTATCGCATCGGCTAACTAGAAAGATTGTTTTATGTCAAGCATGGAGCCCTTTCGCCTGAGCCCCATACATATCGTCCCGCGCGCAGTTTCGCAGTGTCTTCATCCA
>CABQWP010000069.1 GCA_902467875.1 uncultured Collinsella sp. | reverse complement strand
ATCCCCCAGGCCCCCGCCCGGCCCCCCCCCCCCGTGGCCCCCCGCCGCTTCCCCGGCGGTGCCGGCCTCCGCAGGCGACGTACCGACGATCGAGCACCAGCACAGCGATGTTTCCCGTGAAACCATGGCACCGTTGCCGACCGCGGCGGCGACGTCAACGAACGTACCCGTCACGCACATGCCCATCGCTCACGACGCAGCGGCGGGCGCGGATTCGGGCATTGCAATCAAAAACACGCTCTCGGCCGATGATTTTCGTCGCATGATGAACCAGATGAAGGGCGAAGCGCCGACTAAATCCACGCAAGCTGCGGCCCCCGCTTCACCCATGCCAGCGCCGACCGTGCCGGCCGAGCAGAATACGGATGGAGCCCCACTCGCCGCGAACTCAAAATTCACCTTTGAGAACTTTGTCTACGGCCCCGAGAACAGCCATGCCTATCGCTCGGCACTCAAGTTTGCCGCCCTCGCGGACGAGCGCGGCACGTGCACATCACTGTTCATCTACGGCAAATCGGGCCTGGGCAAGACGCACCTGCTGCTTGCCATCAAAAACGAGCTCGCCGAGAAGTCGCCCGAGATCAAGGTCAAGTATGCCAACTCCCAGGCGTATCTGGACGACCTGATGACCGAGTTCGACCGTCAAAAGAAGAGCAACGCTCCCATCATGCAGGCGTACCACGGCGTGGACGTACTCATCATCGATGACATCCAAAACATCATCGGCAAGCGCGCGAGCGTGGACTACTTTTTCCAGCTCATGGACGAGTTCATCCGCAACAACAAGAAGGTCGTCATCGCGGCAGACCGCGCCCCCAAGGACCTGAGCATGGACGAGCGTCTGACCAGCCGCTTCAACGCCGGCATGCTCTGCCTGGTCGCAGAGCCCAGCTACGAGATGAAATACAAGATCTTGCAGCGCTATTACGAAAACACCATCGTCGCCGCTCCCGAGGCAGGCGACGACTCGCTGCTGGCGGCCTATGGGGGCGACGGCGGACACCTGACCGACGAGCACTTTAAACACATGGCCGAGGTCTCGGGCACCAACATCCGCGAACTCGAGAGCTTTTGCGAGCGCTGCGCCGGCGAGGCGGGCGACCGCGAGCGCGAGGGCGGAGAGCTCACCTTTGACGATATCGACGCCATCGCCAGCCAGTACTTCGACACATCGGCCAAAAAGATCAACGTCCAGACGGTTCAGTCCGTCATCGAAGAGCAGTACGGCGTGACGCACGAGGAGCTCATCGGCCCGCGCCGCAACGCCAATATCGCCAAAGCACGCCATATCGCTATCTACCTGGCCATCGAGATGTGCGAAATGACGACCACGGCGGTGGGCGCCGAATTTGGCAACCGCAACCACTCGACCGTCAGCACGAGCTACAAAAAGGTCCAGAAGATGATCCAGGAAGACCGCACCGTCACCGAAGACCTCAAGTCGCTGCGCGATAAAATTACACTGCGCTCGTAGGGAAATAGAGACACCTGTTGAAAACTTGTCGAAACCACGGGCATAAGGTGTTTAAAACCCAACCCGCGGTGATGAAAAGTTTTGCGCAGGTTTTGAACGTGGAAAACCACCCCCGTTGCACACAGGTTGCTGTCGATTCTCTTTCTGGGTCTGACCTGCGTCTTTGGGAGTAATCAACAGTTTCGTCAGTGCTATTACTATTATTAAGATATTTATATCTATAGAAAGGTATTAAAAGATGAAGTTCACCGTCAGCCAGAGCTCGCTCACACAAGCCATCGGCGTCGTTATGAAGGGTGTCGCTTCGGCATCCACCCTTCCCATCCTGTCGGGCGTGCTCGTTAAGGCGCAAGACGGCATCTTGGAATTCCAGACCTCTAACTACACCATCTCGATCCGTCATCGCATCGCGGCGCATGTCGAAGAAGAGGGCGAGATGGTTATCCCCTGTAAGATGCTCTCCAATATCACCAAGACCCTCCCCGATGCCCCGGTCACCTTTGAGCTGTCCGAGCGCCAAGTGCTGATCAGTTGCGAGAAGAGCTCTTTTAGGCTGAACACGCTCGATGCCAATGACTTCCCCGAGTTTCCGGCCTATGCCATCGAGAGCGCCGTGGAACTGCCGACCGATATCTTGTCCGAGATGGTCGGCCGCGTGTGGCGCGTCACCTCGACCGACAAGGCCCGCCCCATCCTGGGTGGCGTGCACATGAAGGTCGAGAACAACACCGTGCGCCTGGTGGCGACCGATTCCTTCCGTTTGGCCGTGTGCGATACGCAGGTCGAGACCTCGACCCTCGAAGGCTCCTTTGAGCTCAACGTTCCGGCTGACGCCTTTAACGACGCACTGAACATCATGGCCAGCCAGGCGACCATCATGATCGGGGCTACCGACACCCAGGTCGTCTTCGAGGCCGGCAACACCACCTACGTGTCGCGCCGCATCGAGGGCGTGTACCCCAACTACAAGCAACTCATCCCCGATTCGTGCGTGACGAGCGTCAAGATCGACGTCGCCGCCTTTAACGCCGCCCTCAAGCGCGTGGCCGTTATCGCGAGCGCCAACCCCGCCGTCAAGTTCGAGATTGATGTCGAGAACGGGCAGATGGGCCTGTCCTCCATCTCCAATGACCAGGACCTTGCGCAGGAGACGATCGATGTCGAGGCCGAGGGCGAGTCGGGCACCATCGCCTTCAACTACCACTACATCTTCGGCTGCCTCAATGCCCTATCCAAGGAGAAGGAGATCACGCTGGAGCTCAAGAGCTACTCGCAGGCGGGCATCTTCAAGTCCTACGACAAGATCAACTACCTGTACCTGGTCATGCCGGTCCGCATCTAGCGTTGCGCCATGACCATGTTCGCCCGCGATCTTTCCGTCGCGCACTACCGCAGCTTCGATAGCTATCGCCTTGCCCTGGACGAGGGCGTGACGATACTTGCGGGACCCAACGCGGCGGGAAAGACCAATCTTATAGAGGCGCTGCAGCTGCTGACGAGCGGCGCCTCGTTTAGGCATCCGACCGCAGCCGAGCTCGTCCATGATGGCGTGGGCTCGTGCAAAGTCGAGCTGAGGCTCGAGGGCGACGGCCGCGTGCTTGATATGGGATTGAGCGTTGAGGACGGTAAGCGCTCGTTTAGCCGCAACGGCAAGAGGTGCTCTGCCGCCGGTGTGCGCGGGGCTCTGCCGAGCGTGCTGTTTTGCCCCGACCATCTGGACATGGTTAAGCGAGGCGCCAGTGTGCGCCGCGCCGCCCTCGATGACTTTGGCATGCAGCTGAGCGCACGTTATGCCGATCTTGCGAGCACCTATGGACGCTGCGTGACCCAGCGTAACGCCCTGCTCAAGGAGACCTGGTGCTGTCGCGAGATGCTCGGCGCGTGGAACGATTCGATTGCCCGCGCGGGCTCGGCCCTGCTTGTGCACCGGTTGGCCCTGCTCGACCGGCTGGCGGGCCATGTGCACACTGCCTACGGGCAAGTGGCATCCGGTGAGGCTGCCAACGTGACCTATACGTCCACGCTGGGGGATTTGCCCCAGGTCGATGATCGCGAAGAGCTGAAGGGCTGGGCGTACGAGCGCATGCTGGCTGCCCTTGATGAGCACGCCGACGAGGAAATTCGCCGCGGCGTGACGTTGGTGGGACCGCATCGCGATGAGATTGAGTTTACCGTGGCGGGTCGCTCCGCCCGTTCATTTGCCAGCCAAGGTCAGCAGCGAACGTTGGTTCTGGCCTGGAAGGTGGCGGAGGTGGCCGTGGCCCGCGATGTCCTGGGCACCGCCCCGTTGCTGCTTTTGGACGACGTGATGAGCGAACTCGACGGCGAACGCCGCGGTGCTTTTCTGCGGCTGATCGGCGATGATATCCAGACGGTCATAACCACGACCAACCTGGGGTATTTTACCGATGACCTGCTTGATCGAGCCAAGGTGGTGAGCATGGGTGAGACGTGCTAATTACGAGCGCGAGAGCGAAACGGTTGCCTTCAGTGGATTTTTGAACGCAGAGCGTCAGCGCATCCTGGCGGCCGCGACACCTGAGCGCCGCGCGCAGATGGAGGCTGCCGAGGAGTCGCGCGCGGTCTATCGCGCGTGGAACGCGGTGTGCTCGGGCACGCGCGAGGGGCGGCATGTGACGGGCTTGCGCTACCTGCCCGAGTCCAATGAGCTGCTGGTATATCTCGATTCGCCCTCGTGGACGCAGGAAATGACGCTGTTGCGCGAGATCATCCGCGCGCGCATGGAGCGCGCCGGTGCGCATGTGGACGGCCTGGTGTTCAAAACCACCGCGCCGGGTCACACGCCGCCCGCCGCCAAGCAGCGCCTGCGCCCGGCGACGACCGAGCGCCCGCCGGCCCCGCACGCCGACCTAAGTGAGGCCGAGCGCACCGAGATTGAGCGCCAAGTGGCGCCCATCGAAGACCAAAAACTGCGCGAGGCCCTCGAGAATGCCATGAGAGCCAGTGCCGAGTGGGCCAAGGGCGTAGAAAGCAAAAAAGAGCCTTAAATCGCATCTGGTGGCCTTGTAGAGCCAAATACCCTCGTTCCCGAGGGTATTTTTTTACGATAAACTAGTAAGGCTGTACACATTTTCTTGACTGAAGGAGGACGTGTGGCAAACGAAAACGATTACGATGGCGGCGAGATTAAGATTCTCGAAGGTCTCGAGGCCGTTCGTAAGCGCCCGGGCATGTATATCGGCTCGACGAGCGCCAGCGGTCTGCATCACCTGGTGTGGGAGATCGTTGACAACTCCGTCGACGAGGCCATGGCCGGTTTCTGCACCGAGATCCAGGTGACGGTCCACGCCGACAACTCCATCACGGTCGTCGACAACGGGCGCGGCATCCCCGTCGACGAGCACCCTGTTAAAAAGATCCCGACGCTCGAGGTCGTCATGACGATCTTGCACGCTGGCGGTAAGTTCGATAACTCGGCCTATAAGGTCTCGGGCGGCCTGCACGGCGTTGGCATCTCCGTCGTCAACGCACTGTCCAAGCGCGTGGTCGTTCAGGTTCGTCGCGACGGCAACACCTACGAGATGGAGTTCTCGCGCGGCAAGACCGTCAAGAAGATGGAGGTCGTGGGCACCTCGGATTCGACGGGCACCACCGTCACCTTCTGGCCCGACGACGAGATCTTCGAGACCTGCATCTACGATTTCGATACGCTGCATAACCGTCTGCAGGAGACGGCGTTCCTCAATAAGAACCTCAAAATCGTGCTGACCGACGAGCGCGAAGCGACTCCCCACGTGGAGGAGTTTTGCTACGAGGGCGGCATCATCGACTTCGTCAAGTTCCTCAACGAGGGCAAGGACGTCCCCGAGGCCTTTAAGGAGCCCATCTACATCGAGGGCAAATCGGACCCGGACGCGCCTGTGGCCAAGATGGGCGAGGTCGAGGTTTCCCTGCAGTGGAATAGCGGCTACGGCGAGAACGTCATGTCGTTTGCCAACGACATCTACACCCCCGAAGGCGGCATGCACCTTGAGGGCTTCCGCACCGCGCTCACCCGCGTGATCAATGATTACGCGCGCAAGCAGAACCTGCTCAAGGAAAAAGACGCCAACCTGACCGGCGACGATGTGCGCGAGGGCCTTTCGGCCGTTATCTCGGTCAAGCTGCCCGATCCGCAGTTTGAGGGCCAGACCAAGGCAAAGCTCGGCAGCTCCTATATGCGAGCGCTCACGCTCAAGATTGTGACCGACGGCCTTGTCGATTACCTCGAGGAGCATCCCAAGCCCGCTCGCGAGATCGTCAAGAAGGCGCAGCAGGCCTGCAAGGCGCGCAATGCCGCCCGCAAGGCGCGCGAGGCGACCCGCCGCAAGAGCCTGCTCGAGACGGCGTCCCTGCCCGGTAAGCTCGCTGACTGCTCGGTGCGCGATGCCGAGCTGACCGAGCTCTTCATCGTAGAGGGCGACTCGGCAGGCGGTTCGGCCAAGGACGGCCGTCGCCGAGACATCCAGGCGATTCTGCCCCTGCGCGGCAAGATTTTGAACGTCGAGCGCGTTGGTGACCATCGCGCGTTCTCGAGTGACACCATCCAGTCGCTGATTACCGCGATCGGCTGCGGCGTCACGACGAGTGCCGGCGACGGCGGCGACTTCGATATCACCAAGGCGCGCTACCACAAGATCATCATCATGACCGATGCAGACGTCGACGGTGCGCATATCCGCATCCTGCTGCTGACGTTCTTCTACAAGTACATGCGTCCGCTGATCGATGCCGGCTACGTCTATGTTGCCTGCCCGCCCATCTTTGGCATTAAGGTGCGCAACAAGATCCACTACGTGTATCCCAACGGCCGCCAGCCCGAAGACGAGATCCTGCGCGACACCATCCAGAGTCTGGGCCTGAACCCCGACGATAACGACGAGGACGGCAAGGCCAAGGACGGCAAGATCACCAAAAAGCGCAAGGGCTATACCGTCCAGCGCTACAAGGGCCTGGGCGAGATGGACCCCAAGCAGCTTGCCTCGACGACGATGGACCCCAAGACCCGCATCCTGCAGCGTGTGTCGATCGAGGACGCCGTGGTGGCGGACCGCGCCGTGCGCGAGCTGATGGGTTCCGAGGTCGGCTATCGCCGCGAGTACATCGAGAAGCATGCACATGACGCACGATTCTTAGACGCCTAATCCCTGCGGCTTTCCCAGCCACCGCACCTTCGCCCTCAATCGTCGGTCGCGTACCCAAGTACGCTTCCCTCCTCTTTCGGGCGAATCTGCGGCACCTGGAAAAGCCGTCTCCGTGGTTGGGAACTAATGGACCACGCAAACCATGAGGAGGTAACGTGGCAGACGATATCAACAATAGCGAGGGTATGGACGAGGCCGGCGATGCCGGCATGCCCGACGATCTGAAGCGCCTGCTTGCCCGTGCTGAGCAGGGCGAGGACGGCGACCCGGACGCCTATAACCCCGATGTCGATGATGACGAGGAAGAGGATGACGACGGCGAGCTCGAGGAGAGTTTTGGCGAAGTCGACCGTGGCGCCTCGGCCGGCGAGGATATCAACGGCGGCCAGCTCCAGATTTCGGAGTTCGGTCGCGAGATGAAGCAGTCGTTTATCGAGTATTCGATGTCGGTCATCACGGCGCGCGCCCTGCCGGACGTGCGCGACGGCTTAAAGCCGGTGCACCGCCGCATCCTGTACGCGATGAACGAGAGCGGCATCTACCCCAACCGCCCGCACAAGAAGTCGGCGTGGACGGTCGGCGAAGTTATCGGTAAGTACCACCCGCACGGCGATTCCGCGGTCTACGAGGCCATGGTCCGCCTGGCACAGTGGTTCTCCATGCGCACGCCGCTCATCGACGGTCATGGCAACTTCGGTAACATCGACGGCGACGGCGCGGCAGCCATGCGTTACACCGAGAGCCGCCTGGCAAAGCCCGCCATGGAACTGCTGCGCGACCTGCAGAAGGATACCGTCGACTGGCAGCCCAACTACGACGAATCGCTCGCCGAGCCCGTGGCGCTGCCTGCGCGCTTCCCCAACCTGCTGGTCAACGGCAGCCAGGGCATCGCCGTCGGCATGGCCACCAACATCGCCCCGCACAACCTCACCGAGGCGATTGAGGCCACCTGCTACCTGATCGACAACCCCGACGCCACCGTCGACGAGCTCATGCAGATCATGCCCGGTCCGGACTTCCCCACCGGCGCCATCATCATGGGCAGCGCCGGCATTAAGCAGAGCTACGAGACCGGCCGCGGCTCCATTACCGTGCGTGCCAAGGCACACGTGGAGTCCACCAAGACCGGCCGCAGCCGCCTGGTCTTTACCGAGATTCCCTACATGGTCAACAAGGGCACCCTGCAGGAGAAGATCGCCCAGCTTGTCAACGACAAGCGCATCGAGGGTATCTCGGATATGCGCGATGAGTCCAACCAGAAGGGCATCCGTCTGGTTATCGAGCTCAAGAAGGGCGTCATTCCGCAGGTCGTGCTCAACAACCTGTATAAGTACACCTCGCTGCAGACGACCTTTGGCGCCAACAACCTGGCGCTCGTCAACGGCGTTCCCAAATGCCTGAGCCTGCGTGAGATGCTGCAGCACTACATCGACCACCAGGTCGACGTCGTCACTCGCCGCACCCGCTTCGACCTTAAGAAGGCCCAAGCCCGCGCGCATATCCTCGAGGGTTATCTTATGGCTCTCGACCATATCGACGAGGTCATTAGCATCATCCGCTCCTCGCAGACCGACTCCGAGGCCAGCAGCCGCTTGATCGAGCGCTTTGGCTTTACGCCCGAGCAGACCACGGCCATCCTCGAGATGAAGTTGCGCCGCCTGACCGGCCTGGAGCGCGACAAGATTCAGGAAGAGTTGGACGGCCTGCGCCGCGCCATCGCCTACTACGAGGACCTGCTGGCGCATGAGGAGAAGATCCTGGGCGTCATCAAGGAAGAGATGCGCGAGATCTCCAAGAAGTTCGGCGACAAGCGCCGCACCGAGATCAGCCAGGTTGAGAAGGACCTGGATGTCGAGGACCTCATCGCCGACGAGGATATGGTCGTGACCATCACCCACACCGGCTACGTTAAGCGTATCCCGGTGGCCGCCTACCGTGCCCAAAAGCGCGGTGGCAAGGGCGTGTCGGGCGTCAACCTCAAAGAGGACGACGTCATCGACGAGATGTTCATCGCGTCCACGCACGAGTACGTGCTGTTCTTCTCGAGCAAGGGCAAGGTCTATCGCCTGAAGGTGCACGAGCTGCCGGTGGGTACGCGCCAGGCGCGCGGTACCGCGATCGTCAACCTGCTGCCCTTCGAGGAGGGCGAGAAGATCGCGAGCGTCATCAGCTGCCGCGAGTTCCCAGCCGACGAGTACCTGATGTTTGCCACCAAGAGCGGCATGGTCAAGAAGACCGTGATGAGCGCATATGACCGCAGCCGTCGCGACGGCCTGATCGCTATCAACCTGCGTGACGACGACGCGCTGCTGAACGTGCGCCGCGTGCGCGAGGGCGACAAGATTATCCTGGCCACCACCGCGGGCAAGGCGATCATGTTCTCCGAGGAGCAGGTGCGCGCCACCGGCCGCGATACCAGCGGCGTTCGCGGTATTGGTATGAAGGACGGCGTGAGCGTTCTGGGCATGGAAGTCACTAACGGCAACGGCGATCTGTTCGTCATCACCGAGCGCGGCTACGGCAAGCGCACGCCGGTCGCGGACTACCCGGAGCAGAATCGCGGCGGCCAGGGCGTCTACACCATCCAAATGACCGAGCGTAAGGGTAACCTTGCGGCCATGAAGACGGTGGGCCCACAGCACGAGCTGTTCATCGTGACGGAGGGCGCGACGGTCATTCGCGTCAAGACCGACGAGATCAGCCAGACCGGCCGCGCCACCCAGGGCGTCAAGATGATGACCGTCGACGACAACGACCGCATCTGCGCCGTAGCCCGCATGACGGCCGCCAAAGAGAAGCCCGAGGGCGAAGGTTCCGAGGCCGCAGCCGACACCGAAGAGGCTCCAGTCGACCTAGGCGACGGCAACGACATGCCAGAGGATCTCCTCGACGAGTAAGTAGTCCTCTCCGGTCAAAAACATCAGACCCCATATATCGGCGGTCGGCGCACCTGCGCGCCGACCGCTTTTTTGAAAACCTAGGGACCCGCGTCCACCCCGGCCGCCCGGCGGCATATGAAGTCGATCGCGAGTTCCGCACGAGCCGGAGAGCAATTA
>CABQWP010000068.1 GCA_902467875.1 uncultured Collinsella sp. | reverse complement strand
GGCGGCATCGCGAGCTGCCGAGGAGGTACATCGTCCTCCCGTGGTGCCGATGGAGCGCGTGGTTGATCGCACCGATATCGAGCGCGGCGAGCGTGCCGGCCAAAAGCGTAGCCAGGAGCCAGGCTTCCCGCGCTTTTTCGCCGAGCTCAATCTGGGCCTGATTCTTACGGCCTTTGCCATCGTTGCGTTTAAAACCCCTAATCACTTTGCTTTTGGCGGCACCTCGGGCGTGTCGGTTATTCTGTCCACGCTGTTCCCGACCCTGCCCGTCGGCGTCTTTATGTGGATTATCAACGCGGTTCTCGTCGTTTTGGGCTTTATCTTTTTGGAGCGCAAGGCAATCCTGTGGAGCGTCTTCGCCTCGTTTGCGCTGTCCGCCTATGTTTCGCTTTTCGAGCTCTTTATCCCGACCAGTGTCTCGATGACGGGCGATATGTGGCTCGACCTGTGTTTTGCCGTGATTCTGCCGGCGCTCGGCAGCGCCATCGTCTTTGATATCGGCGCCTCGACGGGTGGCACGGACATTCTTGCCATGATCCTCAAGCGCCGCACGACGCTCGAGATTGGCCGCGCCCTGCTGCTGGTCGATATCGGCATCGTGGCCATCGCGGCCTTCTTGTACGGCCCGCGTGTCGGTCTGTATTGCGTGCTCGGCCTGTTTGCCAAGACGCTTGTGGTCGACAAAGCCATCGAGAGCATTCACCTTCGTAAGGTCTGCACGGTCATTTGTTCCGAGCCCCTTAAGGTCGAGGAGTTTATCGTCAAGCATCTCAACCGTACGGCGACCATTAGTCGCGGCTACGGTGCCTTCTCGGGCAAGTGCGTGACGGTGATCATGAGCGTGCTGAGCCGTCGCGAGGCCGTGCAACTGCGCCGCTATGCGCGCGAGGTCGATCCGGGTGCCTTTATCACGATTGTCGACAGTTCCGAGATCGTCGGCAAGGGTTTCCGCGGCACGAACTAGCGCGAACGCATTCATCAAACAATCGAAAAGCGCCTCGCGCGTTGCAAATACGTCATCTAAGAGTATTTGAACTCACATTGGGTGATAATGATGCCAAAGACATCGTTTGCGATCCAGGTGATTCGCTCTAGATACGAAGGGATGATTCTATGTTCTGCTCGCAGTGTGGCGCCCCCATGGGCGATAACGACAAGTTCTGCGGCGTGTGTGGTGCTCCTAATGCCGGTGCCGCTGGCCCCGCTCCCCAGGGACAGCCTCAGCCCCAGCAGTTTGTTCCGCAACCGCCCGTGGCGAATGCGCCAAAGGGCTGTGTGGTTCAGGCGTTCCAGGATATGACCAAGACCCCGGGCGTGCTTCAGCGTGTATGCCAAATCGCGTTTTTGCCGGCGCTGATTTGCGTTGTGTCGGTGCTCGTGTTGTTTATTCCCGTTATTGGCGGCATTGCGGCTGCCATCGGCTTTTTGGCAGCTTGCATTGCGAGCGTGTGCGGTTCCGGCTTTGGCATCGAGTGGGGTCGCGATCTGTCGCTTAAGATCGATGACGGCATGGATCGTCCGCTGATGCGTTCCACGTCGTTTGGTCTCGGAGTCTTTTCGAGCGTTATTTCGGTCGTGCTCGAGGTTATCGCTGCCATTCCCGTTATCGGTGTAGTGCTTTCGCTGGTGGAGGGCGTGGCGCTTGGTGCCGCAGGCTCGTACTCCTACTATGGCTCCTATGCGCTCGAGGCTGCGCTGTTCGGTTCGCTCGGCCTGCTTGTCCTGGCTATGATTGCCACGGCAGTCTTGGGGGTCTTCTTTAAGATGTTCGCCGACATTGCCGTGATGCACTTTGCGGTGACCGGGCGCGTTGAGAGCGCGTTTTCGCTCGACAAGGTCTGGGCGGCGTTTAAGCACAACAAGACCAAGCTGTTCTGCGCTTCGTTCCTTCCCGAGTTTTTGACGGGCCTGGTTTCCAACGCCATTACGTGGATCTTGACAGCTGTCTTTGGTGCCATCGCCGGAATTGGCGCGTACGGCTATTACTATCGCCCCACGGGTATCGAGGCGATTGTTACCGCCGGTGGTGTCACGCTCGTATTGTTCCTGGTGCTGATTGCATTCGTCACGGTGTTCCTTACGGTCTTTGGCAAGATGCTCAAGCACCGTGCCGTTGGCTATTGGGCTGCACGTTATGCAAGCGAATGGGCCGATGAGGACAAGGACGACGTTTTGACTTTTGTGCTCCCGGGTGAGAAGAAGCCTGCTCCTGCGGGATTCAATCCCACGGCAGCCACTGGTGCTGCGCCTGCCCCGGCACCCGCGCCTGCACCTGCCCCGGCACCCGCGCCTGCCCCTGCCCCGGCACCTGCTCCTGTCCCCGCACCGGCGTCCGAGGCGACGCCTGCGGAGCCCGATTGGGATGCCGTTGCCACGCCGGCGGATGAGCCGGGCGATAATCCTGCTGCCGAAAACAATCAAACCGAATAGCCGGTCGAGGCGCCCTGGGCAACTGAGCCCGGGGTGCCTTTTTCTACTGCGAAAGCAAGAAAATGCCTGGGAAAACGGTTGCAGCAAAATTTCTCGGAAATTGGTCAATGTTGCGCAACAACGTCGCGGCTATTGTTGAGAACGTAGACGTGTAAGGTTTGAAGGCGTGCGACGCCTTAGGAAAAGGAGAGGCTCATGTTCTGTCCCACTTGTGGTTCTCCCATTTCGGATGATGCCAAATTCTGCCCTGTTTGCGGATCCGCCGTTGGTGCCGCTTCTGCCGCTCCGGCCCCGCAGCCCCAGCCCGCTCCGGCCCAGGCTATTCAGCCCGTGCCCCAGCCTCAGCAGCAGTACACCGGTCAATACGCCCAACAGTCCGCATCCGCTCCGATGGGCTATGGCCCCATTAAGGCTGACCGCAGCCTGATCGGCTGGCTGCTGCTCTCTCTTGTGACCTGCGGTATCTATTCGTTCTACTTCCTGTATTGCTTGGCACGCGACGTCAACACGTTGTGTCAGGATGACGGCGATTACACGCCGGGTCTGGCGGAATTCATCCTTCTATCGTTTGTGACCTGCGGCTTCTACGCGTACTACTGGTATTACAAGATTGGCAACCGCCTGCAGGCCAACGCTCCTCGCTACGGCCTGGTGTTCCAGGAAAACGGCACCACCGTTCTTCTGTGGCAGATCTTCGGCGCGCTCCTGTGCGGCCTTGGTCCCATCTTCGCTATGAACATCATCATCAATAATACCAATGCCATGGCAACGGCTTACAACACTCGCCTTGGCGCTCGTGCCTAACAATAAGGGCGGCGTGAACAGCTCCCAGGGACATAGGGGCACGGCAGAGCTCCTTCGCCGCGCCCTTTTTTGCACCGGCGCGCTCTTTGTTGCCTGGCTCGCGCTCTACCTGCTCGATATCGGCTGCATTTTTCGAATGATGACGGGCGCTCCTTGTCCGGGATGCGGCATGACGAGGGCGTGGCTGGCGGCGCTGCGTCTCGATTTTGCGGCGGCCTTTGCCTACCATCCGCTGTTTTGGGTGGTGCCGATTGCGTTTGTGCTCGCGTTCGTGCGCGAGGAGGTGGCATCGAGCAAGCTAAAGCGTGGTGTCGACATTGCAGTCACCGTGTTGTGCATGCTGGTCATCGCCGTATGGATCGTGCGCCTCATCAATCCGGTAGATGCCGGCCTACTCTTTGGCGGCCATGCGCCCGCCGGAGTCCCCGACGACATCATCCACCTCGAACCCCCACGCTGGCTCACCATCCTTCGCTCTTTCCTGTCGTGACGGAGGACGCGCTAGAAAAGCGGTCGACACATAAGCGGGGGCGAACGTTGAGATAACGTTCGCCCCCGCTTTGCTCTAGCCAGGTTGTTATGGGTGGGCGTGATGGCTACTCGTCGCGCTTCTCCTCGTGGCGAGCGGCAGCCCGCGCATCGTGGATGCCCTTGATTGCAGCATGGCGAGCGGTGCGAGCATCGTGCATGGCGTCGCGCGCCTCAGCGGCTGTTGCCTTGGCAGAGCGCAGCTTGGCGGCCAAGTCGGGGTTGGTCTCGGCAACCGCGGCGATCGTGGGGCCGTCGAGCTCCTCTTGCGTGGGCTCGGCCAAAAAGTCGATAGCATACTGGGCGGCCACCATGGAGCCCTTTGCCAGCACGGTCTCGTCGATCTTGTAGAAGCAGGAATGTTGGGCGTACGTGGCACCAATCTTGGGGTTGCGCGTACCTACAAAGGCGAGCACGCCCGGCACGCGGCGCAGGTACTCCGAAAAATCCTCGCCCGAAAGCGTGCCACGGTAATGGCCTTGACCGGTGGGGCCCAGGCACTTGATTACAGCCTGACGGCAGCGCTCGCTCGAGGCGGCGTCGTTTTCGACCTTGTAGTTGGCGATGGTGTAGTCGGTGAGCTCTGCCTCGGCGCCCAAGGCGGCCGCGGTATGCTCCACGATGCGGCGCATAAGCTCCGGCATTTCCTCGTGGGTCGAATCTCCGTAGGTGCGCACCGTGCCGGCAAGGTAGGCCGTGCCGGCGATAACGTTGCGCGCGGTGCCGCCGTGCAGCTCGCCGACGGTGATGACAGCCGGCTCATAGGGGCTGATCTCGCGCGAGACGATGGTCTGCAGAGCGTTGACGATCTCGGCGGCAACCATAACGGCGTCGTGGCCGCGCTGGGGCATGGCGCCGTGGCATGAGGTGCCGCGGACGTCGATGCGGAACCAGTCGGTATTGGCCATGCGCGGGCCGGGCTCGCAGCTCACGGTGCCGGCGTCGACCTCACTCCAGATGTGCGCGGCGTAGGCGCCATCGACGCCGTCGAGCACACCCGTGCCGATCATGAGCTTGGCGCCCTGGCCGTTTTCCTCGCTGGGCTGGAAGACGATGCGGACCTCGCCGTGGATGTCGTCGGTCATATGGCGCAGAATCTGCAGCGTGCCGAGCATCATGGCGATGTGGCAGTCGTGGCCGCAGGCGTGCATGCAGCCCTCGTTGACGCTGGCAAATTCCTCGCCGGTCTGCTCGGTGACGGGCAGGGCGTCGATATCCGCACGCAGCAGGATGCGGCGGCGCGGCGTGCCGTCCTCGCGGTAGGCATCGGGCGCGGTGCCGCGAAGGGTCGCCACCAGACCCGTCTTAAGGGGACGCTCATAGGGGATATTCATGGCGTCGAGCTGGTTGGCGATGTCGGAGGTCGTGCGCTCCTCGGCAAGGCTCAGCTCCGGGTGCTTATGGAAGTGCCGGCGCTGCTTGATGATATAGGGTTCAAACTCGGTAGCGATATCTTTGATGGCTGCGGTGACGTCGTCAGCCGCGCGAGCCTCGGTCGCCGCCATAATCTGCTGTGCCTTGGTCTTCGTCATGGTCGATTTGCTCCTTGCTGGGTTGATCGCAAAATCGTACAGGCTCTCTCCAGTATGCCACCTGCCGCTAGGGCTGGTAAAGTTGCCGTTTGCCGCTTGGGGTTTTGTTACAAGGGCGGGGGAGTACACTCGGGGGTGTTGAATTTCCTGCCAGAGATGGGGATGCCCATGCAACATATCGATCGGATTATCCGCTCCAAGAACGTCTTTACCGCGCAAGACGGCATCGATACCGCCCGCGAGCTGGCGATTGCCATCGCAGGCGACCGTATCGTCGCAGTCGGTGCGCCCGATGACGTGATCGCCGCCGCTCCCGCCGCCACGTCGGTTATCGACTACGGCGAGCAGTTTGTCTGCCCCGGTTTCCATGACGCTCATCTGCACTTCTTCCATACCTCGGTCGGTTCCTCGCCGTACATGCTTATGGATATGGGCACGTCCGAGGCGGCGCTGGTGCAACATGCGCTCGAGTTTTCCCAGGACCTGCCCGATGACGCTTGGGTTGTGACGCAGGGCTGGCGCGACTACCGTTGGGACCCGCCCGAGCATCCTACCAAGGCGTCGCTCGATGCGGCATTCCCCGATCGTCCCTGCGTTATGTATTCGGGCGACGGGCATACGCTTTGGCTCAACAGCCGCGCACTCGAGGCGCTCGGCGTCACACGCGACAGCGAGCCGCCAGCGGGCGGCAGCTACGACAAGGATGCAAACGGCGAGCTCACGGGCATTGCTCACGAGGCGGCTGCCATGCAGCTGCTACCGCGCTGCCTGGAGTGGCTGGGCGAGGACCGCATCGCGAGCGCTTACGCCGACCAGATGAAGCGTATGGCCGAGCAGGGCATCACCTCGATCTGCGATATGTCGCTCATGCCCATGCCGGGCTGCGATTTTATCCGCGACGACGTCTACGACAAACTGCAGGCAGCCGGCAAACTGGGCATCCGAGCCCATCTATTCCCCACACTGCTGGATGACCAATCGCGCTTAGAAGAACTGCAGACCCGCTACGCGAACAACGCGCTGCTCTCGGCGCCTGGTTTTAAGCAGTTCTTCGATGGCGTGTCGAGCGAACACACGGCATATCTCACCGAGCCCTATACCAATCCGCGCTTCCCGGGCGACCAGGGCCGTCTGACGGTTCCGGCTGAGCGCATGCGCAAACTGGTTCTGGCGGCCGCGGAGCGCGGTCACACCGTGCGCATCCACGTTATTGGTGACGGTGCGATTCATGCCGCGCTGGATATCTTCGAGGAAGCAGCCGACCTGTACGGCCTGCCCCAGCACGGCCATAACACGCTCGAGCACCTGGAGAACCTTCTGCCCGAGGACATCGACCGCCTGCGCAAGCTCAACGTGGTTGCTTCGAGCCAGCCCTGCCACATTACACTCGACCCGGGTGGACCGGAGCGCGATCTGGGCCTGGAGCGCAGCCGCATCATGTGGCCGTTCGCAACCTATAAGCAGCGCGGCATTCGCCAAGCCTTCGGTACCGACAGCCCTATCACGCCCGTTACCAGCATGAACGTGCTCTACACGGCTATCACGCGCCAGGACCCCAAAAGCCACTGGCCCGAGGGCGGCTGGTTGCCGAGCGAGCGCATCGATGCAGCAACGGCTCTGCGCAACTACACCCTGGGCAGCGCCTATGCAGCGGGCGACGAGCAAAACCTCGGCAGCTTGGAGCCTGGCAAGTACGCCGACCTGGTAGTCTTGGACCAAAACCCGCTCACCGTTGACCCCCAAGAGCTCCAAGCCACCAAGGTTCAGGCCACCTACCTAGCCGGCAACCTGATCTACGAGCGCTAACCTCATCTGCATCGCCATTTTGCTGCACTGACTTTTCTGAATACCGGGCCCGAATTAGTCAACCTGGCTCCCGGGGCGGACCGGAGGGCATGAAGTTTGTCGCGAGTTCCGCACGCAAAGGAAAGCACTTAATGTGCTTTCCGTCTTGCGCAGGACTGTAGAGCAGCAAACTTCATGCCCTCCGGTCCGCCCTGGGAGCCACCGCTAAGTTATCCCCCGGCATTCAGAAAATCTAAGTGCCAAAAAATAAGATTTTTTGACTCTGTGTTGTATAACCCGCCATTCGTGGGTACCATTCAACGCGTACGCAAACGAAGTAGGGAAACCCGCACGGCTCAACCGCGCGGCCCAAAAAGGAGGAAACAAGCATGTCGTCTTTGAAGCCGCTTGCAGATCGCGTCCTGGTCAAGCCCGACGAGGCCGAGCAGAAGACCGCTTCTGGTCTGTACATCGCCAGCAACGCTCAGGAGAAGCCGCAGCGCGGCACTATCGTTGCCGTTGGCGCCGGTAAGGTCAACGACAAGGGCGAGCGCATCCCCATGGACGTTCAGGTCGGCGACGTTGTCATCTACGGTAAGTTCGGTGGCAACGAGGTCAAGGTCGACGGCGAGAAGTATCTGCTCATGCGCGCCGACGACATCTACGCCGTCGTCGAGGCCTAGTCTCGTCAGAATCTCTGATTCGTCTTTGAACGCGTCCGCCGTATAAGACTCGGAAACGGCGACGCGAGTCACATTTCTTTTGGAGGATTACCTACCATGGCAAAGAACATTACGTTCAACACCGATGCCCGCGCTAAGCTCGCCAAGGGCGTCAACACTCTGGCCGACGCCGTTACCGTCACCATGGGCCCCAAGGGCCGTTACGTCGCTCTGCAGCGCACGTTCGGTGCCCCGACCATCACCAACGACGGCGTTTCCGTCGCTAAGGAGATCGAGCTCGAGGACAACATCGAGAACATGGGCGCCCAGCTGGTGAAGGAGGTCGCCACCAAGACCAACGACACCGTGGGTGACGGCACCACCACCGCAACCCTGCTCGCTCAGGCTATCGTCAACGACGGTCTGCGTAACGTCGCCGCCGGCGCCAACCCGCTGGCCATCCGTCGCGGCATCGACAAGGCTGTAAACGCCGCCGTCGCCGAGATGAAGAAGCAGGCCAAGCCGGTCGAGACCAAGGAGCAGATCGCTTCCGTCGGTACCATCTCTGCCGGTGACCCCGAGGTCGGCGAGAAGATCGCCGAGGCCATGGAGGTCGTGGGTAAGGACGGCGTCATCACCGTCGAGGATTCCCAGACGTTCGACATTACCATCGACACCGTCGAGGGCATGCAGTTCGACAAGGGCTATGTCTCCGCTTACTTCGTCACGGATAACGACCGCATGGAGGCCGTGATGAAGGATCCGTACATCCTCATCACCGACCAGAAGATCTCCAGCGTTCAGGACATCATGCCTGTTCTCGAGGCTGTCCAGCGCGCCGGCCGTGGCCTGCTCATCATCGCTGAGGACATCGACGGCGAGGCTCTGCCGACCCTGGTCCTCAACAAGATCCGTGGCGCTCTCAACGTCTGCGCCGTCAAGGCCCCGGGCTACGGCGATCGCCGCAAGCGCATCCTCGAGGACATCGCCGTCCTCACCGGTGGCCAGGCCGCTCTGGACGAGCTGGGCGTGAAGGTCGCTGACATCACCGCCGATATGCTCGGTACTGCTAAGTCCGTCACCATCTCCAAGGACAACACCGTCGTCGTCGGCGGCGCTGGCTCCAAGGAGGCCATCGACGCCCGCATCGCTCAGATTAAGGGCGAGATGGAGAACACCACCTCTGACTTCGACCGTGAGAAGCTCCAGGAGCGCCTGGCCAAGCTCTCCGGTGGCGTTGCCGTCATCAAGGTCGGCGCTGCTACCGAGTCCGAGCTCAAGGAGATCAAGCACCGCGTCGAGGATGCCCTGCAGGCTACCCGCGCTGCTGTCGAGGAGGGCATCGTCGCCGGCGGCGGCGTCGCCTTCATGGACGCCGCTCCTGCGCTCGACGCTGTCGAGATCGACGACCCCGAGGAGAAGATCGGCGTCGACATCGTCAAGAAGGCTCTGACCGCTCCGGTCGCCACCATCGCCAAGAACGCTGGCTTTGAGGGCGCTGTCGTGGTCGACAAGGTTGCCGAGCTGCCTGCTGGCCAGGGTCTCAACTCTGCCAACGGCGAGTGGGGCGACATGATCGAGATGGGCGTCCTCGACCCCGTCAAGGTCAGCCGCGTCACCCTGCAGAACGCTGCTTCTGTCGCCAGCCTGATCCTCATCACCGAGGCCACCGTCTCCGATGTGCCTAAGAACACTCAGCTTGAGGACGCTATCGCTGCTGCTACCGCTGGTCAGCAGGGCGGCGGTATGTACTAAGGCCGACAAGGTCTAGAACTCCCACCGGGAATCCGGGGGCGGGACGGGGACTTCTCTCCGGAACGTCCTCGGACATGCAAAGAGGCTCCGCATCGCGCTTCGCGCTGCGGAGCCTCTTTGCGTCCTGACGCTCCTATTTGGCAAGGTGTTTTTTAGAATCCATTTTGCGCTCGGCCTCG
>CABQWP010000067.1 GCA_902467875.1 uncultured Collinsella sp. | reverse complement strand
CGCCGCGCGCGGGGGCGTGCGGCCCCGGCGCCCGAGCCACGGCCGGGGCCGACGCCGATGCCGTTGTCCTTGGCCCATTGCACGTACTCGGCAACGATCAAAAAGTAGGCGGCAAAGCCCTTGTCGCAGATGACCTTGTATTCGTACTCAAAGCGCTCTTTGATGTTGACGCCGCCGATCTCGCGCGTGGCCCAGTCGTCACCGTAGTGCTGGCGCAGGCCCTTCTCGCACTCGCGGCGGAACTGGCTCTCGTGCGTCTCGCCGGGATCGAGCAACGGGAAGCGCGGCAGGATGATGGAGTCCCAGTCCAGCTCAACGTAGCACTTGTCGGCGATCTCGAGCGTGTTGTCGCAGGCCTCGGGGCAATACGGGAACATCGCCCGCATCTCCTCCTCGGTCTTCATGTAAAACTCCGAGCCGGTCATGCGCATGCGGTTAGGGTCGTCGACCTTGGCGTTCATGCCAATGCACATGATGACGTCCTGCACGGGCGCGTCCTCGCGGCGCAGGTAGTGGAAGTCGTTGGTGGCGATGACCTTGACCCCCACCTGCTTGGCGATGTCGATGAGCGTGCGGTCCATCTGCTCGTCGGTCAGGCCGTTGTCGGTGGTGATGCCGTGTTCCTGGATCTCGATGTAGAAGTCGCCGGGCTCGAAGGTGTCACGGAAGGTCTCGGCCCACTTGATGGCGCCTTCCATGTCGCCGCGGTCGATGTATTTGGGGATGATGCCCGCGATGCAGGCGCTGGTGCAGATCATGCCCTTGGCATGGCGGCGAAGGTTGTCGAGCGTCACGCGCGGCTTGTAGTAAAAGCCCTGCACGGCGGCCTCGGAAACCGTCTGCATCAGGTTGACGTAGCCCTCCTGGTCCTTGGCCAGAAGGATCATGTGGTAGAGCTCGGGCTTGTGGTCGCGGGCGAGCGTCTCGTCCGGCGTAAAGTAGACCTCGCACCCAAAGATGGGCTTGATGACCAGAGGCGGCTTGAGCTCGTCGATATTGCCCTTCTCGTCCCACATGGCCATGTCCTTCACATACTGGGCATGCTCGCGCGGGTTTTCCTCGGGGTCGGGCTCCACCAGCTCGTCGCGGCGGTCCTTTTCCAAGAAGGCCTTGTCGTGGCTCCAGGTTTTGTACTCGGGCGTGTTGTGATTGACGGCGTCGCAGGCCAGCGCCAGGTCAGGCACGCCATACATGTAGCCGTGGTCGGTAATGGCCACGGCGGGCATGCCAAGTTCAACGGCACGATTGACCATATCCTGGATACGGGTTGCGCCGTCGAGCATGGAGAAAACAGTGTGATTGTGCAGATGGACGAATGCCATGTGATGAGCTCCGATGCGGGTTCGTGTTCTGACTGAACGATTTTACCGCACGGCACGGACAGCACCCGAACCTAGCCAAACCCACACGGGTAGCTAATTTGGGACGGGGCTATTTTAGCTACCCCCATGCATCGGTTGAAATGTATTCCAACCCCGACTCATTCGCCGTCAGCCAAAGGGTAGCTAAAATAGCCCCGTCCCAAATTAGCTACCCCTGAGTTGCGGTGGAATCGGGAGGGATCCCACCGCACGCTGTTGAGGGCTAGAGATTGTAGGTGACTACTTGGGGCTCGGCGGGATTGACGAAGAGAGTCGGATCGGCCTGTTCCACGCGGACGAACTTGACGGTCACGGCCTCAAAGCCCGCCTTGTGTAGAACATCAGCGTAGACGCGCGCCTGCAGGACGTGCTTCTCCTGCAACTGTTCCGGCGTCTCATCCGGCGTGCCGCCCGTCTTGTAGTCGATGACCAGCGCGCGTGACGGATCGGCCGGGTTCGTCGCCAAAGCGTCGATGGCGCCCTCGGCATATGCACCGTAGCGAGCGATGTCCTCGTCCTCGCAGCCCAGCGAAAAGAACGGCACCTCGGCGCGAACGCACGGCCACGCGAGCAGGTCGGCACGAACGGCCGACTTGAGCCAGCGGTCCAGAGCAACGTCGAAGCGTTCGCGCTGCTCCGGCGTCAGGCACCACAGACGCGCCAGTGCATCGGCACGCGCGGCGGGCAGCGCATCGGCACCCATCTCGATCAGCCACTGGCAGGCGGCATGGAACGCCGAGCCCAGCGCCATGGGGTTGCCGGCGGGCTCAACGGCGGCCACGTCTGCATCCGTCATCTCGGAACCATCCGACTCCGCATCATCGCCGGCCTCGTCCATGGGCACGTGCGTCTCGGCAGCACGGTCCTCGGACTCGGCATGCAGCGCCGCTGCAATTGACGAGTAGCTGTACGAATCGCGCGCCGGATACGGGCAGATGCCCATTCGCACGCCCACCGCCTGGGGATACACGAGCTCAAACGCATCGGGCTCAGGGTCGGCAGGACCGGGAACGGCGGCGCGGGCATCTGCACCGGCGCCCTCCGGCTCCGCATCGCCGCGGACAAGCCTGCCCTCGGCATCCAGCGAAGCGTTGGCCTCAAACGCCTGCTCGCCAAAGGTAAAGTCCGCGAGCGAAATGAGCTCGTAGTCGCCCGGCTTGGAGTTGTCGAACGTCAAACGATCACTATCGAGCTGTGGCATGTCCAGAGCGTCGGTCGGCAAAATACGTCGCAGCACGTCGTAGGTCAGATCGGTCTCGACGTCGAAGGTCGGCGCCGTCACCTTGCCACGGCTCACGCCGGCATCCATCGCCAAGATCACCAGCTCGCGCGCACGCGTCATGGCGACATAGAGCAAACGAGCCCGCTCTTCGAGCGAAAGCTGCAGGTCGTCGTTGCGCAGGCGAGCAAATGCCTCAGCGGGAGAACCCGTCGCGCAGACGTCCTCCATGAGCTCCGGCGGCAGCCATAGCGACGTGCCCTTGCCCTTAAACGCATGCTCAAACTGCTTTTTAACGTCGTCGCCCTTCACAAAGGTTCCGTCGGCGAGCTTAACGCCGTCGAAGCGTGCAGGCAGTGCCACAACCTGCGCCCCGCCCTCGACACGCCCCATCTGAGCCGCACCGGACGATTTGCGCACGCCAAAGCACTCGGCGACCGCCACGACCGGATATTCCAGGCCCTTGGATGCGTGCACCGTCATGATGCGCACCGCGCCGTCGCCCTCCTCGTTGAGGGCACCCGGGGCTTCCTTGCCCGCTAGGAAGCGATCGAAGGCAAGCGCGATGGAACGCGGCGAGTTGCCGAACTCGGCCTCCGCCTCGGCCACAGCGTCGAGCGCCTTGAGCACGTTGGCGGCAATGGCCTTGCCCTCGGGACCACGCTGTGCCAGACGCACAAACCAGCCGGAGGCGTTGACCACGTCGCGCGCGATGGCTGCGAACGAATCGCGCCCCACGCGACGAAGCGCATACCGCAGTACCTCGCGGGCGCGCGTCACGAGCGGCAGGTCTTGCAGGCCCGGCACATCGGAATCGCTCATGATGCCCACGTCGATATTCCTGCGCGAGGTCTCCCCCGTCTGCTCGTCGAGCTTGGTCGCCAGCGCTAGGAACTCCTGGGCGCCGAGCGCAAACATCGGCGAGGCCAGCAGCGGCATAAGGCCCTGCGCCGTATCGGCCGGATTGGCGAGCGCACAAACCAGGGCGCGCACCGTCTGCACCTCGGCGGCTTGGGCAAAGACCGAGCCGCCCGCGATGACGCAGTCGAGTCCCTGGTCGCGGAAGGCCTGTGCGTAGACGTCTGCGTTGGTCATGCGACCCAGCAGCAGCACCATGCCGCCCTGGGGCTGGCCGGCATCGGCAAGCGCGCGGAATCGCTCCGCGATTGCACGGGCCTTGGCCTGTGTGCGCTCCTGCGTACTGCCGCCGGCAACAAAGAGAGCCTGGCGACGCGAGGCGTCTGCCACCAGCGTGTCCTTGCGGCCGTCGCTCGCCTCAAGGTCCAAAAAGCCCTGCATCAGGCCGCCGTCGTCGCCATCAAAGACGCTGGCCACATAGCGCAGCACCTCGTCGTGGCTGCGGAAGTTGCGCACGAGTTTGACGAGCTCGCCAGCAGGGGTGTCGGCCACGGCAGTCGCCTCGGGCGCGGCAGATGAGCCCACCTTGTGCTCCTGACGACGGAACACCTCGACCTCGGCGCCACGGAAGCGATAGATGGACTGCTGCGCATCGCCCACGGTACACAGCGCGCGCTCCCCCGCACCCGTCAGGTAGCGGATCAGATCGACCTGCATCTGGTCGGTATCCTGGAACTCGTCGATCATGACCATCTTAAAGCGGCCCTCGTATGCCGCTCGGATGGCCGGGTAATCGCGCAGGGCCTCGTAGGCCATGCGCAGCAGGTCGTTGTTGTCGAGGGCAGACTGGGCAGCCTTCAGCGCGCGATACTCGGCCTCCACGGAACGGGCCAGGCCCACCAGCGCATCGAGCGCCGGGCCACCGCAGGCAAGCACGATATTGATAAACGCATCGGCGGCCTCGGCCTTGAGCAGTTCGACCTGCTCCTTAGGGAATGCCTTGCCCGCGCGCGGCATAGTGCACGACATCATGAGTCGCGCCGCATCGGCCATGGTCTTGCTGCTCGCCTCGAACGCATCGATGGCATCGAGCGCCACCTGCGCTTTCTCGGTCGCGGCCTTGCTCGCACCCAACGCCGCACGATAGGCGTCGGCGAGTGCCGAGGTATCGGCCTGACCGCGCGCCACGCACACGTCGTCCATGCCGCCCGGCAGTTGGCTCGAGAGCTCCAGCAGCTCGCGCACCAGGCCCTTGATGGTGGTGCCGGCGCCAAAGGGGCCGCCCTCGCCCGCCATGGGATACCAGGCGTAGAGGGCCTTGAGCGATGCCGCGAGCTCGGGGGCGGCATCGGGCGCCGTCGCGCGGGCCAGCACATGCTCAACAGCCTGGTCCATGAGCTCGTCGGTGTCGGTGAGCACCGTGAACTCGGGATCGATGCCTAGCTCCAACGCGTGTGCACGCAGGATACGCGAGCACATGCCGTGAATGGTCGAGATCCATGCATCGTCGACGGTCAGGGCCTCCTCGTCCATGCCCTCGTCGATGAGCGCGCGGCGCACGCGGTCACGGATCTCGGCCGCGGCATCTTTGGTAAAGGTAATGGCGAGCACCTGGTCCAGATGCTCAACGAACGGACCGGATTCGGGCGAGAGCGCGTAGACGATGCGGCGCGTGAGGGTAAAGGTCTTGCCCGAACCGGCGCCCGCCGAGACAAACAGCGGACGGTCGAGTGTTTTGACGATCTGCAGCTGTTGCGGCATCAAAGTCGAAAGATCCATGGTCTACACGTCCCTCCTTACAAACGTTCCTTCGTGGTTATACGAGCAGCGCGCATGCGCGGCCTGAGCCGACGTCGGGTCGACGGCGGCAACGTTGCCTGCCTCGAGCTCGCGCAGGCGCTCGGCAATGCCGGCCTCCACGCGATCGAGCAGGGCGTCGAAGTCCATGCTGCCACCCTCGCCGGGGAAACCTTTCTTAAGGCCCGGGATGCGACCGTCGCCGCGCTCTTCCTCGAGCAGCTCGGCGCTCGCGGCACCGCGCAACGCCGGCTTGCCGCCCTTGGTCGAAAAGTAGAGCGCCGCGCGGGTGTCCAAATCCAGCGCCCGGCGCATGGCCTGAGCATAGATGAGCGTTTGGGTATGTGGCGGCAACCAGCGCGGATCATCGATGGGCGCCGCGCCCGATTCCTCGTCGCGCACCGTAGGGTCGGCGAGCTTAAACTCCTCAACGCCCGTGCGATGCTTGTAGTCGATCACCACGGCACGATTCTCGGCGTCCACGTCCACGCGATCGATGCGCCCGCCAAGCGGCCAACCGGCATACTCGACCTTGAGCTCGTTGAAGGCGAACTCCAGGTAGCGCGGGGCAAAGGGGGCAAGCGCCTCGGACTCGTAGGCAAGCACGCCCTCCAGCTGCGGCAAGATCTCGGCCACCTGGCGCTCCTCCACCGCAGAGAGCGGCACCAGCGGGCCCTCCGTGCCGCGCTTGCCGGCGTGCTCGGCCAACGTCTCGTCAAAGACCTCGCGCAACAGCCCCTGAGCGCGCGGCAGATTCTCGGGCGTCACGCGCTCCATGCCCTCCTGGGGCAGGCGGGCATGCAGATGCTCCAGCACATCGTGGACAAAGTTGCCCTTCTCCATGTTGCCAAAGCCCGCGTCGATGGACTGGGGCTTCACGCGATACGACACGAACCAGCACAGCGGGCACGTCGAGTACGCCTCAATCTGCGAGGCGGACGTCAAACGCGGCACGAGTGGCGCGTTCTCGCCCTCGCCATCGCGGCGACGCAGGACCAGGTACGGCACAGCCGCCTCACTCAAATGCTGAGGAGCCTCGCACGCGACGCGCTTGCACTCGATGCCCTCGCCTGCCGCTGGATCAAAATCGGCGACGATACCGCCCTCGCCCACGCATGTCACCTGGGCGGCGCCGGCAGCCTCGGCGTGCGCCCGCAGCTCGGTCCACACGGCAGCCGGGTAGCACTCGCGCGCCTGGCGATCGTGGGTCACGCGGGCGAGCACAACGGGGCCGCGTGCCGCCTGCATCGCGCGGCCAAAGCGCACGCGCAGCAGGGCCGCGGGCTCAAGCGTCACGCCGCTGCGCCCCAGCTCGGCCGTCAGCGTAGCCAGCGGGCCCTCCTCATGTGAGAGCGGATAACTGTCCAGGTCGACGTCGGCAAACAGCACGGCATCGTAGCTGGCGGGGCGCAGGGCTGCCGCATCGGCAAGCGACGCAAAGCGCACCTGGGCGCGCGGCGCGCGGTCGACCTCGTAGGTCTCGTAATCGTATGCGGTGCTGCGCTTGTCCACCTTGGTACGAACGTCGTCGAGCACGGGCACGGTCGCGGCCTGCGACACGTCGAGCGTACGGGCATCGTTCATAAGGATGTCGATGGCATGTCGCAGCAGGGCGGTCTCCGCCTGGCGACGAGCCTGACCGTCAAGGCCTCCAAGGGCGCGATCGGGCAACGCCTCGGCGACGGCGAGCATTGCCTTGAGCGCCGCCACGGGCTTGTCGCGCCACAGCGCTTGGAACACGTCCGAGACCACGCACGGCACGTTCTTAAACCAGTTATCATCACTGGCGGCCTTGCGCGTGCCCCTGACCTGGCCCTGCACGCTCTGCAGCAGGCTCTTGACGGCCGCGGTGGTCTTGCCGCGCGACAGGCGCATATTCTTGTCGAAGGTGCGCGCGCTGGCAGCATCGGCACCCGAAAGCGGACTGTAAATCCAGTCGGTAAGCTCCGGCGCGGGCCACCACTCGGTCTTGGAGGCGGTGCCCTCGTCGGCGGCCTTCATGCGCTCGATCAGTTTGGCGAGCGCCGTGAACTGTCTGCCCGCAATGGATTGGGAAAACGCCGTGAACTCGGTTGTCTCGGCCGCAATATGACGTGCCGCCAAACGGGCAGCGAGTTCACCGAACAGCTGGGGAGCCCGGGCAGACACCACGAGCACGCGCACGGGGTCCGCGGACGCCGCGACACCGCCGTCGACCGCGGCGTCCTCACACGTTTTTACCAGCTCATCGATTGCATCCACATAGGCGTGGACGCGGGCGTGAGGGCCGGCAACCTCTACAAAGGTAGGCTGAGCGGCCGACTTGGAGGCAGTCTGGAGCGCAGCGGCACCCTCCCCCAGCGGCGCAGCCTCAAACAGCACACCGCGGGCATCAAAGGCGGCAGCAAGTTCCTCGCGCATCGCCGCCTGCTCGCGGGCAAGCAGCACAACGACCTCTCCCCCATTGTTCGCCACGGCCGACAGCAGCTCGAGCAGGCCGTGCGTAAACGATGTGATGCCGCGCACGCATACCGCGCGGGCGCACGCCGGAAGGCCGTCGGCCAGCACCTCGGCCATAAGGTCAGCCGCCTCGCAGGGCTCGACCATGTCTCGACGGTCCAAGCCGCTCGCATAGGCACTCAACAGCTCGAACACGCGAGCCTCGGCGTCGCTCTTGGGATCGGGCTGGCAAACGTCGCCGCGGCAGCGCTCGGCACCCGTTCCCGCTACGCCCGGCAGCACATCGCGGGCCATGCGCGCGAGCATGCGCACCGTGCCCTGACTGCGCGAAAGCGGCTGCAGGTCGGCATCGGCGCGACGGGCGATCATGTCCGAGAACAGCATCTGGCGTTGCATGTTGTCGACGAAGCCGCGGCCATCGCCCATAAGCTCCCACAGCGAGCGAAGCCACGACGCAGGGGTTTTGTAGTCAACGCCCAGCGAGGCGCCAGCAACCGCAGCATCGTGACGGCACAGGTCGAGCTCGGCAAACGAGGGCGCCAGCAAAACGGCACGCCCGTGGCGGGCAACCAGGTCGGCGAGCGACGCCGCCTCGGCATCGCTCAAGTCCGTACCGGTATTGGTGGTATAGATTCGAACAGGCATGGTCCTCCACTCAAACCGTTCGCAATAATCAATGCATCCATCCTACCCGCCCACGCGGACAGATTTGCCCCACGCCAACAGATTTGATCCCTTGGGGACGGAGGAAAACGGATCACCGAGGGGGTCAGTCTAACCCGGTGATCCGTTTTCCTCCGTCCCCAAGGGATCAAAAAACCGCCCCCGAAGGGACGGTTCTGCGCAATTCGTTTTTTGCCGCTGGCCTACTCGCCATCCTCCAGCTTGATGAGGATCTTGCGATAGCCACCGTACTCGCCATTAAGCGCCTTGGACACGCGGCTCACCGTGGTGGACGAGGCGCCCGTGCGGGCCTGAACCTCAACATAGGGCTCGCCCTCATCCAGATAACGCGCGACCTGCAGGCGCTGCGATAAATCGCAAATCTCGCGCGGCGTGCAGATATCGGTTAAAAACGCTTGAATATCATTCTCGTCGTCCAAAAGACTAAATGCGTGGACCAGCTGCTTGACATCAGGCTTGTCAAACATGTTCTCGATATTCATCGATCACCGCCAAACCCGCCATAAGGCATCGAAGTTGATACTGACATCGGGCATCGTTCGCCCGTAAATATGCAATAAAACTATGCATGGGCCATTTGCCCGTAGCAGTGTAGCACACCACTAAACTAAAGTGACAAGACTCTCTGTCAGCGGCACGTTTTTCAGGACGAACGCCGTTTAGAAACCGAATGCGCACGTAAGCTCCACGAATATTTGAGACAATGGGCGCCCAAACACCGCGGCGCGCCCGCGCAACCATCCAAGTCGCCGCCGCAAGCCGCTTCACGCGACGCCAGCAACCCCGGCGCAAGAAAGGATTCACGCCATGCGCTTTATGCTTAACTGGCTCTTCACCTCGATCGCCATCGCGATCGCCACGTTCCTCGTCCCCGGTATCCAACCCTTCGGCTTTGCCGAGGCCTGGGTCTGCTTTGCCTTTGTGGGACTGTTCCTCAACATCGTCGATTCGTTCGTCAAACCGTTCCTCACGGTCATCTCGCTGCCGCTCACGATCATTACGCTCGGCATTTTCCAGCTCGTGCTCAACAGCTTTATGCTGGAGCTCGCCAGCTACCTGTCGGTCAACCTGTTGGGCGTCGGCATCTCCATCGCCGGCTTTGGCTCGGCCTTTATGGGCAGCATCCTAGTGTCCATCATGCGCAGCATCCTCGATAGTCTTGCCGAAGAGTAGAACGCCCCCGACACACAAACGCATCGGACCAAATCAAAGGCCGCCCATCGCAAAAATGGGCGGCCTTCTAATTTGCCAAATCTCAGAGGGCAAGAAAATCTACCATTTCCACCCCGTCCCCACATAGCAGGTGGGCTAGATGACGTAGTCGTAGCCTTCGTTGGGGGCGACAAGTTGATCGAGCGTCACACCGTCGAGGTAATCGTTGATAAGCTTGTCCAGGTTCTTCCACACGTCGAGCGTGGGGCACTCATCAGATCGCGAGCAGCCCTTGCAGTCGCCATCCAGGCAGGCGACCGGCGCCAAGCTGCCCTCGGTCAGGCGCAAGATCTCGCCCACCGTGTACTGTTCGGGCGGGCGCGTGAGCACGTAGCCGCCGCCCTTGCCACGCATGCCAGAAAGCATGTTGGCGCGCACGAGCGTCGCCAAGATGTTCTCGAGATATTTCTCAGAAATCCCCTGTCGCGCCGCGATCTCTTTGAGCGGGATGCGACCGGCCGCCTGGTGCTCGGCCAGGTCAACCATAACGCGCAGGGCGTACCTGCCCTTAGTGGAAACCAACATATATAGTGCTGCCTTTCGGTCTTTTAGTCCGTTGAAATTCTAGCCGAAAAATTGGCTTTGGAAATACCCGTTCCGGTCAAGATGGTTAATCGACTCGTAATAATCTTCTATTTCCTATTGCATTACTAGGCTTTAGTGTCTACTATGCTTGCCAACAGCTAAACGAACAACCTATAAGGTTTATGGGTTTAGCTGCTAGACACGCCGTAAAACCACACGGCAACCAGCAACTTGAACACTTTGGAGGTTCACCATGAGCAAGGTTTACACGTCCATCGATCAGCTTATCGGCCACACCCCGCTTCTGGAGCTCACTCACTTTGAGGCCGACGAGGACCTCAAGGCTCGCGTGCTCGTCAAACTGGAATACTTCAACCCCGCTGGGTCCGTTAAAGACCGCGTCGCCAAGAGCATGATTGACGAGGCCGAGAAGGCAGGCAAGCTCGTGCGCGGTGGCGACTACACCATCATCGAGCCCACGAGCGGCAACACCGGCGTCGGCATCGCCTCAGTGGCGGCCG
>CABQWP010000066.1 GCA_902467875.1 uncultured Collinsella sp. | reverse complement strand
AAAGGGCGGAGGCGGGGCATGCCCCGCCTCTTACACCACATCTCTGTGCGCTACCACCCGCGGGCTCCGGGATGCTGAATACTCCGGAATTTGCACGGCGCCCCCTGGGGTACCCGCGGGCAAAAAGCAACCGCCCCGCCGAAATATGCAATCGGCGGGGCGGTTTATGCAAAAATGCGGTTGTGGTACGTTACAGCTCGCTACGGCTTGAATCCCAGGCAGGTTACTCGGCGCTTTTGAGGGCGCCGACCATGTCGATCTTGTTGAGGGTACGATTGGTGGCGAGGTTGACGATAAACGTAAAGCCGAAGGAAAGTACCACGGCAAGCACGTAGCTCAGTGGCTCGACCTCAACGTCGAAGTACAGCGACGGCATCTGCAGGATGTACGTGAAGCTCTCGGCCAGCAAGCCGCCCAGTGGCACGCCCAGCGCGGCGCCAATTGCCGTGAGGATCAACGTCTCCTTGTTGACGTAATGGTGCACCTCGCCACGGCGGAAGCCCAGCACCTTGATGGTCGCCAGCTCGCGTTCGCGCTCGGAGATATTCGTGTTGGACAGCGTAAACACCACCACAAACGATAGGCACGCCGCCATAAAGGTCACGAGCACCACGACGGAATTGATAATCGTAAAGTTCGCCTCGTAGTTCTGCCAATGTTCGGCCGTGCTCGAAATCGTAAGCCAACCGTCACTCTTAAGATTCTTGCTAAACGCAATCTGGTCGGCCGACGAGCCCTTAAGCAGCACAAAGACGCCGTTAAGGCGTGCGCTTCGGCCAAACGCGCGCTCATAGGTGCCCTGCGTCATGTAAAGCGTGTTGCCCAGATAGTTAAGCGAAATGTCGCTGACTTTGACCTTGGCGACATTGAGCGACGAATCCTGGACGTGCGCCGTATCGCCCGGTTGAATCCCCAGCACCAGCTGTGAACTCTTACTCAGATACACGTCCCCGTCACGCAAAGACAGCGGTTCTTTGGACTCATCCTCCAGGCGCACGTAATCGCCCAAGTCACCCGTGCGGTCGTCGGGAATCACGATGAGCTGCACGGTCTCGCTCTTTCCGCCGAATGTAAAGGTAACGTTGTCGGTCATAATCGGCAGCGTCGAAGTCACGGTCACGTTGGAATCATTGGCCGCGCCGCGCTCATCCAATGCCGCGCACGTCTGTGAAAAATCGTCGGGGTTAGCAACCGCCAGCAAGTCATAGCGCGTGATATGCCCGTACTGTTTGGGCGAAAGCGCCACCGACGTGTCGCGGATGCCCATACCGCAGATCACGAGCGCCGTACAGCCGGCAATACCGAAGATGGTCATAAAGGCACGCTTTTTGTAGCGGAACAGGTTACGCGCCGCCACCTTGTTCAAAAAGCCCATGCGACGCCAGATAAAGCCGATGCGCTCAAGCAAGATGCGCGAGCCAGCGCGCGGGGCCTTGGGACGCATAAGCGAGGCCGGGGTCTCGGCCATCTCGTGGCGGCAGGCGATAATCGTGGCGCCCACCACGCCCACGGCAAACAGCGCCACCGAAACGATCGAGGACACGATGTCGTACGAAAGCAGCATCTGGGGCAGTGAGTACATATCGTCGAACACCGTAAACAGGAACAGCGGCAGGCCCACAAATCCGATGATGTTGCCGAGCACGCCGCCGATCAGACACGCCCACAGCGAGTAGTCCACGTATTTGGACAGAATACGCCCGCTCGAATAGCCGAGCGCCTTGTACAGGCCAATGAGCGTGCGCTCTTCCTCGACCATGCGTGTGGCGGTGGTAAGACTGATGAGCACGGCGACGATAAAGAAGATGAACGGGAACACCGTGGCGATAGCCTCAATTGACGAGCTATCGCTCTCCACGCTCGAGTAGCTTGCGATATTGCCGCGGTCCTGGATGTACCAGGTGCATTCGCCCAGATCGGAAAGCTCGGCGCGGGCATCGGCAAACTGCTGGTCGGCGGCGGCGCGGCGCTGATCCAGGTCGGTCTGCGCTTGCACGCGCTCCTCGCTGCCCTCTGCCATGCGATTGATGTTGTCCTGCTCAATCCCAAAGAGCATATTCGCCTGGCGCTCGGCCGCATCCAAGCTTGCCGGCGTGTCGACCGTCAGTTCCTGAGCGCGCGCCTTCTCACGCCCCTCGCGGATCTTCTCGATGTTGCCTTTAACCTCGTTGATCTTTGTCGTGTAGGCATCCGAATAGGAGTTAAGACTCTTGGCTCCCTCGACAATCACGTGGACCGCAGAGTAGGAAGAAGATGTCGCGGCATCCTCGCTCACATAGAACTTATAGTCCGCCGCCGAAGCGGCGCGAAAGGCGTTGACTGTCGAGTCGGAGCTCACGTCGGTAGGATCGAGGACCTCGGCCGTAATGGTGTACTCGCCCGCGGCAAACTGATCCTTGGCGCTTTGGTTCGACGAGCTCGCGTCATTGGCGGCAAAACTCACGGTATCGCCGAGCTTTTTGCCCGAAGCCTTCAGGAACTTCGAAGTCACCGCGACCTCATCGGCGCTCTCGGGCAAATCGCCGTTCACGAGCACTGGCTGATCGATGTTCTCCTTGGAGAGACTTTGCACGACCACGCGTTCGCGCGTTGTGCCCACGGCGGTGTAGGCGGTCTCGGCGTAGATGCCCTCGGCCGTCTCGACGCCGTCAACCTCTTGGATAGCCGCAAGATCGTCGCGCGTAAGGCCATAGGTCGACTGCACGTTAATGTCATAGACATTCTGCTGGTCAAAGTAGGCATCGACCGAATCGCACAAATCCTCGCAGCCCGCCTTAAGACCGCACATCACGCTCACGCCGAGCGCGGTGATGACCACGATGGACAAAAAGCGCTTAAGACTGCCGCGGATTGTGCGGTAGATGCCACGGCGAAAAACCGTCGGCACCATATCGTTTGAGCTTTGAGCGGTACGGTAGGTCGCGAACTCCCGGTCGCGACCCGCGTGCTCCGTATCGTGGTTTTGGCTGTTTTGGCGATCTTGGTCCATGGGCACTACCACTCGATTGTCTCGATCGGCACGGGATTTTGCTGGACCGTCTCGCTCTCCACGCGACCACTCTTAAAGCGGATCAGGCGATCGGCCATGGGCGCGAGCGCGGAGTTGTGCGTGATGATGATGACCGTAATGCCCTGCTTGCGGCAGGTATCCTGCAGCAGCTGCAAGATCTGCTTGCCGGTTTTATAGTCGAGCGCGCCCGTGGGCTCGTCGCATAAAAGCAGCTTGGGGTTCTTGGCCAGTGCGCGGGCAATGGACACGCGCTGCTGCTCGCCGCCCGAAAGCTGTGCCGGAAAGTTGCCCAGGCGCTCGCCCAGGCCAACCTGGCGAAGCGTCTGTTCGGCATCGAGCGAATCGGGGCAGATTTGCGCCGCGAGCTCGACGTTTTCGAGCGCCGTCAAGTTGGGGACCAAATTGTAGAACTGGAAGACAAAACCGACGTCGGCGCGGCGGTATTCCACGAGCTGCGCCTCGTTGGCGGAGCTCACGTCGCGCCCGTCCACCGTCACGGTGCCGGAGGTCGCCGTATCCATGCCGCCCAGAATGTTGAGCGCCGTGGTCTTGCCGGCACCCGAAGCACCCAGAATGATGGCGAGCTCGCCGCGCTCGACCGTAAAGCTCGCGCCGTCGAGCGCATGAATGCGGGCGTCGCCCTCGCCGTATGCTTTGATGACGTCTTTGAATTCGATATAGGCCATCGATTAATTCCCATCTGGTCGGATAACTCTTTAGTATTACCCATTTCCCACCGACCAAAAAGGGACAGGTTTATTTTGGCAGGTTTTATATGGGGAAACGGCAGCTATAGATGAGGCTACGAGGAGACAGGGAAATCATCGACGGGGTCAGGCCGACCGCCAAACACAACGCACGCATCTCAATCTGTCAGCCAAATCATTCGAACAGCTGTTCGTTTCTATGATATGATTCCGCTATCTAAGCAGGCCAATTCGCAGAAAGGCGGCCAACATGGCGTTCGACTTTAAGAAGGAATGCAAGGAGCTCTACAAACCTGCAAGCAAGCCGAGTATCGTAACTGTCCCGCCTATGAGCTACGTTGCCGTTCGCGGAAAGGGCGACCCAAATACCGAAGGTGGCGAGTATCAAAACGCCCTGCCGCTGCTTTACGGCATCGCCTATACCGTCAAGATGTCGAAGAAAGGCTCAAGGAGTATCGAGGGCTATTTCGACTTTGTGGTACCGCCGCTCGAGGGTTTCTGGTGGCAAGACTCCCCGAGCGGCGACATCGACTATGTACGCAAGGACGATTTCAACTTTATCTCGTGCATCCGCCTGCCCGATTTCGTCACCCAAGATGACTTTGACTGGGCAGTCGCGGAAGCCACGACCAAAAAGAAACTGGACTTTTCTGCCGTCGAGCTGCTTAAAGTTGACGAAGGTCTCTGCGTTCAATGCATGCACACCGGGCCCTACGACAACGAACCGGCGACCGTAAACGCTATGCATGAATTAATGACCGAGCAGGGCTATGTCCCCGACTTCTCAGACTCCCGTTTACATCACGAAATCTATCTCTCCGATCCACGCAAATGTGCACCGGAGAAACTTAAGACTGTGGTTCGTCATCCTATCAAGCGCGCTGAATAGCGTTGGGCGCCGTTCCGCGCATCAGGTTTTAGGCCAGGCAATCAGCCGCTCCAAGGTCATCTGGCAGCTTCCTTGACGCAGGTCATCGTATCTTATAATTTTATGTCTCTAAAGCTGGAAAGCCTCTCAACGATGCGCAACTCCAGCTCTTTTTATATCAAGAGGCTTAAATGAAATACCAGAAGTCGTGGATATCCATCAACAAACAGATAGCACTATTGACAGGAAACAAGGGTCTTAAGTGCTCTGATCAAAGCGAACTCGAGCGAGCTTTGGTCGAAGTCGGCTACTACAGGCAAAGTACTCGAGCGTCACTCCTCGTACGCGCCCTCAAGCCGAAGCAGCCACTCCTTGCGGTCAAGCCCGCCGGCATATCCGTTGAGCGATCCGTCGGCCGCCACCACGCGATGGCACGGCACGATAATCGAAACTGGATTACGCGCGACCGCAGCCCCCACCGCACGAGGAGACACAACGGGAGCCTCGTTTCCCGGCACCCGATGGCGGGCGGCGACACGCTGGGCGATCTCGCCATACGTAGCGACCTCACCACGCGGAATAGAAAGCAGCTCGTACCAAACTTCACGCTGAAACGCCGTACCGATCATATGCAACGGCGGCGTAAACCGAGGCTCCTGCCCTGCAAAATAAGCATTCAGCCAAGCCCAGGAACACTCAAGCACCGAAGAGGCCGCACCATTTGCCGGATTCGCCGACGACATGCCGCCAATACCGGAAACCGCGTCGGCGCCTTCAACATGTTCGGAGTCTTCCCGTAGAAGCGTGGAGCCAAAATGCTCCTGCCCCTCAAACCAAAGTCCCGTCAGACCGCGGCCATCAGCGGCAAGCAGGATTTCGCCCAAAGGCGAAGCAAACGTCGTCGTGACCACCAGCGGCTCCTTTCAAAACTCCGCACCATAATACCGCGAATTGTGCAGACAACCCCAATCGACCCCAAAGTCACCTCGGGCAGCAGGCGCGAAGCGCCGCAGCTGCCGGCCGCGCCCCACAGTCCCCCAAGGCGGCAGGCGCGAAGCGCCGAGGCCGCCGCCGGGACCAAGGCCCGCAATGGCCACGCGCCCCCACATCAGCCCAGCGGCCCCAACCAACAACGGCCCCATCGCAGGCCGCTCGCAGCAGCGTCACCGCAGGCGGGGCCGGGCTTAGTTTTCAGAACACTCCGCAGACCAGTGTGGCGCCTTGTCCGCGGCTCCGAAGGAGCAGGACAAGGCGCCACACATGGTCGAGGACGTTCTGAAAACTAAGCCCGGACCCCGCCGGACAGGTCACACTACTCGCAGAGCAGCTTAGCGATCTGGACGGCGTTGGTTGCCGCGCCCTTACGGATTTGATCGCCGCAGCACCAGAAGGTGATGCCGCGCGCAGCCTCGGGGTTCGAGATGTCGCGGCGCACGCGACCGACCCAGATCAGGTCCTGGTCGGACGTATCCATCGGCATGGGGAAGCGATCGTGCGCATCCTCGGCGCTCATGTCGTCAACCAGCTTCACGCCCGGAGCGGCAGCCAACGCAGCACGGGCCTCGTCAACCGTAATGTCGCGCTCGAACTCGAGCGTAATGCTCTCGGAGTGCGAGCGCAGCACGGGCACGCGCACGCAGGTGCAGTTCACGCGCAGCTCGGGCAGGTGCATGATCTTACGGCCCTCGTTTTGCAGCTTCATCTCCTCGGAGGTAAAGCCCTCTTCCTTGACGCCGCCAATTTGCGGAATCAGGTTGCTCGCGAGCTGGGCGGCAAATGCGCGCGGCTCGGGAATCTCCTCGCCACGGCCCAGGGCGGCCAGCTGAGCCTCGAGCTCGGCCATGCCGGGAGCGCCGGCACCCGAAGCCGCCTGATACGTCGAGACGATCATGCGCTTCACGCCGGCGAGCCGATGCAGCGGCCACGTGGGAACCAGGCCGATGATGGTCGCGCAGTTGGGATTGGCGATAAGGCCGTGATGCCACTTGATGTCGTCGGCATTGATCTCGGGCACAACCAGCGGCACCTCGGGATCCATGCGGAAGGCATGGCTGTTGTCGACCACGACGGCGCCGCGCTTGACGGCCTCGGGCAGTAGCTCCTTCGCGATGTCGTCGCCGGCGGCTCCAAGTACGATGTCGCAGCCCTCAAAGGCCTCGGGGCAAGCCTCTTCGATCACGATCTGCTCGCCGCGGAACTCGACGGTTTTACCCGCGGAGCGTGCACTTGCCAGTAGCTTGAGCTTGCCAACCGGGAACTCCTGCTCGTTGAGGCACTCGAGCATCTGGGTGCCCACGGCTCCCGTCGCGCCCAAAATAGCAACCGTGTACTGTTTCATGCTTCCCCCTTTAAAGGTTTTGGCTTTTGCCCGCACGCCGAGCAGGCCGATTATTGTTGCCAGTGTATACAAGAACGGGGCGGGCACGAAACCCGCCCCGTCGAAACGAAACCGAAACGAAACGCCCCGCCGTAGATTTTTGAGACATGACCCAAAAATCTACCGAGCAGTCGCTACTTTTTGAGCGCGGCCAAGGTGGGATTGGCCGGCACGGGGGCCTCCAGGTCAGAGACCTTCACAATGCCGTTCTCGTCGGAGAAGGCACGGTAAATGGTCCGAATCGCCAGGTCGAAGTCTTTCTCCTCGACACCGATAATGATGTTGATCTCGTCGCAGCTCTGCGAAATCATACGCACGCTCACGCCAGCCTGGCCAAGCATGCCAAACAGATGGCCCGAGATACCCGCCCGGCCTCGCAGGTTACGGCCGACGGTCGCGATGAGCGCCAAGCCCTCGACAACCTCGATCTCGAGCGGCTCGACCTCCTGCTGGATGTCGCCCACAAGCGAGTACAGCGAATCGTGTACATCCTTCTCCTGCACCACGGCGCCAAAGCGGTCGACACCGGTGGGCATGTGCTCAACGGAAACGTCATAGCGCTCGAAGACCGAAAGCGCGCGGCGCATAAAGCCGACGCGCGGCTTGGTGCGGTCGCGGGCAACGTTGATGGCGACAAAACCGCGCTTGCCGGTCACGCCGGTAATGATGGGCTCCGCCTCACCCTCGTCAGCCGTCTCGCTAATGATGGTGCCGGGGTCCTGCGGCGCATTGGTGTTCTTGATGACCAGCGGAATACCCGCCTCACGCACAGGGAACACGGCCTCCTCGTGCAGGACGCTTGCGCCCATGTACGAAAGCTCGCGCAGCTCCTCGTAGGTAACGCGCGCAATGGGCTGAGCCTCGGGCACAATGCGAGGATCGGCAGAATAGAAACCCGAGACGTCGGTCCAGTTCTCGTACAGGTCGGCGCCCAGGCACTTGGCCAGGATCGAGCCCGAGATATCGCCGCCGCCACGATCGAGCAGCTTGATCTGGCCCTCGCGCGTCGCGCCGTAGAAACCGGGCATAACAAAGCCGCCCTGCTGGCCGTACTCCTGCACCAGCTCGGAGGTGCGGTTCATGCTGAGCGTACCGTCGTGATGGAACGCCACAACCGTCGCGGCGTCCAGGAACGGCAGGCCCAGGTACTCGGCCATCAGGCGAGCAGTGAAGTACTCGCCGCGGCTTACAAGCTCCTCGGTGGAGTAGCCGCCCGAGCGGGCGCGCTCGGCAAAGGCCGCGAACTCCTCGCGGATGGGATAGGTGAGCTCCAGCTCGTCAGCGATATCAAAATAGCGCTGGCCAATGTCCTCGAGCAGTTCCTCGCACGACACGTGATACTTAACGTGCGCGTTAACCAGGTAGAGCAGGTCGGTCACCTTGGTGTCGCCCTTAAAGCGGCGGCCGCAGGCGGAAACCACCACAAAACGGCGGGCAGGGTCGGCATCGACGATGGCCTTGATCTTCTTAAAGTGTTCGGCGTCGGCGACCGACGAGCCGCCAAACTTGGCAATCTTAATCATGGGCTTGAGGTTACCTTTCTAAAAGCCTCTGCAAACCTGTTTTACGCGCTCTGATACCATGGTTTCACCGATTGGGACCAAGGCATCCAAGGAGCAGTGTTATATGGGAACTTATCATAGTACACGAGGACGCACTTTATCGTGCTCAAGTAAGGTGGCAATCCGCACCGGCATCGCTCCCGACGGGGGTTTGTTTGTCTCGGACGAGCTTGGCACCCAGCAGGTCGATATCAGCTCGCTTGCAGATAAATCGTACTTTGAAATCGCTCAAGATGTGTTGGGAATGTTACTGAATGATTACACGGCCGAAGAAATTTCGGCGTGTGTCGACGAGGCATACCGCGGCACGTTCGCGAGTGAAGAGGTTACGCCGCTCGTCAAACTCGACGCTGCGCCGGGCGCTGACGCCCCTCAGACCTATGTGATGGAGCTCTTTGGCGGCCCCACAAGCGCCTTCAAGGACGTCGCCCTGCAGATGCTCCCCCGTCTGATGGCCCGCACTTCCGCCAAGGACGGCGTCGCCGAGCGCATCATGATCGTCACCGCCACGTCAGGCGACACGGGCAAGGCAGCACTCGCCGGCTTTGCCGACGCCCCGGGCACGGGCATCACCGTCTTTTATCCCGAGGGCAAAGTCAGCCGCGTACAGAATCTGCAGATGTCCACTCAGGAGGGCGATAACGTCGCCGTCTGCGGCATCCGCGGCAACTTTGACGACGCCCAGAGCGCCGTCAAGCGCATCTTTGCCGATAAGGAGCTTGTCGAGCGTCTGGAGGCCGCAGGCACGGTGCTTTCGAGTGCCAACTCCATCAACGTCGGCCGTCTGGTGCCGCAGGTCGTCTACTACTTTGCCGCCTATGCGCAGCTGTTGCGCGCCGGCGCCATCGAGGCCGGTGACGCCGTGGAGTTCTGCGTACCGACCGGCAACTTTGGCGATATCCTGGCCGGTTACTATGCCAAGCGCATGGGTCTGCCCGTCGCCAAGCTCATCGTCGCGAGCGACAAGAACAACGTGCTGGCTGACTTCCTGACCACCGGCGTCTACGACCGCAACCGCCCGTTCTTCACGACCATCTCGCCTTCGATGGACATCCTCATCAGCTCTAACCTGGAGCGCATGCTCTACTTCCTGTCCGATGGCGACTGTGAGCTCGTTGCCGGCCTTATGGAGCAGCTGGCGCGGACTGGTCGCTACGAAGTTCCCGCCGACCTGCTGGCAAAGATTCAGTGCGTCTTTGGCTGCGGTTGGGCCAGCGAGGACGAGGTACGCACTGCCATCAAGAGCTGCTGGGACGCGAACGGCTACGTGATCGACCCGCACACCGCTTGCGGCTATCACGTCTTCGAAAAGGTCGCTCCCACCGAGGGCGCCAAGGTCCGCGTGCTGCTTTCGACCGCCAGCCCCTACAAGTTCCCGCGCGCCTGCTGCGACGCCCTGGGCCTCGACGTTCCCGAGGACGACTTTGAGGCCATGCGCGTGCTCGAGCAGGCGACCAACACGGTTGCACCGGCCCAGCTCGCCGAACTCGAATCCAAACCCGTCCGCTTCGAAGACGTCTGCGACGTAGCCGACATGGCCAACTACGTCGAGTCTGCAGCAAAAAAGATGACTACCAACTAAAACCCCTTATAAGGCGCCGGCGAAAGCCGGCGCACCTTCTTTTTATTTAAAGTCGTCCTAAAGGGCGAGCTCCTGGGCGGGTCTGGCCGTTTAGTTCGTCGCGAGTTCCGCACGAGCCGGAAAGCACTTAATGTGCTTTCCGAGCGAGCCAGGACTGCCCGAGCAGCGAACTAAACGGCCAGACCCGCCCAGGAGGACCCACATGATCAAAATCACCGTCCCAGCAACCAGCGCCAACCTAGGCATCGGCTACGACACCCTCGGCATGGCCGTCAGCCTCTACTCGCACTTCACCTTCGAGCGCGCCGACAAGCTCACCATCACGGGCTGCCCCGAGGAGTTCCAAAACGAGAATAACCTGGTCTATGTGAGCTTTGTCGATGCTCTGGCCGCGTGGGGCGAGACAGCTTTCCCCGTTGCCATCGACATTCAAACCGACGTGCCCGTCGCCCGCGGCCTGGGCTCCAGCTCCACCTGCGTCGTCGCCGGCATCATGGCAGCCGCCGCACTGACGGGCCCCACCGTCGACCGTGCCGAGCTTGTTCGCCATTTGCCA
>CABQWP010000065.1 GCA_902467875.1 uncultured Collinsella sp. | reverse complement strand
GTCGCCTGCTCGGACAGTCCTGACTCGCACGGAGAGCACATTAAGTGCTCTCCGGCTCGTGCGGAACTCGCGATCGACCTTATATATTTGCCCTCCCCGGGGCTCCCGCACAACGGGACCTCAGTTGGGTTCTATCCCGGTTGCAGTTGCTTCGCTCCTGCACCACTTGGCTGGTGCGGCGGTTTGGCGTTGGAACGGTTCTTTTTCTGATATATGCTGGTTGCGGCTCTTCTTTTGGGAGGAGTCGCTTTTTTGTTGCTAGGAGGTTGGCCCGTGGTTGATGGGAATGCTCGCTCTGAGCTTCTTTCTGTTGATTGGAATGGCGAGTGGATGCGTCTGCAAGCTGATCGGCGGCGGGCTGATGATTCTTTTGAGTGGGATAAGCGGGCTCGGCATTTTCGACCGCTTGAGACTGCTCCGTATGCCCGGGATTTTATAAAGTTGTTGGCGCTTGAGCCCGGCGAGTCGGTGCTGGATATGGGATGTGGGGCTGGGTCGATTGCCATTCCGCTTGCGCAAGACGGACATCCCGTGATTGCGGCTGATTTCTCCCCCGCCATGCTGGGCACGCTTGATGCCGGCATTGAGTATTACGAGCTCGAAGATCTTATTACGCCGCTTGAGCTTGCTTGGGATGATGATTGGGATTTGGTTGGACCGGTCGCGAAAGCGGTGGATGTTGCCTTTGCTAGTCGGTCGGTTACGACGACCAATCTAAAAGGTGCACTTGCCAAGCTTGATCGTACGGCTCGTCGGCGTTGTGCTGTCACGATGGTCGCCAACTCCAGCCCGCGCTATGATCTGCACTTGATGAACGCTATCGGCGCCTCGGTTACCTGCAGTAATGGCTTTGTGTATGCTTTTAATATCCTCATTCAGATGGGCGCGTTGCCGCAGGTTACGTACTTTGAATCGCCTCGTCGCGATACCTTCGATAGCCTTGAGGCAGGTGTGGCAGACTTCTCCCGCATGCTTGAGCATGGCAACGAGGATAAGGTCGACCGTCTGCGCGACTACATCGCCCAGCACATGATCGAGAATCCCCATGCCGGTGAGCCGGGCTCCAAGGGCGTGCCGCAGGGGCGCTATATGCTCGATCATGTCCGCAAGGTTCGTTGGGCGTTTATTGCATGGGAGCCGGTTTCTGCGCCCAGCTCATAGCCTGTTCGCAGCCCGCACTGCCCACTCACTCGGCATCCGCATTCTTTTTGAACTGGGCAAACGCGCTCCACACCACGCCGTTCCTGCGCTATCGTGGGACAGCTCACGTAGATTAAGGCCCCGTCGCGGGGCGCCCCATACATAGAAAGCGAGAATCCATGGCACTGACAGGAGCCCAGGTCAAGCAGCTTCGCAGCATGGCCCATCACCTCAACCCCGCCATCATCATCGGCAAGTCCGACGTCAACGAGGGCACCGTCGAGCAGACGGTCGCCTACCTGGAGAAGCACGAGCTCGTTAAGTGCTCCGTGCTCGATGGCTCTAGCCTTTCCGCCCGCGAGGCCGCCGAAGAGCTCGCCGAGCGCTGCCACGCCGAGGTCGTCCAGGTCATCGGCCGCAAGTTCTCGCTGTATCGCGAGTCCTCGCGCAAGGACATCGAGAAGATCAAGCTCGTCTAAGAGCCAATGATCCGGCGAGCCGACACATAGCAAGCTTACGGGTGCCCAAGTACTTTGGGCACCCGTTTTTTATCGCTCGACCAGCACGCGATTGAGCCGCCCCTCCACCAAGCGCTCGTATAGACGCCGCGTCTCGGGCTCGGGCACGCCATTGACCTGTTCCCTCAGATGGTGCATATGCCCGCTGTATAGCTCGACGATATCGCGCCGCCGCCCCGCCGCACTGTAGACGCGCATGGCGCAGCGCACCATATCCTCACGCGCCGTTTCCTGCCGAAGCCCCGACTCCGCCAGCCAAATCGCCGACTGCAGATCATTTTCTTCTAGAGCGGCATTTGCTCCCTTAATCATGCAATCGATGTACTTTGACTGCATAATGCGCCGCATGCGCAAAAAGTAGGTGGGATTACAGCCATTGGGAACATACAGCGGTCCGGCATAAAGTTGCTCAATCTTAAGGCACAACTCAACTAAATGGGGCCCGCGCGCACCCGTGCGATTTCCCAAAACCTCGCGGCTTATCTGGTCAAACAGCCGTACATCGGTCTTGACGTAGTCGCCGTTGAGTCCGATGCATTCATTTTGGATGAGCACACACGACTTGCCATCCGGCGTCGGTCCCAAGGCCGACCGCAAGCGCGATATCGTCGAGTACAGGTTGTTGCGGGCGCTATTGAACTCGGCATGGGGCCACAGCTCCATGGCCAGCGTCTCACGATCGACGAGCGCATCCATGCCCAGTGCAAGCCGCTCGGCAAGTGTCGCCGCCTTCTTGCGGCGCCACATTTTATCCGTGATGGGAAACCCGTCGCGCTCGGCGCGAAACGCACCAAACATGCGAATCTCGATATGGTCGATGGTATCAACGGCTTCAACCTCGCCGGCCTGGAACAGGCGCTCGCCCTCCCCTTCCAAATCGTCGCGCAGCGAGTACCGCGACAGCTCGCGCACGGGAAGCTTCTTGCGTATCCTGGCCGCCGGCTCGCCCAGACAATGCATGGCAAGGCGCGCAAAGAGCCGATACGATGGCTCTAGAATCCCCGCACGATTCATGGACATCCAGGCCGCAAGATCGCTGTCTCGGCCCGCACAGGCCAAATGCAGCGCCACCATCCAGGCTTCTGCGCCACCAACCTGCGTCTGGCTTATATCGAGTAGTTCCGCTTCCTCGCGCACCGAAACCATCGAGGTGTTACGCAGATATGCCGCGCGTTCCAGCAGCAATGCGTTATCGCGCATGTACGCAATCGACTCCTCGGCAAGTTTGAGCACTTGGACCGCACGGAACTTTGCATTAACCGGCCGTCCCTCTGCCAGCGACTGCCAGCCTTCTAGCAACAGGCCAAACAGCTGAATCTGGTTGTCGCGCATGCGCACAGCAAAACGATCGAGCTCGTTGAACGCCGCGTCGTCGGTTACCGGCAAGCCGGAAAGGAGCCGCCGTGCCGCCAACACCATGCGCACCCAGATAGCCATCGCCTTGAGCCCGCGTACGTCTAGCGCCTCCCGCACCACCGTCATCTCGTCGTCGCGCTCGTCGGTTCCCGCAAACGACCCGTCAAAGAGCTCCACCAGCATACTATCGGCCCGTATAACAATCCCCGCGATGTCGAGCTCGCAGTCGTAGGCCTTGCTCGTTTTGAGCTGCTGTAGAACGCCGCCGTCATCTCCCCGCTCGGTCAGGCACCGCTTGACCTCGATATGCGCAGACAACATATCGAGTGCGGTATGGGATGTCTCGATTTCTGGCACGGCCAGGTTCGTAGGAAGCCCAAGCCCGTTGTCCCCATAGCAAACAGCCGTCAGCGTCTGGGCCACCCTCCATGAAACAGGGTCTATTTCACAGGCCGCCCGTTCGCCCCCGCGCTCGATAACCGATGCCATATAGCGAGCGAGCTTTGTATTGGACACGCTGACCGCTGCCAGATATACGCCGAGTGCCTCGGCAGGCGTTGGCTCTGGAGCCGGATCGTCGGCATCGATCGTGCCCAGCGCTGCTCGGCAGATATCGGCCCCGTGCCCCGTCAGGGCCAGATCGACCCCATACTGCCCAGCAAGTTCAAGGACCGCTTCACGGTCCAAAAAGGCGTCCGCCAGGCCCATCGCCGCATCGCATCGGCCCGCCTTAAGCAAAATCCGGGCCGCCCTCGGAACAAGTTCGGGGCGAACCTCGGCCACCAACTTACGCAAACGCAAGCGTCCGTTATCCTCCGTGCCCAGACACGTAAAACTCCGCTCGGCGGGATCCAAGCCAAAGATCGGGTAGTCGCGCACAAAGTAGGACTGGTCGACCATCGACAACCTCACCCCACAAGCCTCGAGTTCTGCGATATTGCCCTCGCCCATCAAAACCATGAGACATGCCACGCAAAACAGCGCATTATTGTCGAGCGAAGCCAGATCGGCAAGTGCCGCGCCATATACGTTGACAATCTCGTTTTCGAGCAGGCCGGCTACGTCGCCTTGGCCATACAGACCCGTCTGCAATGCCGAAACGAGCTCGGGCACGCCCTGCGTGAGCTGATAGAAGTCGAGCGATGTGCTGATCGAAAACGCCGATGCCCACGCCGAATACTCATAGGCATGCACCTTGAGCATCTGCGCATTGATCTTAACCGAATCGCCCAGCCCATGAATCAGCTGACGATTTGAAGGACGGCAGGAGATAAAGACCCCAACCCCCATAGCGCGCAGGCCGCGAATCCTGTCGATGAGGTCTTCGGTATCGTGCTGATCGAGGTTTGGCACATTATCAATCGCGATAAGGGAGTGCGGTTTGTCTTTGAGTTCTTCGGTAACCACCTCGAGCTGCATAAACACCTCGCGCCCAATGGCGCGATCGGCCTCGATAATCCGCACGGGGCCTCGCGTTGGGTCGCATTTAACCTCATGGGTGTACTGCAGCAGCACCGAGGTCTTCCCAAACCCGTCGGGCGCATAAAGAACCACGATGCCGGCCTTTCGGCCCTTGGCGATAAGCTCATTCATCAAGCGTTCGCGTCGCACCATATAGCCTCCGCCCAGCGGCATCAGCTCGAGGTCGTCTATACCGCTCAAATCGTTTACCATGCCCGCCCCTCAACTCGACCGTATGGACACTGTAGCCGCAAGACCATACAAGCCGCGCTATGAATAGAGCGACCTTGTGTTTTAGGTTGTCTTTTGGTACGCAAGCGGCAAGTTTTTGTACAGCGAGGGCCGATTGTTATTAATCCCCCGACTAATCGGTCTTTAAGCAGGTAAATGAGCTTGTCAGCTTGTCCCATCTAAGCGGCAGTGTAACGCAAATGAACAAGGTTCAGCTATGTCATTCAACTCGCCTAGCACCCGCTACCGTCTACGACCTTTTAGTGGCATTTTTGCATAGAATCTGTTATGGAATGAATCAAGCTGTTAGGCATCCGGCATTCGTAAAGCTTGCGGCAAGATTTTGGTCAAGTGGGCGAAAAGGGATAGTAAAAAGGCCCCCGCAAAGCGGAGGCCTTAGGCAAGGCTATGTCGAGCTGCAGGATTCGCGCTACTCGCAGAGCGAAAGAGCGGCCTCGTCGGCAACGACAACGCAGTTGGTGTGCAGCTGCAGGATCGAAGCCGGGCACTCGGGCGTAACCGGACCATAGCACATGTCATGCACGGCCTGAGCCTTGGCCTCGCCGTTGGCGACGACCAGGATCATGCGGGCATACATGATGGTCTGGGTACCCATGGTGTAGGCCTGACGGGGAACATCGTCGATGCTGTCGAACAGGCGGCTGTTGGCCTGAATGGTACTCTCGGTGAGGTCGACGCAGTGCGTACCCTTGGAGAAGTGGTCATCGGGCTCGTTGAAGCCGATGTGGCCGTTGTTGCCAATGCCGAGCAGCTGCAGATCCGGGTAACCGGCGTCAGCGACGATCTTGTCGTACTCAGAGCACGCAGCGGCGGCGTCGGGGTTGGAACCGTCGGGCACATGCGTGTTGTTCAGGTCGATGTTGATGTGATCGAAGAAGTTCTCACGCATGAAGTAGTGATAGCTCTGGGGATCGTCGTGCGAAAGGCCGCGATACTCGTCCAGGTTGTAGGTGCTGACCTCGGCAAAGTCGACGTCGCCCTTCTCGTACCAAGCAGCGAGCTGCTTGTAGGCACCGATCGGGGTGGAGCCGGTGGCAAGGCCCAGCACACAGTCGGGCTTGAGGATAACCTGGGCCGAGATGATATTAGCGGCCTTGCGGCTCATATCCTCGTAGTCTTTAGCTTTAATGATCTTCATTACGCGTCCTTTCTCGTACAAGAGAGGCAAGGCTCCCTTACAAGCACTTGCCCGCGGCCCGCGTCGGCCGCAACCAACGTGTGCGGCCACCAGGGCGAGGTCGCGTAATGTATGTGTCTCGTGTCTAACCGCGTCGAGGCCCCTGCCCGTCCACGGTGACCCAAAGCTGTTTAGCCTCGGACAAATCCCATCTTGCCACGGAGGGCGTCCTCTTTCAAGGGCGCCCTCCGTAAACGTGTTTGAATTGTAGGCTAATGGCCACGTGCACTTGCTAGCGCTCGCGAGCAACGATGAGCTGGTCCATCTCTTCGACATGCACACCAACGGAGCCCTTGATGCTTGAGAACTCAACGGAGTTGCACACCAAGATGGGAACCGTCACATCGTAGCCCTCGGCAGCAATTGCCTCGCGATCGAACTCAATGAGTACATCACCCTTATGGACGATGTCACCCACTTGCGCATGTACGGTAAAGTGCTTGCCCTCGAGCTGAACAGTGTCCAAACCAACGTGGATGAGCACGTCCAAGCCATCGACCGTGTTAAGCGCAACAGCGTGTCCCGTGGGAAAAATGGCCTCGACCTTGGCATCAGCCGGTGCAATCACACGCGTTCCGGTGGGCCGAATCGCCACGCCCTGGCCCAAAAGGCCGGTGGCAAACGTCTGGTCGTTTATCTCGGAAAGCGGAATGACATCGCCCGAGATGGGAGCATCCAGCGTAAGGACTCGACCACGCATACCAAAAGACCTTAGGACTTTAGTGAACATGCTCCCCCTCGGACATACCAATCAATCAAAATAACCTTAACAGTTTACCACTTGGCAACGGTTTTTGACCATTAGGGAAGTTCGCGCTTGACAACCTCGACGATGTCGTCGACAACGCGCTGGGTCAGCTCGTGCGTCTCGGCCTCGGCCATCACGCGGACCAGCGGCTCGGTACCGCTCGGGCGCACCAGAATGCGGCCGCGGCCGTCAAGCTCCTTCTCGGCAGCAGCGACGGCGTCCCAAATGGGCTGGCAATCGTCCAGACCGGCCTTGTTGTCGGAATGCACGTTGACGAGTACCTGCGGGTACTTCTTCATGATGCCGGCAAGATCGGTGAGGGTACGACCGGTGCGCTTGAGCACGGCCAGCAGCTGCAGAGCCGTCACCAGGCCATCACCGGTGGTGTTGTGCTCCAGGAAGATGATGTGGCCGGACTGTTCGCCGCCGATGACGGCGCCGTCCGCGAGCATGCGCTCCAGAACGTAGCGGTCGCCCACGGCGGTCTGGACCATCTCGAAGCCCTGCTCCTTCATAGCGATGGAGAAGCCAAGGTTGCACATGACAGTCGAGACGATCTCGGAGTTGGCGAGCTTGCCGCGAGCGGCGAGGTCAGAACCGCAGATAGCCAGGATGTAGTCACCGTCGATCTCATTGCCCTCGCTGTCCACGAACAGTACGCGGTCGGCGTCGCCGTCGTGGGCCAGACCGATATCAGCATGGGTGCGCAGCACGAGCTCGCGCAGGGGCTCGAGGTGCGTAGAGCCGCACTCAACGTTAATGTCAGTGCCGCAGTAATCGGTGTTGATGGCATGGACCGTGGCGCCCAGGCGCTGCAGCGCGGCGGGCGTGGTCTGGCAAGAAGCACCGTGGCCGCAGTCGACGGCAACGACCAGGCCGTCGAGCCTCAGGCCATCAAGCGTATCGATGGCGTGGTCGACGTATGCCTTGCGAGCGTCCTTCATCTTGATGATGTGGCCCACGCCGGCACCGGTCGGCAGCGTGTCGGCAGCCATGGCTTCCTCGGACATGACCCAGGCGCTGATCTCTTCCTCGACAGCATCGGGAAGCTTCATGCCCTTGCGGCTAAAGAACTTGATGCCGTTGAACTCCGGCGGATTGTGCGAAGCGGAGATGACAATGCCGCCATCGAGCTCGTTCTGAACAGTGAGCAGCGCCACGGCCGGCGTAGGAATGACGCCGCAGCAGTGCGGACGGCCGCCCTCGGCCATGATGCCGGCGGTCAGAGCGCTCTCGAGCATGGTGCCCGAAAGGCGCGTATCACGGCCGATGCAGATATCCGGACCAAGAAACTTGGTCGCCGCGCGACCCAGACGAAACGCGAGGTCGCACGAAAGATCAGCGTTGGCGACGCCACGGACGCCGTCGGTACCGAAGATGTTCTGGGGCATAGGATCGCTCCTTCCCTAGCAGGCGATATGCAACCGCCCACCCTAGTCGAAAAAGAAAAGCGGGACCCGCCGAGGAATCGGCAGGCCCCGCTTGTACATTGTATCTCGAAAGGAGATAAAACCTTAGCGCTTGGAGAACTGGGGAGCGCGGCGGGCCTTCTTGAGGCCGTACTTCTTGCGCTCGACCACGCGAGCATCGCGCGTAAGGAAACCGGCCTTCTTGAGGTCAGCACGGTAATCGCCAGCGTTCAGAAGAGCGCGAGCGATGCCCAGGCGCAGAGCGCCGGACTGACCGGAAATGCCGCCGCCATCGCACAGAGCGATAACGTCGAACTGACCGGCGGTGTCGGTCACCTTGAAGGGAGCAAGGGCGTTCTCAACGAGCTGATGACGGCCGAAATACTGCTCGGCATCACGCTTGTTGATGGTCACCTTGCCGGTGCCGGGGACGAGACGGACGCGGGCGACGGCGTTCTTACGACGGCCGGTACCCTGGTAGACAACGGTGTTCTCAGCCATCTTTAAGCCTCCAGCTCAATCTTCGTGGGGTTCTGGGCAGCATGCGGATGCTCGGCACCAGCGTAGACCTTAAGCTTGGTCATCTGGGCACGGCCGAGGGTGGTCTTGGGCAGCATGCCGCGAACGGCGCGCTCGATGACCTTCTCCGGGTGCTTCTCCATAGCCTGGCGGAAGCTCTCAGCCTTGAGGCCGCCGTTGTAGCCGCTGTGGCGATAATAGGTCTTCGTGTCGGCCTTATTACCGGTAAGCTGGACCTTATCGGCGTTGATGACGACAACGAAGTCGCCGCAGTCGCTGTTGGGCGTGAACTGGGGCTTGTTCTTACCGCGCAGGATCATTGCGATCTGGGTGGCAAGACGGCCCAGGACAGCACCATCGGCGTCGACGAGAACCCAGTTGCGCTGGACCTCGCCCTGCTTGGCGTAGTGAGTCGATTTCGAAATCACTTAGACTCCTCCATGTACAGTACGTGTTGTTACAGAGATTCACGGGGCTCTGCAAGTAACCCGTCCATATTACCCCGCTCGCCGTACGAGTCAACAGGTATTTTGGCTCCGACCAGAGTTTCTGCACATGTCATCCACGAGCCGTGATTTTCCAGCTCTTTAGCTGTTGTCATTTTTTGATGGTTCGCCGTCGCTAGCGCTCAACGAACTCTTGGATTTCCGCGAGCAGGCGCTTTGCCTCCTGGCGGCCCTGAATATACAGGTCGAGGAGCTTTGCCGAATCGTGCTCAACGTGACCGACCTCGACCGGCTTTTGCGGAGCAACGACCAGCGCGCGGCCCTCGCGCTCATACTTCCACAGATGCATGCGCTGGATGTTATAGCGGTCGTGGCGCGTCTCGATAGCCTCGAGCAGGTAGGGATAGTCGGCATAGCGGGCGCGTGCGGCGGGCATAAACTCGTAGGGCTTTTTCTCGTACGAGCGGTCCTGCGTGACGATGACAACCGCGCGATCGAAGCCCGCCTCCTCCAGCACGTGCTCGATAGGGACCGAATCGGCTACGCCGCCGTCGACGTATTTGTGCCCGTCGATCTCGACCGACGGCGTCACCAGCGGCAGTGACGTCGATGCGCGCACAGCGTCGAGGTCAAGTACGGCGCTTTTGACCGGCAGGTATGTGGCGGTTCCAAAGAGCATATCCGTCGCGACGGCGTACATCTCGATGGGGCTCGCGTCGAACGTCTCGTTGTCAAAGGGATCCAGGCGATCCTGGACATCGTTGAAGATAAAGTCGTAACCCACGATGGAACCCGTGGACGCAAACGACGCGGCGCCCATGAAGCGGCTATCGTTGCAGAAAGCCAGGTTGATGCGGTTGGCACGGCCGATCTGGTGCGACTTGTAGTTCACGCCGTTGAGGGCGCCGGCCGATACGCCATATACCGCCGGAATCTCGACGCCAGTCTCCATGAGGACGTCAAGCACGCCTGCGGTAAATTGCCCGCGGAAGCTGCCGCCCTCCAGGACGAGCGCGACCTTGCCGGCGTTCTTTGCCTTATCTTCTGCAGTCATATTGACCTCCTGCGATTGCGTTTTGGCTTTCTTCTACCCAGTTTTGGGATGGCGAGCGCGCAGGTTTTTCGAGGCGGCAGGTGAAGCGGAAAGTGTGTCCCAGTTTGAGGCGAGATTCCGGGACGCGCTTTCCGCTTGGACCGCCGCTGGGAAAGCGCGTCCCGTTCTGAGCGCGGATTCCGGGATGAACTTTCCGCTAGCCATTCATTTGGAAACTGCATCCCATTCCGAACGAGGATTCCGGGATGTACTTTCCGCTTGAGCTGCCATTGGGAAAGCATATCCCACTCTACGGCTCGATTCCGGGTCGCAGTTTCCGCTTGATGTGTCATCCGGAAACTACGTCCCAGTCTGAGCGCGGATTCCGGGACGCGCTTTCCGCCTGGGCTGCCATCGGGAAAGCGCATCCCACCCTGCGTTGCTGCGGCATTTTCTTTACGTCCGCGCCCTGCACAGAGTTCGATTCTCCGCGGTGCGGGAGGGGATCCGTTGGTGCGGCGCATGGCCGGCTGAGATTCGATAAACATCGCATCCATATTGAGCTGATAGTTTGCGCGGAGAATCCGCGTATTTGCTTCGCAAATACGCACCGGCTGCGGTCGGCAGACCCGGCCCTCGTTGGGATGC
>CABQWP010000064.1 GCA_902467875.1 uncultured Collinsella sp. | reverse complement strand
CCTGCGCCGCCTGGCCCACTACGACTACTGGCAGGACAAGCTCAAGCGCTCGGTACTGCTCGACTCGGGCGCCGACATCCTCATCTACGGCATGGGCGAGCACGCGATCGTCGAGATCGCCGACGCGCTCGACGCGGGACTGCCCGTCGATCAGATCACCTATATCAACGGCACCGTCTACCGCACAGGCTCGCTCGACGAGGTCTACGACTACGATCTGCTGCCCAGCTGGGACGACCTTACCGCCGACAAGCTCAACTACGCGCGCAGCTTTAACGTGCAGCAACAGAATATGGACCCCATCACCGGGCATCGCCTGGTAGAGCCCTACCCCAACAGCGTCTATGTGGTGCAAAACCCGCCGTCGGCGACGCTCACTACCGATGAGATGGACGAGGTGGCCGAACTCCCCTACGCACGCGACTGGCATCCCGATTACGACGCGGCGGGCGGCGTGCCGGCCTTTGCTGAGATCAAGTTTTCCATAAGCTCCAACCGCGGCTGTTTTGGTGAGTGCTCGTTTTGCGCCCTCACCTTCCACCAGGGCCGCGTGTTGCAGATGCGCAGCCACGACTCGATCATGCGCGAGGCCGAGCTGCTCACGCGCGATCCCGAGTTTAAGGGCTATATCAACGACGTGGGCGGACCGACGGCCAACTTTAGCCGCCCCGCCTGCGACAAGCAGCTCAAGCACGGCGTGTGCAAGAACAAGCGCTGCCTGTGGCCGAGCGTGTGCAAGAACATGGTGGTCGACGAGAGCGGCTACACGCAGCTGCTGCGCGACCTACGCCAGCTGCCGGGCGTCAAGAAGGTCTTCGTCCGCAGCGGCATCCGTTTTGACTACACTATGGCCGATGCCTCGGACGAGTTTTTGCGCGAGCTGCTGGAGCACCATGTCTCGGGCCAGCTACGCGTGGCGCCCGAGCATGTGAGCGACGCGGTGCTCTCCGTGATGGGCAAGCCGAGCCGCGCCGTCTACGATGCGTTCTGTCGCAAATTTGAGCGCCTGAACCGCGAGTACGGACTCAAGCAGTACGTGGTGCCGTATCTGATCTCGAGCCACCCCGGCTCGACGATGAAGGAAGCCGTGGACCTTGCCGAGGCCGTGCGCGACATGGGCTACATGCCCGAGCAGGTGCAGGACTTCTACCCTACGCCGTCCACCATGTCGACCTGCATGTACTACACCGGCGTGGACCCGCGCACCATGGAGCCGATCTACGTGGCGCGCGACCCGCACGAGAAGGCCATGCAACGCGCGCTCATCCAGTATCGCAAGCCCGAGAACTACAAGCTGGTACGTGAGGCGCTGGAGAAGGCCGGCCGCCGCGATCTGATCGGCTACACCAAGCATTGCCTGATCCGTCCCGTGCCGCCGCGACCGGGCGAGACGTCTGCTGGCGGCGGACATGGCACCGGCAATAAGGGCGGCAAGGCCCACGGTGGCGCTGGCGGCGCCGGCAAGGGGCCTAAGGGCAGCAAGGGTCACGGCGGCATGTCGCGCGCGCAGAACACTGCCGGCCGCAACCGCGCGGCCCAGGGGCGTCAGGGTGCCAACGGCGGCGGCAGGCGCAACTAAGGCAGCGGTGCCGTCGCTATGTCCGTCTCGCATGCGTGGCGCAGTGAGCGCATCGCCTCCACGAGGATGATGCCGGCGATGGCAACCGTGACCGCCACGTCGAGCGGCGTGTTCACAAGCCAGAGCATCGTCATGAGATACGACCCGGCATTAAAGGCAAAGTGCAGCAGGATCGTGTAGCGGAGCTTTCCGGTGGTCACGAGCACCCAACCAAAAATGAGGGCGGCGGCGCCCGCATAGCAGCCCTGCACCCAGTTCATGTGCATAAAGCCGAAGACCGCCGCCTGCAGCACGATTGCCGCGGCGACGCCCCAGGTACTCGGGGCCGCCCAGGGCACTATGGCGCCGTCCTGCGCGTTCGCGCGGCGCCGGCGCTTCCAGAGCGAACGGCACTGTGGATTAAACGCACGCAGCGAAAACTCAAAGATGATGCCGCGCACCAGCAGTTCCTCGCAAAACGGCGCGCCGAGCACCGTGGTCAGGACGGCAAGAAGGCTGGTATCGCCCATGCCCGTTTCCTCGACGAGCTCGCTATAGTCTGCCGCGACCTCGGGCAGCAGCGACAGCACGCCGTCGCATAGGTAGCTAATGACCACCTGCATGGATAGGCCGATCACGACAACGCAGACAATGCGCTTCCATGCCGCGCTTGCTCCCCCACCGAGCGGGCGCTCGCCTTGCCGGCGCGCCATGAAGGAGCGGGGCCACAGATAACGCCACCACAGCAGCGCCATCAAAAATGACGCCGTCTGAGCGGCAGCCTGGAACCATTGAATATCGAGGTTGTCGATCGGGAAACCCGTCAGCACCGACACGGCATCGAGAACTGAAAACAGAACCACGCTCAGGGCTATATCGGCAGCGACAACGCCAAAACAGGCAAGCGCCCACGCCATCGCATTGAGCATGCCAACCTCCTCAAAACCCGGCACTTAGGGACGTTCCTTAACTGCCGGCTGAAAAGGAACGTCCCCAAGTGCCGGCAGTTTGGGACAGTCATTGTTGATGAGAATCAGGCGCAGCGCCAAAGGCCCCGTTGGGCGAAATGTCGAACGGAAAGGTGCCGCAGCGATTGAAGGCGGCGATGAACATGCGGATGGCGTTGGACGGCGTGGTACCTACGAGTTGGGTTGCCGCCGCGAAGGCCGCCTTTTCCTCGGGCAAGACCTTCGCGACAACCGGGGTCATGTGTTCTGCCATGGCGCTTCCTTTTTGAAACGACGGTGGTGCGGATGGATGCGGGCCACGCGGCTGGGCGACAGGCTGTGAAGGCAACCCGATTGGCCCGCATCTGGAATTTGTTTCTACGGCGTTGGTATTACTTGGTATTCTTAAGTATTACCCCGCAGATAGAATACCATACCCGACCCCATGGGGACGGAAAAAAACGGATCATTTTGTTGCTGAGTAAGTATTTAGAGCGTGATGATGTCCGAGATATTGAGGGCCTGAGCGTCGACGGCATCGTGCGTGGCAAGCAGCAGCATGCGGCCGTCGAGAAAGTCGAGCACGACCTCGGCGCATGCGTCGCGCGCAGCGGTATCTAGACCGGTAAAGGGCTCGTCCAGAATCACCGCGTCGCCTGGGCACAGCAGGGCTCGGGCAATCTCGACACGACGGCGCTGCCCACCCGAAAGCTCGGCCACGCGGGCATGCACATCGATCCCCGGCACCAGCAGACGCAACAGGGCTGCGGCACTCGAGGCGTCCACACGCGCGTCGGCGCACACCAGCACGTTATCCAAAGCCGAGGCGCCCTCTACCAGGCGCATATCCTGAAACACCATGGAGCACGGCGCGCACTCCCCCGCCGCCAGCGCAAGCAGCGTCGACTTGCCCACGCCCGAGGCGCCCATCACGCAGGCGCGCCCACCGGCGGGCACACGAAGCACCAGCCCGTCGAGCGCCGGCGCCAAGGGCGCCCGATCGCCCACGGCAAGCGCAAGCTCCGCCGCAGCGCCGGCGCCAGCAGAGCCGCCCGAACGCCCGCGAGTACCACGCCCATGTGCCCACACGGCAGCACGCCACGCCGCGGGCCCCGAAGCCCGCAGAAACCACACCAACACGCGCTCGCATGCCCACGATGCCGCCACGACCAACACGGTCCACGCCAGCAGGTCAGCCGTCTCGATGAGCAGCTTCGCCTGATAGATGCGTTCGCCCACGGTGCCCGCCGCCATGCCGATCAGCTCCGCCGCCACGCCGGCCTTCCAGCTCATGCCGATCACGGCGCGGGCGCACGAAAGCACAAACGGCAGGACCTCGCGCCAGGTGTGGGCGCAAAACAGTCGCCAGCCCCGCACGCCATGCAGGCGGAACATCTGCTCCAGCGGCCTATCCGCTTGCGTCAAACCCTCGACCAGCGAAAAATACACGCCCGGCAGCGCCATCAAAAAGACCGCTGCAACGCTCACGCGCGCCGACCCCAGCCAAATGAGCAGCAGGACCACCACGCAGGCAACCGGCGTCGCCTTAACAAACGAAAGCGCCGGCGCCACCAAGCGGGCAAACGTTCGCGACCGCACCGAGGCCCCCGCCAGCACACCGCCGCACACCGCGGCAAGCGCCAAACCGCCTAGAATTCGCGCGCCTGAGCCCACCAGAATCGCCCACGTGGCGGCATCGCACACCAGCCGTAGCAACGCCACCGCAACAGTGCCCGGCCCCGGCAAAATCAACGGCTGCGCCACGAGACCCGCCACCAGCACCCACACGGCAAGCCAAAAGGCGGCGACGGCACAACCTGCCGCCACCGCCTTCATACGCTCTGTCATTTGTCGAGCAAACGCACGCACGGGCTACTCCATGTAGTAGAAATCGCCAGCCGGGAGCTTGCCGCCCACGGCGCTCGCGTCCGCATCGGCCAGCACCTGCAGGTACCCACCGAGCGCCGCCTTCATATCCTTCCCCGTCTGGCACACGAGCATGCACCCGGGAATCGCCTTTTCGGCAATCGCGGCGTTATCGACGATACCCGCATCGACCACGGCCTGCGCCCAGTCTGCCGGCGCCGCGTTCACGGCCTCAACGCTCGCCGCATGGCAGCTCAAGAATTCCGCCACGGCCTCGGGATGTTCCTCGGCAAAGGCACGGCGCACCACGGTCACGCCCGTCAGCAGGCGCGAACCCGTGTCACCTGCCAGCTCATCCCACACATCGGTCAGACTTACCGGAGCCGACAGCCTGCCTTCGCTCTTTGCGATGGCAGCGGTCTTGAACGGCTCGGGCAGCACGCCCACGGCGGACGGGTCGACAAGCAACGCCGACAGTACCTCGGTGGGCTCGCTCTTAAACTCAAGCGCCACCTGGCCGGTCAGGCCCGCGCGCTCCAGCAGGTAGTTCATGACGTACTCCGGCGTGGTGCCCTTGCCCGTCATATAGACGGTATGGCCCGCCAGATCGCCAAACGAGGCCACACTCGCGTCGCCCGTCACAACGTTCAGCACGCCCAGCGTGTTGATGTCTATGACCTGCACCGCGCCCTCGGTCTTGTTGTAGAGCACGCTCGCCACGTTGGCCGGCACCAGGGCGATATCGATATCGCCCTGAATCACCTTGGGCACAATCTCGTCGGCGGCAGTGTTGATCGCAAAGTCGAACTTATTGTCCGTCTCGCCATCGGCAGCCTGGTCCATAAACTGCACCAGGCCAATCGAGGTCGGCCCCTTGAGCGAGGCGACGTGCACCTCGACGGGCTCCGCGGCGGGCGCCGCCCCACCCGCCGCCCCGGCGCACGAGAACGTGCTCTACCCCCGGGGCACCCCGCCCCCGCGCCCCCCCGCCGCCACAGCCCGCGAGCGCAAGCGACAGGGCGCCCGCGGCGAGCACCGAGGCAAATCCTCGGCGCGTCATCTCGGCATCAAACGCACGCATCGCTAGCACGCCCCCTCGTTGGGCATCGTCCACGCATGATGGTCGGTATGCAGCAACTCCTCGGCCAGCGGCGAGAGCGGCGCACCCAAGAACTCGCGATAGCATGCCTGGACATCGGGGTTCTCGTGCGAGAAGCGAATGTCCGCAGCGGCGTCCAGGCCCCACAGCACCTGACCGCGCTCGGCTGCCAGCTCGCAGCCGTCGTGGATCGGCTGACCGCCGCCACCGTGCGCTCGAGGATTTGCGCAGCCGTCGTGGATCGGCTGACCGCCGCCACCGACGCAGCCGCCTGGGCACGCCATGACCTCGACGAAGTCATAGCTCACGCGGCCGTCGCGAATCGCGTCGAGCAGACGTTCAGCGTTGCCCAGCCCGTGCACCACGGCGACGCGCACCTTGGTGCCCTCGATATCGGCCGCAGCTTCCTTCCAGCCGTCCAGGCCGCGCACGTCGGTAAAGAAGTCCGCATCGGGGTTCTTGCCCGTCACCAGGTAATATGCCGAGCGCACGGCGGCCTCCATCACGCCGCCCGTGGCGCCAAAGATCACACCCGCGCCCGTGCCGAAGCCCAACGGCGTATCGAGCGGCTCCTCGACCAGCGTGTCGACGCTCACGTGGCTCGCGCGGATCATGCGCACCATCTCGCGCACCGTCAGCGCAACGTCCACGTCGGGCGCGCCGCCCTCGCCCATCATGCTCGGCAGCGCACACTCGGCCTTCTTGGCCGTGCATGGCATAACGGACACCACGAACAGGCGCTCGGGCTCCACGCCCAGCACCTTGGCGTAGTAGGTCTTGGCGATAGCGCCGAACATCTGCTGCGGCGACTTTGACGTGGACAGGCTGTCGACAAACTCGGGGTAACGTGCCTTCACAAAGCGCACCCAGCCCGGGCAGCAGCTCGTAAACATGGGCCAGCCGCGGCTGTCGCCCTCACCCTTAGCGGCGGCGCCCAGGCGCTCGAGCAGCTCGGAGCCCTCCTCCATAATGGTGAGGTCGGCCGAGAAATCGGTATCGAACACATACTCAAAGCCTACGCGGCGCAGCGCGCAAGCCAGACGCTCGACGGTTGCCTCCTCGCGCGGAATGCCGAGCTCCTCGCCCCAAGCACTACGCACGGCCGGCGCGATCTGCACCAGCACGATCTTGTCGGGATTAGCGAGCGCGTCAAACACGGTCTCGGTGTCGTCGCGCTCGCGCAGCGCGCCCGTCGGGCAATGCGTGATGCACTGGCCGCACGCGACGCAATCGGTCTTGCCGATCGGCACGCGCCCGCGGGTGCCCACGGCGGTATGCGTGGCGCGGTTGGTCAGGTCCCAAATCCCTAGGCCCTGTACGCTCTCGCACACCTTGATGCAGCGCATGCATTTAATGCACTTGTCGTTTTCGCGGATGATGGGGAAATCGAAATCCCAGCCCTCGCCCGCCAAATGCCTTTGATACGGCAGATAGAAAATGCCCAGGTCGTTGGCAATGGTCTGCAGGTTGCAGTTACCGCTGCGCACACAGCTCGTGCAGCGTGAATCGTGCTGCGAAAGCAGCAGCTGCACGTTGGTGCGGCGCGCCTCGCGGGCCTTGGGGCTGTTGGTGTGGACCACCATGCCATCGAGCACGTAGTTGTTGCAGGCGGCAACCAGCTGGTCGCAGCCCTCAACCTCGACCACGCACACGCGGCAGCCGCCGATCTCGTCCAGATCGCGCAGGTAGCACAGGGTGGGAATCTGGATGCCGACGGACTTGGCCGCGTCCAGGATCGTGGTGTGTTCGGGCACCACGACCTCGCAATTATCGATAGTGAGCTTGACCATATTGAGTGCTCCGCTTTCGGTGTTATCGCTGACAGTGGGGTTGTTGAGCTCTACCATTCCAGGTTCCTCCCTCCGCGGAACGCGCCAAAACCAAAGTGGTCGCAACGCAGGCAGCGGCTTGCCTCCTGGCGCGCCTCCTCCTCGGTAAGGCCCTGCTCGACCAGATTCCAATCGTGAATACGCTCGCCGGCCTCGCGCTCACCCAGCTCGCAGCGGCCGCACTCGTGCTTGCCCTTAAACTGAACGGTCGGCAGCTCCACGTCGAGCTTGATCTTGTGGTCGAAGCCCAGATAGCGGTCGATGTTTGCCGAAGCCACGCGGCCGGCGTTGATGGCACGGATGACGGTGGCGGGGCCGGTCTGGCAGTCGCCGCCGCTAAAGAGGCCATCGAAGTTGGGCACGGCACCGTCCGAGTCGGTAACCACGCAACCCCACTTGCAGGCGATGCCCATGTCCTCAAACGGCTTGGAATCGATGTCCTGGCCAATGGCGACAAACACGCGCTCGCAGGGGATGACGCGCTCGGGCGTAGCGGCGGCACGCGGAGCCGGACGACCGCGGCGGGGCTCGCCGATAATCTGCGGTTGCACGCGCAGGCCGCTCACGCGACCATCTTCGCCCGTCTCGATGGCGAGCGGCGCCGTGAGCTCCAGAACCTCGCAACCCTCGGCCTGGGCGCCGGCAATCTCGGCGTCCTGGGCCGTCATATCGCAGATGCGACGGCGGTAGACGATGCTCACCTTTTCGGCACCGCAGCGCACGGCAGAGCGCGCCACGTCCATGGCCACGTTGCCGCCGCCGATGACGCACACGCGCTGGCCGCTCAGGTCGGGCAGCTCGTCGTCTCCGATGGCGCGCAGCATCTTGACGGCCGACTCCACGCCGGGCGCCTCTTCACCCGGAAGGCCGAGCTTCTTGTCGCTATGGGCACCGATGGCCAGGTAGACGGCATCGAACTCGTCGCGCAGGCGAGCGAGCTCCTCGCCGTTCACGGAGTGATCGAGCTCAACGTCGATGCCGGCGCTCAAGATCCAGTCGATCTCGGCCTGCAGGCGCTCGCGCGGCAGACGATAGCTGGGGATGCCGTAGCGCAGCATGCCGCCCAAGTGGTGGCGCTGCTCAAAAATGGTCACCTTGTGGCCCATCACGGTCAGGTAGTAGGCACAGGAAAGGCCAGCCGGGCCGCCGCCGATCACGGAGACGCGCTTACCGGTGTTGTCCACTACATGCGGCTTGTGGTCGTTGAGGTCACTGTGCTCAACGGCAAAACGCTTGAGGGCGAGGATGTTCATGGGGTCGTCGACCATGCCACGGCGGCAATGCATCTCGCAGGGATGCTCGCACACCAGGCCGCAAACGAGCGGCAGCGGGTTATTCTTGCGGATGACCTTGACGGCATCGGCATAGCGGCCGGCCTCGACGAGCGAAATGTAACCGGGAATGTCGACATGCGCCGGACAGCCCGAGACGCACGGGACGCGGGCCTCGCGGTCAAAGCCACAGGAGTGCTCGCGGATGTGGTGCTCAAAATCGTCACGGAAACCGCGGATAGCCGTAAGCGCCATGGCGCCGGCCTCGTAACCGATGGCGCAATCGCTCGAAAGATAGATGGTGCGGGCGGTGCGCTCGATCAGATTGAGCGTGGACTCGTCGGCGCGGCCCTCGAGCACATCGGCGAGCAGATCGCTCAGCGCGCTCAGGCCCACGCGGCAGGGCGTGCACTTGCCGCAGCTCTGGGTGGAGCACAGGTTGACGAGCGCTGCCGTAAACTCAACGGGACACGGGGCGAGCGAACTCACCGCCAGACGACGTCCGAGCGCATCGTGCAGGTCGTCCATGACGGCCTGAGCGTGGCTGCGTTCCATTACGTGCAGTCGAGCCATAAGATCCCCTCTCACATGGCAGCCCGGAGGCGAGGCCGGGCGAAATTGCTACACGCACAACACTGACCTAAAAAGTTGAGAGGTCTCCATACGGTTCGGCAGGCGGTATAAAATGTCACCCTCAGCGGTGAAATAGAACATTACCGCAGATAAATGCCATATTTGATAAAACGCGTTACCAAATTGCAATATTCAATGTGAAAAAGAGCGCCTTACTATTTTTCCTTTTTGATCCGTTTTCCTCCGTCCCCTTCGGATCACATGATCCCTTGGGAACGGAGGAAAACGGATCGTTTTTGGTGCAAAAGGGCCAGGTTTGTTTGCACCAATCTCACTTGCGCTAGATGAAGAGCTCGCATTCCTTCCGCGCGACGCAAACCTTGCTCAGCATCTGGGAAACAGCGGATAGTTTGTTGGAATCAAGCTTGCGAGCACCTCGCGGACATACGGCGATGCAGCGCATGCAGGAGATGCACGCCTCGCCAGCTGCTCGTTTGGGGTCACTCTTGTCGATAGCGCAAACGGGGCACGCCGCGGCGCATGCACCGCAGGAGACACAATCCTCTGTTGCCTCGGGTGCCATGCGGTGACCTCCGGCTTGTTTATAAGGACGATTGCCGGGGATAGAGGGCCCGGACGCATCCTCAGCCAACAGCTTTTGCTGAATTTGCTGCGCAAACTCTGCGAGCTGCGCCGCATCCTGCGCATCCGGTCGCCCAGCAGCAAACTGACGAGCAACGGAATGCTCAGCAATAGCAGAAACCGCTGCAACAACCCTAAATACGGCGCGCTTCGCAACGTCCTCCAGCTCTACGAGCGTGTCCTCAAACGCGCGGTTTCCGTATACGCAAACCAAAACAGCCCGAGCCCCGTTGCCGCGCACCATGCCCAACCGGTCAGCCACCACAGCCGGGATTCTACCGGCATACGCCGGCACAGAGATTACGGCCACGTCGTCCTCAGTCATCGAGACAGCGCTGAAATCTAGCCCGCTATCGGCCAGATCGACGGTAACGGTATTCTTGCCCAGTGCCCCGGCCACAAGGCCAGACACCTTCCGCGTTCCACCCGTCGGACTAAACACAATTTCGAATACGCTCATCGAGGCACCCTCCCCTACGCCTGGCAACGCGTCAAGCCGCTTTCACATCCAGCCAGAGTATACGGCGCATGGGATCCCCGTTTTGGTGCACCAAGCACCCCAATGCACCCACCCTACGCTGTCTGCCTCTTCGTTTTGTATAAATTACGGTACAGATTGCATATACTTACTGGATACCGCCGCGTTCTCCTGAGGTACCCCATCCCGGCACGTGCAAAAAACGGAGTATTCTGCAACGTGACCGCGTCAGCACCGCCGCGGGTGGGCAAAACTGTAGGGCGCCGTATCATTCTAAGTCCCGACATGGCGAGAATGACGCGCCCCTGCTCCGGAAAACGGCGAAATCTGACTCGGAACGCTCGCTAGGGATATCCGAAGGCCACCGTTGGCGACGTCGAATCATATGCAGACAACTCGAACTGCAGAATACTCCAAAAAATGCACGGCGCACCCCATGGGACCCATTGCTGCATGGCAGAAAATAGGTCCTCGGCATCCCCCAGATGCATTCCCGAGAACATCACGTTTGAATTAGCGATGGACACGGCAAACAAAAGGGCCCGAGCGTTGTTTGCTCGGGCCCTTAGCTTGTCTCACGCTAGCGCGCGATGCGCATCTTACTTGCGCTTGCCGCCGCCGTCGCCGGGGCGACGGGAGCTGCCACCGCGCTTGCCGCCACGGCTGGTGCCGGAGCTGCCCCGGGTTTTCGCTTTGAAGA
>CABQWP010000063.1 GCA_902467875.1 uncultured Collinsella sp. | reverse complement strand
CCCCGAGGAGGGGTGCCGGTCGCCAAGCCGCGGGCCGCCGATGCAATACGCCTCGTCGGCAAGCTGCACGTGCAACGCGTCCGCATCGGCCGTGGAATAAACGGCGACGGTCTTGATGCCCATATCGCGGCACGCGCGGATAACACGGACCGCGACTTCGCCGCGGTTGGCGATGAGCACTTTGTCGAACATGAAAACTTCCCTACTTTTCGTGCATGAGTGCAAAAGACATATCGGCGCGGCAGCAAACCTCACCGTTAACGCTCGCAGTACCTGTCGCAAAGCGGAACGGCCCGCGCGCACGCGTGATGGAGCACACCAGATCCACCGTGTCGCCCGGGCGCACCGGACGCTTAAAGCGCACCTTGTCCAGACTCGTGTAGAACGGCGTCGCGCCGCGCGCCTCCTCATCGCCCATCAGCAGCACGCAGCAGTTCTGGGCGAGCATCTCGCACTGAATCACGCCGGGGACCACCGGGTTTCCCGGAAAATGCCCCTGCAAAAAGTACTCGTCGCCCGTAATCGTGATCTTGCCGTGGGCCTCGTCGCCCACCAGCTCGGCTTCGTCAAGCAAAAGCATCGGCTCACGATGCGGCAACAGCTTCTTGAGCTCTTCTTTGTTCATGGACATCACCTATCCGATCCTCATGAGGCAGCTGCCAAACTCCACGAGGTCGCCGTCGACCACGCAGATCTCGAGCACCTCGCCGTCTGCCTCGGCCGTCACCTCGTTGAGAACCTTCATGGCCTCGATGATGCAGAGGGTCTCGCCGGCCTTGACCTTGGAGCCCACGTGCACAAACGGTTCGTCGCCCGGCGCCGGGGCAGCATAGAAAACGCCGACCATGGGAGCGGTCACCTCGGTGCCCTTAGGCTCCGACACGGCGGTAGGTGTCTGCGCGGCGGGTTCCGGTGCGGTGGCAGGCATGGCGACAGGAGCCACCGCCGGAGCAGTCACGGCACCCGGCATAGGCATGGGCACGGCGACCGGCTGCGTGGCGCTCGCGCGCTCGAGTTCGACCGCGGTGCCATCGGGCTCCTCAACGCGTACGCGCGTGAGGCCGCGGTCCTCCATAACATCGGCTATCTCGGCAATTCTTTTGGAATCCATGCTCTAGCTCCTCGTATATCTACGCAGCGCGATGGCGGCGTTGTGCCCGCCAAAGCCCAGGTTGGTCGAAAGCGCCCAGGTAAGATCGGCGCGAACCGCGCGATTAGGCGTGTAATCAAGATCGCAGGCGGGATCGGGTGTGTGGTAGTTAATGGTCGGGGGCACCACGCCCTGCTCGAGCGCCATGGCGCAGGCCATGACCTCGATGGCGCCCGTGGCACCGATCATGTGGCCGGTCATCGACTTGGTCGACGAGACGTGCGCGGCGCGCGCCGCATCCTCGCCAAGCGCACGCTTAATGCCCGCCGTCTCGGACGAATCGTTGAGCTTGGTCGAGGTGCCGTGAGCGTTGATGTAGAGGCCCTCGGAAGGCTTAACGTCGCCCTCGGCCACCGCCAGCGATATCGCACGGGCGATGCCTGCCGCGTCCGGGTCGGGACTCGTGATGTGGTAGGCATCATCGGTGTTGCCGTAACCCACGACCTCGGCATAAATGTGCGCACCGCGCGCCTGCGCATGCTCCATGCTCTCGAGTGCCAGCACGCAGGCGCCCTCGCCCATCACAAAGCCGTCGCGGTCTGCATCGAACGGGCGGCAAGCCGTCGACGGGTCAGGATTAGTGGTGAGAGCACGGCAGGATGTAAAGCCCGCAACGGCATCGGGGATGATTGCGGCCTCGGCGCCGCCGGCGAGAATCGCATCGGCATAACCATGCTTGATGGCGCGGAACGCCTCGCCCACGGCATGTGCCGAGGTCGCGCAGGCGGTCACCACGGGCAGGGTCGGGCCCTTTGCCTTGTGGCGGATTGCGATATTGCCCGAAGCCATATTGGGGATCATCATCGCGATCATATAGGGCGATGCACGGCGAGGCCCCCGATCGGCAATCGTGTGGACGTTGTCGACGAGTGTCTGCATGCCGCCCACGCCTGAACCCACGTAGACGCCCAGGCGCTCGTGATCGATGGCGCCCTCGACATCAAAGCCCGCATCGTGCATGGCCTCGTCCGACGCTGCCAGGGCAAACTGAACGCAGGGGTCCAGGTGCTTGGCGTCACGCTTGCCAAAGTACTCGTTGCCGTCAAAACCCTTGACCTCGGCCGCCACCTTAACGGCAAACGCATCGGTATCGAAGTGCGTGATCGGGCCGATGCCGCACGTGCCGGCGCACATGGCCGCCCAGGTAGCAAGCGCCGTGTTACCGAGCGGCGATACGGCACCGATACCGGTGATTGCAACTCTCTGTTCCATCATGGTCTCCTCATTCAAGCCGTTGTTCGGCCCTGGTTTCTACATCGCCATTCCGCCGTCGACGCGCACGACCTCGCCCGTAATGTAGGCAGCCGCATCACTCGCCAAAAAGCGCACCACGCCGGCCACTTCCTCGGGGTGCGCCATGCGCTTTAGGGGAATCTGCTCCTCGGTTGCCGCGCGAACCTTATCCGATAGCTTTGCCGTCATATCGGTCTCGACAAACCCGGGGGCGACCGCGTTCACTCGTACGCCGCGTGGCGCAAGCTCGCGCGCCACCGCCTTGGTCAGACCGATGACGCCCGCCTTGGAGGCGGCGTAGTTGGCCTGCCCGGCATTGCCCATCAGGCCCACAACCGAGCTCATGTTGATGACGCAACCGCCGCGCTGGCGCATAAAGGTCTTGGTGAGCGCGCGCGTCGTATTGAACGTGCCCTTGAGATTGACATCGAGCACGCGGTCGAAGGCGTCATCGCCCATGCGCATGAGCAGGCCATCGCGGGTGATGCCGGCGTTGTTGACGAGCGCCCAAATGGAGCCAAAGTCGTTGAGGACCGTTTCCACGCACGCGTTGACGGCAGCGGGATCGGCCACGTCGCATTGATATGCGCGCGCCGTGGCGCCAGCCGCCTCGCAGGCTTCGCACGTCTCGCGCGCTGCATCTGCGCTACCGGCATAGACGACGGCGATATCAAAGCCGTCCTCCGCCAGGCCCACGGCACAAGCGCGACCGATGCCGCGCGAGCCGCCCGTGACAAGCGCCACGCGACGTGAGTCGTTTCGCTCGAGCGCGCCGTTGTTCAAGTTGCCCATGTCATTCCTTTCGGGTTACAGCCCTGTGAACTATGCGAGCTCGTCGGCAATAGCTGCGACCTGCTCGGCCGTTTCGCACGAATACACACGAACGTCGCTCAACGTACGCTTGACCAGGCCGGACAGCGTTTTGCCGGGGCCGACCTCAATAAACGTGTCGATGCCTTGATCCTGCAGAGCATGCAGCGTGTCGACCCAGTGCACGGCATGACTCACCTGGTTGGCCAGCACCTCCGATGCCGCCTGCGGGTCGGCCGGATAAGGCGCCGCCGTCATATTTGCCATAACAGGAATGAGCAACGGGGACGGCGCGTGACCGGCCTCAATATATGCAGCAAGGCCACAGGTCGCCTCGGCCATATAGGGGCTATGGAATGCACCCGACACCGCGACCTTCATGGCCCGGCCACCAGCCTCTTTTACCAGGACGTCGAGGGTCTGCAACGCATCGGGCGCTCCGGCCACAACCGTCTGCTGGGGGCTGTTGTAGTTGACCGGCCAGCAGTCCTCGCCGGTCTGTTTTGCCAAGCCCTCGACCTGCGCCGCATCGAGTTTGATGACGGCGCGCATTCCGCCGGGATGACGCTCAGCCGCCGTGGCCATAAGCGCCGCGCGCTCGCACACAAGCTCAAATCCCGCTCGCGTATCGAACGCCCCCGCAAAGGTGAGCGCGGCGACCTCGCCCAGCGAGAATCCCGCACAGGCGGCAGGCACCACGCCGCGCTCACGCAGGGCGACGGCGACAGTCAAGTCGTGCACGAACACGCAAGGCTGCGTGTTCTCAGTCTGCGAGAGCTCCTCCTTGGAGGCGCTCCGGCACTGCTCACTGGTTCCCGGACGCACCTCGTCGGCGATCGCAAACACCTCGGCAGCCGCCGGTGATGCCTCGATGAGATCGACGCCCATCGCGGGATGCTGGGCACCCTGACCGGCAAACAGAAACGCTACGCTACCCATGCGGACGCACCCTTCAGGACATGCTCAGCGCCATCGACCAGATCGTCGACGATTTCGCGTGCGCTCTGGCGTTCGTTGACCATGCCGGCAATCTGTCCGCACAAATACGAACCCTCTTCGTAATTACCGTCCTTTGCGGCTTTACGAAGCGCGCCCGTGCCCATGGCCCCAAGCTCCTCGGGGCTTGCGCCCGCCGCCTCGTTCTTGGCATACGCGTTGGTGAAGGGGCTCTTGAGGGCGCGAACCGGATGTCCCGTCGAGCGACCGGTCGCACGCGTCGACGTGTCGCCTGCCTTGAGCACCAGCTCTTTGTACTGTTCGGATACGGTGCACTCGTTTGCGACCAGAAAGCGTGTTCCCACCTGGACGCCGGCAGCGCCGAGCATAAAAGCGGCCGCCACGCCGCGGCCATCGGCGATGCCGCCAGCCGCAACCACGGGAATATCGACCGCATCGGCAACCTGCGGGACAAGTGCCATCGTCGAGGTCTCGCCAATATGGCCGCCTGATTCGGTGCCCTCGGCAACCACGGCAGTGGCTCCGCGACGCGCCACGAGACGCGCCAGCGCCACCGAAGCCACGACGGGAATAACCTTGATGCCCGCCTCGTTCCACGCCTTCATGTACTTGGTGGGATTGCCGGCACCGGTCACCACAACGGGCACCTGCTCATCAATCACCACTTGTGCGACCTCGTCGACAAACGGGCTCATGAGCATAACGTTGACGCCAAAGGGCTTATCCGTCTTGGCGCGCAGCTCGTGAATCTGATCGCGCAGCCAGTTTGCGTCGGCATTCATGGCCGCGATAATCCCTAAGCCGCCTGCCTCGGACACGGCAGACGCCAGCGAGGCGTCGGCAATCCAGGCCATGCCACCCTGGAACACGGGTTTTTCGATGCCGAGCAGATCGCAGAGAGGAGACTTGAGCATCACTACTTCTCCAATGCCGCCTCGACCGTATCGACAAACTCGCCGACCGTCTTGGGGTTCTCCTCGGTATCGAGCTCAATGCCAAACTCGTCCTCGACGGCAACGAGGATCTCGACGGTACCCAGGCTGTCGAGGCCAATCTCCTCGAGCGTGGACTCGGGCTTCATCTCGACATCGTCAAGGCCGGCGGTCTCACGGATAACGTCGCAAACGCGCTCGAATGTCTTCTGATCTGCCATGGTAGTTCTCCTTTGTTTGTGCCCCAGGGGCGTTTTCATTTCCTATGTGCAACTACTTCCAGCGAAGTAGATAGCCACCTACATCCAAGCCGGCGCCAAATCCGACCAGGGCGATGGTGTCGCCCGCGTGCAGCGCGCCGGTATTTGTCAGTCGATCGAGAGCAAGCGGAATGCAAGCGCTCGAGATGTTGCCGGTTTCACGCAACGTTCGGACCACACGGTCGTCCGGCACACCCAAGCGCTTGACCGCCTGGCTCAAGATCCGTTCGTTAGCCTGGTGGAATACAAAGTGGTCGATGTCCTCGACCGCGATGCCCGCGTCGCAGGCGAGCTTGTTGACCGTGTCGCAGATGGCATTGACGCCAAACTTGAAGACGCGACGGCCGTTCATGGACAGCACACTCTCGCCATCTGCGGAGGCCTTAAACGGCGAGGTGCCGACCAGTCCGGGAACGCGCAACGTCTCGACGTCGGGCGCCGTCGAAAGCTCAACAGCAAGGGGATTCTCTCCCCCAGCCTCTATGACCGCAGCACCCGCGCCATCGCCAAAGAGCACGCACGTGGCACGGTCGGTCCAATCGAGCGCGCGCGTCATCTGCTCGGCGGCAACGACCAGCACGTGCTTGGCGCGACCGCGGGCGATATAGCCCTCGGCGACATCGAGCGCAAATACGAAGCCGGCACAAGCCGCCGAAACGTCGAAGGCCTGACATGTGGCACCCAGGCGCTCAGCAACGGCGCACGCTTCGGCAGGAACGAGATGATCGCCCGTCGTCGTCGAGCAGACGATAAGATCCAGCTGGCTCGCATCGATTCCGGACGTCTGGAGCGCTTGCTCGCTCGCTGCCACGGCAAGGTCGTCGAGCGACTCGGTGGTGCACACATGGCGGCTCTTGATCCCCGTGCGGGTAAAAATCCACTCATCCGAGGTATCGAGGAACTCGGACAGCTCGTCATTGGAAACGCTGCGCTCGGGAAGCGCCGAGCCTGTTCCAAGAATCGTGAAACCCATCACTAACCTCCTTTGGATTGTTGACGTGTTTACATCGACCAAGAGAGGATAGCGCATTTCAGTCGTTGTTGACGTGTTAACATTAAATTGTCCAATTGCGACAAAGGCTTCACATTGTGTCTGCCTCACAACACCATTGCGTTATTCACTTATTCATTAAGGAGGTAGCAGCCGTTATGGATGCCCAATTAACGATAGTCGACGTAACCGGATCGACCAACGATGACCTGCTAGAAGCAGGAAAACAGGGTGCGCCGCACGGCACAGGACTTGCCGCACGGGCTCAGACAGCAGGACGCGGCCGACGCGGCCACAAGTGGGATTCAACCGCTGGTAACTTGTTGCTCTCGATTGTCCTACGTCCACGTGTTGATCCCGCCAAGTACTCTGGTCTTGCCGCCGTCAGCGGCTTAGCGGTGCTCGAGGCGCTCGAAAAGCAGGGTCTTGCAAACGAGATAGGCCTCAAATGGCCCAACGACCTGGTCGCGCGAGGGCGCAAACTCGGCGGCATTCTGGTCGAAGCCGCACGCGATAACGAAGGCAGCCCCTTTGCAGTCTGCGGCATTGGCGTCAATGTGAACTATGTGCCTTCGGAGGTTCCCGATGGCGGCCTGGCGGCAATTGGCCTCTCAGACCTCAACGAGAATGTTCCCGCCGTCGATGTGCTGCTCAAGGAGGTCTATTACACCGTCGTAAACGCTGTGGACGCGTGGGCTGATCTGCTCAACGCCATGAAAGAAAACACTGGACCGCTCGCGCCCGTCCACGGCGAATATGTCACTCACCTCAATTGGATCGGAGAGCACGTTATCGCCCGTTCCCCTGCCGGTGACGAGCTGGCACGCGGCATCTTTAAAACCGTCGATGCCTTTGGTCGCGCATGTATCGAAACGGAAGGCGGCTTGCGATCCTTCCATTTTGAGGAGGCATCGCTGCGTCCCTTGAGCGAATAGGGCGCTGCAGCCACCTACTCGGCAGCAATGCCCGGCAGTCCAAACCATTATTCAAACAAAAGAGCCCCGCTACCAACATGGCAGCGGGGCTCTGTAAGCTATGAGCGATATCGCTTAGAGCTTGATGTCGATGTCGACGCCAGCGGGGAGGTCGAGACGCATGAGCGAATCAACGGTGCCCGAGGTGGGGTCGAGGATGTCGATGAGGCGCTTGTGAGTGCGCATCTCGAACTGCTCACGGGAGTCCTTGTTCACGTGCGGCGAGCGGATAACCGTGTACAGGTTGCGCTCGGTGGGCAGGGGGACAGGACCGGAAACGCGAGCGCCGGTCTTCTGAGCGGTCTCGACGATGAGCTTCGCGGACTGATCGACGACCTCGTGATCATAGCCCTTGAGGCGAATGCGGATCTTCTGGGTAGCCAACTTAAACCTCCAAAGAGTGCGAGAGATGTTCTCGCAGGATTACGTAACAGGGAGCTCGAACTTAGGCGTTCTTGCTCATGACCTCGTCCACGATGGACTTGGGCGCGGGCTCATAAGAGTCGAACTGCATCGTGTAGGATGCACGGCCCTGGGTCTGGGAGCGAAGGTCGGTAGCGTAACCGAACATCTCGCCCAGCGGCACCTTGGCACGGATGAGCTTGCTGTTCTTGCGATCCTCCATGCCCTCGATCTTGCCGCGGCGACCGGAGAGGTTGCCCATAACGTCGCCCATGTACTGCTCGGGGGTCTCGACCTCGACAGCCATGATCGGCTCGAGCAGCTGCGGATCGGACTTCTTGAGGGCGTCCTTGATAGCCATGGAACCGGCGATCTTGAAGGCGGCCTCGGAGGAGTCGACCTCGTGGTAAGAACCGTCGAACAGGGTGACCTTAACGTCGAGGACCGGGAAGCCGGCGATAACACCGGTGTTCAGGGCCTCCTGGATGCCTTTGTCGATGGACGGGATGTACTCCTTGGGCACGACGCCGCCGACGATAGCGTTGACGAACTCGTAGCCGAAGCCCTCCTCCATCTTCTCGAGCTTGATGACGGCGTGGCCGTACTGACCGCGACCACCGGACTGACGGACGAACTTGCCCTCAGCCTTCTCGACGTCGTGACCAGCGGTCTCGCGGTAGGCAACCTGGGGCTTACCAACGTTAGCGTCAACCTTGAACTCGCGGAGCAGACGGTCGACGATGATCTCGAGGTGCAGCTCGCCCATGCCGGCGATGATGGTCTGGCCGGTCTCGTGGTTGGTGGACACCTGGAAGGTCGGGTCCTCCTCGGCGAGCTTGGTCAGAGCCAGGGACATCTTGTCCTGCTCGGCCTTGGTCTTGGGCTCGATGGCAACGTCGATAACGGGCTTAGCGAACTCGATCTTCTCGAGGACGATCTCCTTGCCCTCGGCGCACAGGGTGTCACCGGTGGTGGAGTTCTTGAAGCCGACGCAAGCGACGATGTCGCCGGCAGCGGCGTCGTCACGGTCGATACGCTCGGCGGCGTTCATCTCGAGGATGCGGCCGAGACGCTCGCGCTGACCGTTGGAAGCGTTGACCACGTAGGAGCCGGACTCGGCGCGGCCGGAGTAAACGCGGACGTAGGTGAGCTTACCGACGAACGGGTCGGTCATGATCTTGAAGACCAGGCCGGAGAAGGGCTCGTCGAAGGAAGGATGACGCTGGATCTCCTCGCCGGTGTCCGGATCGGTACCGGTGACGGCCTCAACGTCGAGCGGGCTGGGCAGGTAGTCGACGACAGCGTCGAGCAGCTCCTGAACGCCCTTGTTCTTGTAGGCGGAGCCCACAAAGACGAGGTTGAGCTCGTTGGCCAGAACGCCCTTGCGCAGAGCAGCCTTGAGCTCCTCGACGGTGAAGTCCTCCTCCATGAGGATCTTCTCCATGAGCTCATCGTCAAAGCTGGCAGCAGCGTCGAGGAGCTCCTCGCGCTTGGTGGCAGCGATGTCAGCGAACTCAGCCGGGATCTCGTCCATCGGCTCGGGGTAGGTCATGCCCTTGTCGTCGGCCTTGAAGTCCCATGCAGTCATGGTGACCAGGTCGATGACGCCCCAGAAGTTGTCCTCGGCGCCCATCGGGACCTGAGCGGCCACGGCGTTAGCGTCGAGACGATCCTTCATGGTCTCGATAGCGTTGAAGAAGTCAGCACCCACGCGGTCATACTTGTTAATGAAGGCGATGCGGGGGACGTTGAAGGTAGAAGCCTGACGCCAAACGGTCTCAGACTGGGGCTGAACGCCGGCAACGGCGTCGAAGACGGCGACAGCGCCATCGAGGACGCGCAGGCAGCGCTCGACCTCGGCGGTGAAGTCAACGTGGCCCGGGGTGTCGATGATCTGGATGCGGTAGTCCTTACCGTCCTTGTTCCAGAAGCACGTGGTAGCAGCGGAGGTAATGGTTACGCCGCGCTCCTGCTCCTGAACCATCCAGTCCATGGTGGCAGCGCCCTCATGGACCTCACCGATCTTGTGGGTCTTACCGGTGTAGTAAAGAATACGCTCGGTCGTGGTGGTCTTACCGGCATCGATGTGAGCCATGATGCCGATGTTACGGGTATCGGAAAGCTTGTACTTAGGCTTAGCCATGTTAGTTCCTTACCTTAACTTACCAACGATAGTGAGAGAACGCGCGGTTGGCCTCGGCCATCTTGAAGACGTCCTCACGCTTCTTGACGGAAGCGCCCAGGCCGTTGGAAGCGTCGAGGATCTCGTTGGCGAGACGCTCGGCCATGGTCTTCTCCTTGCGAGCGCGGGAGAAGTTGACGATCCAGCGGATACCCAGAGCGGTGGAACGACGGGAGTTAACCTCCATCGGGACCTGATAGGTAGCGCCACCGACACGCTTGGGCTTAACCTCGAGCGTGGGCTTGACGTTGTCCATAGCCTTCTTGAAGGTAGCGAGAGCGTCGCCACCCTCGGACTTCTCGGCAACGATCTCGAAAGCGGTGTAAACGATGCGCTCAGCGGTGGCCTTCTTGCCGTCAAGAAGGACCTTGTTGATGAGCTGAGTCACCAGGCGGTTGTTGTAAACGGCGTCAGGCTGAACCTCACGACGATTAGCTGCTGCACGACGCGGCATGTGAAATCTCCTTAAGTGTCTACCGTGCGGCGCTTAGGCGGCACACGGCGAAAGTATCAAAACGTTATCTGGCTTATTTAGCCTTGGGGCGCTTAGCACCGTACTTGGAACGGGCCTGCATACGGTTCTGGACCGGAGCAGCGTCGTAGGCGCCACGGATGACGTGATAACGGACACCAGGGAGGTCACGGACACGACCGCCGCGGACGAGCACGATGGAGTGCTCCTGCAGGTTGTGGCCCTCACCCGGGATGTAAGCAGTAACTTCGATGCCGTTGACAAGGCGAACACGGGCAACCTTACGAAGAGCCGAGTTCGGCTTCTTGGGGCTCGTGGTGAAGACGCGGGTGCACACGCCGCGCTTCTGGGAGTTGTGCTGCAGAGCAGCGTTCTTGGACTTCTTGGGCACGGAACGACGGCCCTGGCGAACCAGCTGGTTAATAGTAGGCAAAGCGTACTCCTTCTCGAATGATTCCAGCTTTCTGTAAAGTGCAACGGCTTGAATCGAGGGGTCAGCATCCCCCTACGAAACACGCAGTTCGATAGGATACGTGCCGTTAGCTGTGTCGTCAACAGACCACGCCGCCGGGCGTATCCCAAAATTGGCACATTTCCGCAAAGCCTACACAAAAGGAATCCCCTTCTGTGCGCGGGGGCGGATTCCCGGTCCGGGCGGCCCGCTGTTTAAGTTTGCTGCTCTACAGTCCTGCGCAAGACGGAAAGCACATTAAGTGCTTTC
>CABQWP010000062.1 GCA_902467875.1 uncultured Collinsella sp. | reverse complement strand
CGGGGGAGTGCAATGGGCGGAGCCGAAGCAGTCCGGCTCCGAAAAAGGCGGACGCCGTAGCGCCCGCCCTAAAGCAATCGAAAGCTCAAGCCAGCAAATCGGTCTAGTACACCATGCCCATGGCGTCCTGAACCTCTGCCAGGGTCTGATCGGCGATCTCGTTGGCGCGACGGTTGCCCTCGTGAAGGACGTCCTTCACATAGTCCAGATCGTTCTCGTAGCGCTGGCGACGCTCGCGGATCGGTGCGAAGTACTCGTTGACGGCCTCGGTCACGTACTTCTTGAGCTGGCCGGAGCCGCCCATGCCAATCTCCTCGGCAATCTCGACCTCGGAACGGCCGGTGCAGATGGCGGCCGTCGAAAGCAGGCCGGACACGCCGGGGCGGTTCTCGGGATCGAACGTGATCATGCGCTCGGAGTCGGTCTGGCTCTTCTTGATGCGCTTGGCCGTCTCCTCGGCGGTCATCGAGATGTTGATGGCGTTGCCGTAGCTCTTGCTCATCTTGCGACCGTCCAGGCCGGGCAGCAGCGGGGTCTCGGACAGCAGCGCGTCGACCTCGGGGAACACCTTGCCGTAGCGGTTGTTAAAGCGGCGGGCGATGGTGCGGGTGAGCTCGATGTGCGGCAGCTGGTCGCGGCCGACGGGCACCACATTGCCCTTGCAGAACAGGATGTCGCAGGCCTGGTGCACCGGGTAGGTGAGCAGAAGGCCGGTGAGCTCGTGCCCCGAGGCCTCCATCTCGGCCTTGACCGTGGGGTTGCGCGCCAGCTCGGCCTCGGACACCAGCGACAGGAACGGCAGCATGAGCTGGTTGGCGGCGGGCACGGCGGAGTGCGCGTAGATCATGGTCTTGTCGGGGTCGATGCCGCAGGCAAGGTAGTCCATGACCATGTTGTACACGTTGTCCTGGATGTGCTCGGTGGTGTCGCGGTCGGTGATGACCTGGTAGTCGGCGATGAGTACGTTGGTCCTGGCGCCCATGTTCTGCAGCTCCACGCGGCCCTTGAGGGTGCCAAAGTAGTGACCCAGGTGCAGACGGCCGGTGGGGCGGTCGCCGGTAAGCATGGTGAACTTCTCGGGCGTCTTGGCCAGGCCCTCGCGAATGGCGTTGCTCTTTTGCAGCGCGACTTCGTAGCTGTTCTCGTTTGGCATGATTGCTCCTAACGTTCGTTCGCAGGTTTTGATGATAGCGTGTTTATTGAGAGGGGTGGGCGTGAGTGGGTGAGGGACTGCCAGGGGCCGGCTTTCAAGTCCGCCGCGGCGTTCGCGCGAACGGCTGCCAACGCCTTGGTACATCCTCGGCAGCTTGCCCTAGAGCTTGTGGTGGCGCTCTTCTTTGCGCTCCTCGGCTGCCTGCTCCTCCTGCTTAAAAGCGGGGTCGTCGGGGGTGACCAGCTCGTCCTCGTGCGTGCGCTTGTTGTAATGGTGGCGCAGCACGGGTTCAAACAGGTGCAGGTGCTTGGCGAAGGCAGCCGAGCCAATGGCGAGCACGGTAAAGATGAGCACACGCATGGGCACCTCGACCTGGTTAATCGCGGCGGCGCCGGCCGAAAGCATGATGCACCAGGCATAGATGAGCAGCACGGCCTGTTTTTGGTTGTAGCCTTCTTGGATCAGGCGGTGGTGGATGTGGCCCTTGTCGGCCTGCCCGATGCTAATGTGGGCGCGCTTGCGGCGCACAATGGCGCTAAACGTGTCGATGATGGGCACGCCGGCAACGATGAGCGGGATGATAAGCGAGGTGAGTGCGGCGGTGCGGCTCACGTTGAGCAGCGAGATGGAGCCCAGCGCAAAGCCCAGAAGCAGCGACCCCGAGTCGCCCAAGAAGATGCTTGCGGGGTTGAAGTTGTAGCGCAAAAAGGCCAGACAGGCGCCAAAGAGCGCAATGGAGAGCGCGGCGGCGTCGATGCGGCCCGAGAGAACGGCCATCGAAAACATGGTGAACGACGCGATGCCGCAGATGCCCGTGGCCAAGCCGTCGAGGCCGTCGATGAGGTTAATGATGTTGGTGAATGCCACCAGATAGATCACGGTAATGGGGTAGGCGAGCCATCCGAGCATGATCTCGCCGGGAGCAAACGGGTTGACGATGACGCCGATCCGCAGGCCGCCCATGCAGGCGATAAGCGCGGCGAGGACCTGTCCGGCCAGCTTTTGCTTGGGCGTGAGCTGGAAGACGTCGTCGATAGCGCCGGTCGCAAAGATAACGGTAAAAGAAAGCGCAAGTATGGGGTAGCTGATGTGCAGACGGGGGTGGGGCACCAAAACGGGCGGCCAACCCAGGTACCAGGTGCCTAGGATTTGCACAGTGCAGGCGACGACCAGGCCCAAAAACACCGCCGTTCCGCCCAAACGCGGGATGGGCTTGGTGTTGATGCGGCGCTTAGAAGGATAGTCGACGGCGTCGAGCTTGATTGCCAAGCGCTTGACCAGGGGCACCGCGAGGAAGGTCGTGATAAAGGCCGCCGCTGCCACGCATAGGTACGGTATGTAGCTCGGGGATGAAGCCATGAATCTAAAAACCGCCAAGCGTCGAAGGAAAAGGTCAGAAGAACGCCATGCGCAAAGGGCATAGCCGAACCATAATACTCGACCAAGGGGGGTGCATGGAATTGCACGCAGCGATAATCACGCGCTTACCAGATATTGGGATGTTGTCGATGGCTTGTCGGGATGCCGGCGGTGATCCATATGGACTGTAATGGTGATTTTCGGCAAAAGAAAACCACCCCCCACGTTACGAAAATGAACCCACCTAAAACAGGTGGGTGCCCTCATCGACTGTTCCAGCGTCCTTAACAACGAAGGATACCTGTACTAGGTACGACTGTGTGGGCTCCCTAAATAAACGCGACGGTTCACCCAGTTGCTCCGCGGGGGGCGGAATACCTACATCATAAAGCGGCACTTTATCGATTCCAGTCTTGACATTACAAAAATCGTGTCGGACGATTACGGCGCCTTGGGCTCGAGCCGTCTGTGGGGTTGATCCCTTTACGTTTGAGCTGCTGAATCGTTGTTTTGGAGCATGGTTTTATGCCGACGTCGTTGACCGAACTTTTTTCGCCCGCCTGCCATTTGTGTCCGCGCCGTTGCGGTGCGGCGCGCGATGAGGGCGCGCACGGCGTCTGCGGTGCTAACGACACGCTCAAGGTGGCCCGCGCCGCGCTTCATATGTGGGAGGAGCCGCCTATCTCGGGCGAGGCCGGTTCGGGCACGATCTTCTTTAGCGGCTGCTCGCTCAAATGTATCTACTGCCAGAACCACGAGATCTCGACCGGCAATTTTGGCCTTGAGATTTCGCCTGAGCGCCTGGTCGAGATTATGCTGGAACTGCAGGACCAGGGTGCCAACAACATCAATTTGGTGACGGCGACGCACTATGCGCACCTGTTGCCGGCTGCGATTGCCGCGGCACGGGCGCGCGGACTGGTTATCCCAATCGTCTACAACACGAGTGGTTACGAGCGCGCGAGTGCCGTGGCGGCGCTGGGCGACCTGGTCGATGTGTGGCTCACCGACTTTAAATATGCCGATGCCGGGTTTGCGCAGTCGCTCTCCCATATAAAGGATTACCCGCGTGTGGCCGTGTCGGGTCTGGCCCAGATGGCGCGCGAGATCGAGCGCCGCGGGGGAGAGTTGGTGGACGAGGACGGGCTTATGAAGCGTGGCATGATCGTGCGTCACCTGGTGCTTCCGGGGCATTCAGACGATTCGTGTCGCGTGCTGGACCTGGTGTGGCAGACGGTGGGCGACGTGCCGATCTCAGTTATGAACCAGTACACGCCCAATGCGCTCATGCGCGAGCAGGGCGGCGAGTTGGCGCGCGCTGTGACGCGTGAGGAGTACGAGCAGGTGCTCGACCATGCCGACGACCTGGGTTTTACGACGATGTTCTGGCAAGAGGGCGGCGCGGTAGACGAGAGCTTCACCCCGGCCTTCGACACCACCGGTGTTCTTACCAGCGCAAAGTAGTGCGTTCGTCGATGATTTTTCTGGGACGGGGATAAAAAATCATCGAGAGGATCGCCTGTTCGAAAAGTTGCCAAAATAGCCGCGCCCCAAAAAGACTGGTTATTGGGCGTTGACAGTTGGCGAGCCGTAGGTAAAATATCGACTTGTCCTGGGGACGTAGCTCAGTTGGGAGAGCGCTGCCGTCGCATGGCAGAGGCCGAGGGTTCGACTCCCTTCGTCTCCACCCTTGGATTTGATAAGCCGCTGACATTGTGTCGGCGGCTTTTTTTAAAAGAAAGGGCTATACCATGGCCGAGCTTGAGTCCCAACCATTGTCCGACGAGGAGCGCGCTGAGTTGGAAGAGCTCCGCGCTGAGAAGGCCCGCCGCGAGGCTCGGGAAGAGGCCCGTCGCGAGCGTGAGGAGCTGGCTGCCCTGCGCGCCGAGCGTGCGAAGGCCGAGGAGGTCGCCGCGAACGCCGCATCCGCACCGGCGCCCGCGCCCAAGCCCACTGCTGCGAAGCCTGCACCTGCCGCGCCCAAACCTCAGCCTAAAAAGGCCGCTCGTCCCAAGTCCGTCGAGCCCAAGCCGAGCCGTGACGAGATGACCTTTGCCCAGCGCATGGTTACCTCCAAGGAACCTACGGGCGAGAACGAGATTCCTGGCATGGCGCCGGCTCAAAAAATCATCATTGTCCTTGCCCTCATCGCGTTTGTCATCTTTATGGGCTACACGATCCTGACCAGCATGGGCCTGCTCTAACCGATTTGCATCGGGCTCCATGCCCGCACGTCCGCCTCGCCCAACCCTCAACCTCTGCACAACACATCCGAAAGGTCGCCCCATGGCTTTGACCGATATCTCTCATCCCACCGACATCGCAATGCTCACCGATCTGTACGAACTCACTATGGCCCAGGGCCTGTGGGAGAGCGGCAAGGCCAATGAGCAGGGTTGTTTTACCGCGTTTTACCGCGACCATCCCTTTGGCAGCGCCTATGCCGTCATGTGCGGCACCGCCGAGCTGCCCGAGCTAGTCGAGAATCTGCGCTTTACGCCCGAGGATATCGACTACCTCGCATCGCTTGAGGCCCCGGCCGGCGGCGCGATGTTCAAGTCCGCATTCCTCGACTACCTGCGCGATTTTCGTGCGCATGTAAATATCGACGCCGTCCCCGAGGGCGAGCTCGTCTTTCCACGCGAGCCCATGGTGCGCGTCACCGGTCCTGCGCTCGAGTGCCAGCTGCTCGAGACGGCGCTGCTCAACATCGTCGGGTTCCAGACACTTGTCGCCACCAAGACGGCGCGCGTGGTGCTGGCGGCGGACGGCCGTCCCGTGGCCGAGTTTGGCCTGCGCCGAGCCCAGGGTCCCGATGGCGGCCTGGCCGTTGCGCGCGCGAGCTACGTCGCCGGCTGCTCCTCTACGTCCAATGTGCTCGCCGGCCGCCGCTACGGTATTCCCGTCTTTGGCACGCATGCGCACAGCTGGGTGATGAGCTTCGATTCCGAGCTCGAGGCCTTCCGCGCCTTTGCCAAGTCGAGCCCCAAGAACTGCACGCTGCTCATCGACACCTACGATGTGCGCGAGGGCTGCGAGCATGCCATTACGGTTGCCAAGGAGATGGAGGCGGCGGGCGAGCGCCTGTCGGCTATTCGCATTGACTCGGGCGACCTCGCCAAGCTCTCCAAGTATGTCCGCGGTCGTTTCGATGCCGAGGGCCTGCCCTATGTGGGGATCTCGGTTTCTAACGATCTGGATGAGTACACGATTCAGTCGCTGCTCGACCAGGGCGCGCCCATCGACAGCTTTGGCGTGGGTACCAAGCTTGCGACCTGCTATGACCAGCCGGCGCTGGGCGGCGTGTACAAGCTTTCCGCCCGCCGTGCGAGCGAGGCCGACCCGTGGACGCCGGTGGTCAAGCTCTCCGAGCAGCCCTACAAGCGCACGATTCCGGGCGTGCAGCGTGTGCGCCGCTATTACGACGGCTTTGGCGGCCCGGTCTGCGACATGATCTACGACGAGGACCATCTGGCGGGGGAGGGCGCCGCGCGCGGCAATACCCTCGTGGCCGTGAACGATGCCGCTCTGGTGACCGATGTGTCGGAGCTTGAGTATCGCGAGCTGCTGGTGCCGATCGTGCGCGATGGCAGTGCAGTGGCTCCGCGTGAGAGCATCCAGGACGCGCGCGAGCGCTGTGTTTGGGCGCTCGATCATCTGGACGCAGCTTTCAAGCGCTTCCTGTACCCGCAGACCTATGTGGTGGGCATGGAGCAGGGCCTGGCTCAGGTGCGCGACGAGCTCGTGCGCAAGAACATGGCCGCGGCCTCGGCTTTCCCCTGGGCAAAATGATTCCTTGGGCGGTAGGGGCGAGTCACGCTCCCTTGGCCGCCAGCTCGGCCGTTCGCTGAACAGTTGATTGGTTTGACGTATGACGACTTCTTATAAAACGATGGTGGTAAAGATCGGTTCGTCCACGGTGGTGGGCGCCGATGGCAAGGTCAACCGCGCCTTTATCGGCGGACTTGCCGATCAAGCCGCAGCGCTGCGCAAGCTCGGCTGGCGTCTGGTCGTGGTGAGCTCGGGCGCTATTGCCTGTGGCTATCCCGTGTTGGGCTTCGACCGCAAGCCGGTCGGCGACCTTCCGAGCCTGCAGGCCTGCGCCTCGGCTGGTCAGTGCATCATCTCGTCGGCCTACGACGAGGAGTTCCATGCGCGCGACCTGCTCACCTCGCTCGTGCTGCTCACGCGTCACGACACGGCGCGTCGCACGTCCTACCTGCACGCGCGCGACGCCCTGCTGCGTCTGGTGGAGCTGGGCGTGGTGCCGGTCGTCAACGAAAACGACACCGTTACCGTCGACGAGATCAAGTTTGGCGACAACGACACACTGGCGGCGCTCGTGAGCTGCCTGGTATCTGCCGATCTGTGCGTGACGCTCTCGGACATCGATGGTCTCTATACTGCCAATCCGCATGAGGACCCCACGGCCGAGTTTGTTCCTGTCGTGCATAAGATCGATGCCAAGATTATTGCCTCGGCGGGCGATTCTTCCACATCGGTGGGCACGGGCGGCATGATTACCAAGATCCGCGCGAGCCGCATCCTGATGACGGCGGGCATTCAGAGCGTGATTTGCTCGGGCGAGGAGCCCGATGCGCTCGTGCGCCTCGCCCGCGGCGAGAGCGTGGGCACGCTGTTCGATCCGCCGGCGGAGCGTCTGGACATCGCACCCCGCAAACTGTGGATCGCGCTGGGCGACAAGGCCCACGGCTCGGTGACGGTTGATGACGGTGCTGCGAAGGCGCTGGTCAGCCGTGGCTCTTCCCTGCTTGCGGTGGGTATTCGCGAGGTCGATGGCCAGTTTGCCGAGGGCGATGTGCTCGATGTGTGCGATCCGAGCGGTATGGTCGTCGCCCGCGGTATCGCCGAGGCCGATTCGGACGTGCTGGAGCTTGCAGCCGGCCGCCGCCAGGACCAGATCGCCAGCAACCGCCTGCTCGCTAACCTGGCCGAGAAGCCGGCGATACACAGGGATAACCTAATCGTCTTCGCCTAACGGGTCGACGCTGCGCGCCGCCCAGAGCGACAATTTGTCATTCAAAAGGCGAGGCATGACCAGAAGGTCTATGCCTTGCCTTTTTCATGCCAACTTGTTCGCTCTGGACATCGCTCGCTGACGTTTGCTCAACCTGCGGTGTCATAACAATTCTGTCCAGCTGTTGGCATTGCGGCATTTGCCCAAATAAAACCTGCCAAAGTAAACCTGTCCCTTTTTGGCAGATTTTAGAGTTCCACACTTTCGGCGCCGTTGATGGTTAGGTTGCGCTCGTAGAAGGCGGTGAGGGCGCGGATCGCGTACATCACGTCGCGCACGCCGCCGGTCTCGTAGCTCGAGTGCATGGCAAGCTGCGGCAGGCCCACGTCCACGGCATGCATGCTCGCCTGCATGTTCGACAGATTGCCCAGCGTAGAACCGCCAGCCATATCGCTCTTGTTGGCGAAGGCCTGCGTGGGCACGTCGGCATCATCGCAAATGGCTTGGAACACCGCACGGCTAAAGGCATCGGTGCAATAGTGCTGGTTGGCTGCCTCCTTGATGACGATACCACCGTTGAGCACCACCTGGTTGCGGGCATCGCACTTCTCGGCATGATTGGGATGCACGGCATGTGCGTTGTCGCAGCTCACGAGCATCGAGGCGGCAAGTGCGCGATGGTACGACTCGTCGTCAAAGCCCAGCGAGCCGTTAATGCGGCGTAGCGCATCGGCCAAGAACGTCGACATGGCGCCCTGCTTGGTCTCGGAGCCAACCTCCTCATTATCAAAGCAGCAAAAGACCGAAACGTCGTGCGCGTTCTCGGCACCCAAAAATGCCTGCAGCGAGGTATAGGCGCAGGCCAGGTCGTCGAGCTTGGGCGTCGAGATAAACTCGTCGGCCCAGCCCCAAATGCGCGCATCCTGACGATTGACCAGGAACAGATCGCGGCCCAGAATCTGATCGGGCTCAACGTCCAGCTCGTCGGCGATCAGAGCATCAAAGTCGCCCTGCTTAAGCTCGCCAGCGCTGATGAGCGGGCACAGGTCGACGGCTCGGTTGGGAGCAAAACCCTCGTTAACGCCGCGGTTCATGTGGATGGCAAGGCTCGGAATGATAGCGACCTCGCGCTCGGTGGCAAGCAGACGGCTCTCAATACGGTCGCCTTCGCGCACCAGCACGCGACCCGCGAGCGCCAGCGGACGGTCGAACCAGGTGTAGTCAATCATGCCGCCGTAGGCCTCGGTGTTCAGGCGCAGCGTCTCGCCTGCGCCGTCGAGCTCGGGCACGGCCTTGACCTTAAACGTCGGAGAATCGCTGTGCGACGCCGTGAGCTGAAAATGATAGTCACCGGCAACGCCGTCCTCGCCCCACGTCGCGGCCAGGTCCTCGCCCACCTTAAAGGCAACAACGCTCGAGGTGTTGCGCTGCGTGTAATAACGCCCGCCCGGCTCGATGTCCCACGCCGCGTTCTCGGGCAGGTAGGTAAAGCCCGCCTCGTCGAGCTCGGCCATAATGGTCGCCGCCGTATGGAACATGCTGGGGCATGCCTCGATAAAGTCGATAAGATCGTTGGCGGCCTCGATATCGTCGGCCGTCACATGTGCGCGCTCGAGCGTTTCCTGATCCGTCATGCTCTCCCCTTTCGCTGGGTTGATGGTCCCCTCCAGCATACCCCGCCACGCCAGTGCCGCACTCTTCATTCCGTGCTTAATTCCGCGCCACTCACCAAGTTGAGCCATCATGCCCGTGCACCTTTTGCGACAATTACGCTAACAGGACGAGAGGAGTCGTCATGAAGCCACGTAACATTGCCATCGCTTGCGGTGTCGCGGGAGTCGCCGTCGGCCTTGCCGCTGCCACCGGTATCGTTTATCACAAGCAAATCAAGTCCGCCGCGTCGCTCAAACGCTTGACCGGCTACGCGGATGGCTATGACCTGTACGCAATCGACATCGCCTACGACTACGATCTTGATCGCATCATCGCCGCTGGCGTGCGCGACGACCAGGCCTACATCGATGCCGTGGTGGCGCAGGCGCTGCCCGGTGTGCCGGTACATGTCCAGGCGCCCCAGTTTGCCTGCAGCGCTTTTGTCGCCGTAGATGCCGAAGGCCGCGTGCGCACCGGTCGCAATTACGACTTTAAGGACGACACCTCGGCGCTGCTGGTGCGCAATCACCCACGCGGCGGCTATGCTTCCATCGGGTTTGCCGCCCTCAATAACCTGGGCGCCAACACTCCGCTTGACTCCGTCACCGAACGCGCCGCGGCGTTGATGGGCCCGTTTGCCCAGCTCGACGGCGTCAACGAATGTGGCGTGTCCATTGCCGTACTCACCCTGGATTCCAAGCCCTGTGACCAGGACACGCAACGCCCCGTCATCAATACCTCGCTCGCCATCCGCCTGGTGCTCGACCGTGCCGCCACCACGCAAGAAGCTGTCGACCTGCTTTCCGCCTACGACATGCACGCTATGGCAGGACGCGATTACCACTTCTTTATCAACGACGCCGCCGGTGACGCGCGCGTAGTAGAGTGGGATCCGCGCGATCCGGACCGCGCTTTCAAAGCGACTCCTGTACGCCAGGTTACGAACTTCTACGCCTGCTATGGCGACGAAGTGCTGCCCAACCAAAAGAATGGCGAGCTGGGCCATGGTAAAGAGCGCGCCATCGCAATCGCCGATGTCCTCGACGCCCATGTCGGCGCCCAAGACGAGGCAGTCGCTTGGAAGGCCCTACGCGCTGCGGCGCAAAAGCCCAATCCGGAAGACATCACCAGCAACACGCAGTGGTCGGTCGTCTTTGACAATACCGAGCCCGCTGCCGCCATCACGCTGCGCCGTCACTGGAGCGACGTCGACGCCTTCGCACTGTAAGGAGCTGGCACCGTCGTCCTTACGCCCGCCTGACGTTGTTTACATTTCCATACGCTTGAGCTAACACGTTTTACCCCCGCATCAACAGTGTGCGGGGGTAAACTTATGCGCATGTTATAACTTGCCCGGAAGGATTCACCATGCTTAGGATCGGTCTTCTTACTAGTGGCGGCGACTGCCAGGCGCTCAACGCCACCATGCGCGGCATTGTCAAAACGCTTATGACCAATAGCGAAGAGCCTATCGAGATTTATGGCTTTGAGGACGGCTATCAGGGCCTTATCTACAGCAGGTTCCGCGTCATGACGCCCGCCGATTTTAGCGGCATCCTCACCCGCGGCGGCACCATCCTGGGCACGAGCCGCACGCCGTTCAAGCGCCTGGATACCCCCGAAGCCGATGGTGTCGAGAAGGTGCCGGCGATGGTCCACACCTATCATAAGCTGCAGCTCGACTGCCTGTTTATGCTGGGCGGCAACGGCTCCACCAAGACCGCCAACCGCCTGCGCGAAGAGGGCCTCAACGTTATCGCCCTGCCCAAGACCATCGATAACGACACTTGGGGCACCGAGCTGACGTTTGGCTTTACGAGCGCCATCGACGTCGCCACCAAGTGCATCGACGACATCCACACTACCGCCTCGAGCCACGGCCGCGTGTTCGTTATCGAGATCATGGGCCACAAGGTTGGCTGGATCCCGCTGTACGCCGGCGTCGCGGGCGGCGCGGATGTCATCTTGATTCCCGAGATTCCCTACGACATGGACCAGGTTATCAAGACCATCGAGCATCGCATGGAGACCGGCAGCCGCTTTACCATCGTGGCCGTCGCCGAGGGCGCTATCTCCAAGGAAGACGCGGCGCTGTCCAAGAAGGAGTACAAGAAGAAGCTCGCCGAGCGCACGAGCCCATCGATCGTCTACGACATCGCCAAGGAGATCGAAGCCAAGACTGGTCGCGAGACCCGCGTCGCCATCCCCGGCCACACGCAGCGCGGCGGCCAGCCCGACGCCCAGGACCGCATCTTTGCGACCCAGTGCGGCGTCGAGGCAGCGCTCGGCTGCCTGCGCGGCGAGTTTGGCTACATGATTGCCCTGCGTGACGGCAAGATGTGCCACATGCCGCTCGAGGAGGTCGCCGGCAAGCTCAAGTACGTCGACCCCCAGAGCGACCTGGTACGCGAGGCCAAGGCGCTGGGCATCAGCTTCGGCGACGAATAGCCTCGGCCGAAACTGCTCTCATCGGAGACCCCAGGGCTTACCTCCCAAATCGTCCTCGGACATGTCAGGATCCCGCCGTGCGCTTCGCGCGGCGGGATCCTTCCGTCCTGCGGAAAGATTTGGGAGGTAAGCCCTGGGGCCTCCTGCGGTAACCGGGGAGGCCGAGGCTATTCGTCTTCTTGCTGCAAGTGCCTGGGGTAGGATGCGGCGTGCATTTTTGGGAGTATTCAGCAGCCGAGGGTGCCTGCATACTGGATTTTGGGCGAGAGACAGGCGCCGCGGGCCGCATTCTGCAAAAAAATGAGCGGTCCTCGAGGCGCCGGAGCTCAAAGTCAGGCTTTCAATGCGCTTTTGTGCGCCCGCTCCCGCACCCGCGGGGTGGCGCGCGCAGACGTGGTGTAAGAGCGTCCTGAGGTCCGTCGCTGCAAGTCC
>CABQWP010000061.1 GCA_902467875.1 uncultured Collinsella sp. | reverse complement strand
AGCTGCGGCCCCGGGGGGGGCCGCCCCCGCGGGGGAAGCGGCGGGAGCCGTGGCGGGCGCCGTCGTGGCAGCGGATTCCGTCGCGGCGCCTTGCGGTGCCACGATGTCGAGCGCGATCGGTGCAAAGGCGATTTCTTCCAGATAGGCCTCAATAGTCGGCTGATGCTTTTTGAGCTGCGCGATGGCAAAGCGCGAGGGGGCCTCGATCGTGAGCGTATCTTCGGTCAGGCTTATGGCCCGCGATTGCCCCAGCATGTTGATGAGGCGTGCATCTTGGCCGTCGCGCTGGCAAAAGGCGATGGCATCCCCCAGGATGATGCTTGCTTCCTCGTCCACTGTCTCTCCCGTTCTTTAGCTCTGAGCTCGCACGCGAGCGGCGCCGAGTTCGGTCAGATGGTATTTCTGGCCATGCTTGATGACCAAGCCGGCCTGCGCCAAGTCATTGAGCGTGCGTGACCAAGTGGGGGCCGAGTTTCCAAACGCCCTCGCCAGATCGGTTGCACCGCACGCTTGATTTTGCGCCAGATAGCCCAGCGCGGCGTTGCCGCGATCGCTTACGAACACGTCCGGTTGTGGCTGCGCATACTGATTTGCTGCATTAGGATACATCATTTGAGCTGCTGGTTGTTGAGAACTCTGCATCGGCGGCATTTGCTGTTGAAAACTTTGAGGCCACTGTTGGTAAGGCTGCAGAGGCATCTGTTGGGCCCAGGGGTTGTACTGCTGCTGCGGCATCTGCTGGTACGGCTGCTGATATCCCTGCTGGTACTGCTGCGGGAACTGCTGGCCATACCCCAGTGGCGGCATCTGCTGATATGGATATCCCCGTTGGTACGGCTGATAGCCCATTTGCTGGCCACCCGGTGCCCCCGTCGCCTGCTGCATTGCTGCTGCATCCTGATCTGCCAGCGGCATGGCCTCTGGCATGTTTGGCGTCATCGACATAGATGCCGCCTGGGGCTCTTGTGTGGGAAGCATTCCGGGCTGCTGCATCTGCCCCACGGGGGGCTGCATCTGCTGCGTTGCCATGGGCTGCTGCGCAAAAGCTCCCGGCAGGGGATATGTGGGCTGCTCCGTCTCGGGCCGCACGGCAGCACCGCGTCCGCCGGCACGCTCGATTTCCTGCACGCGTTTAGGGTTCAGGCTTACCGTAACCACGGTGCCGTTGCCCATGTTGTCCTCGATGGATACGGCACCGCCGGCGTTTTCCAAATACTCCTGCACCATGGGAAACCCTGCTCCGGTTCCACGGATATAGCGCTTCATCTTGCTGTTTGCGCTGGTAACGCCAAAGTCGAAAGCGCGTTCCTTGTCGTCGATGCCGGGTCCTTGGTCAGCAAAGCGGATGGTGTCTCCGCCGTCCAGAATCGAGATGATGGGCTCTGCAAAGTGTGCGTGGATAAAGTTTTCGACAATCTCGCGGATGACCATGAGCGAGATATGGCCACCTTGTTCTTTCATGCACTGGTAGACGGTGTTGGTCGTCTCTTCCAAATACGTGCGGACATCTTGCGGATCGATGACGATCACACGCGGTGTCGACAGCATGTCGTCATAGACGGCGATGCGCGCGGCGTACATGGCTTTTGGCGCCTGCGTTGTCGTCTGTTCACCTTCGTCACGCTCTTCGCGCACGCCGGTGATGTGCTCGTTGTCGGGTGCCGGGTCTCCGGAATCGACCATGGTGTAAAAGTCGTCAGACATGCCGCTCGCAATCTTCCAAAAGGTTTCGAACAAATAGTAGCTCACCGTGCAATGTTTCTCATCTTTCGACAAACTTTCAAAACCTGTTGAAAACTTTGGAAAACGGACGAAAAGTTCTCAACATTGCCAACATGACCTGTTGAAAACTCGATGAAATATCGTGAAAAGTTGCCATGCACCGCTAAATCGAGCTTGGCTTATGGGGGAACCGTGTGAACTGCGCAACCTTTTACCTTTGATTTCTTGACATTTGAACATTGATTTCCCTACAATCTTCAAGCTCACGTGTCTATATCTGCGTCCGCGTCCCCGCGGACACTCGAAATGCAGCAGGAGGAACTTAAGATGAAGCGTACGTATCAGCCTAATAAGCGTAAGCGTGCCAAGACCCATGGCTTCCGTGCCCGTATGGCCACTAAGGGTGGTCGTGCCGTGCTCGCCCGTCGTCGCGCCAAGGGCCGCAAGCGTCTCACTGTCTAGCAGCGATACACACATCTCGCATGAAGACTATTAAGTCTCGGCAAGATTTCGAGCATGTGTTCAGTCAGGGGCGTCGTTTCAATCACCCTCTGATTCGAATGACCATATGTGAATCGGTTGGCGAAGGCGACTCCGGAAGGGTCGCCTTCGTTGGTGCTAAGCGACTCGGTTGTGCCGTCGTGCGCAACCGATCTAAGCGTGTGATGCGCGAGGCCGCCCGCAGCTGCGGATTTCCCGTTGCGGGTTATGACATCATCTTGTTTGCAACTCCCAAGACGAGGGTTTCCTCGCCGCAGGAGATGGACAAGGCGTTGCGTTCGCTTATGAAGCGCGCCGGCGTTGCCGGGGAGGAGCGATGAGCAATCACGTTTTGCGACGTGTTGCCATCGCTCCTATTCGCATATATCAACAGGTTATTTCGCCCTTATTGCCTGACGCCTGCATTTATTACCCAACGTGCTCGCAATACGCCATCCAGGCGATTGAGAAGCACGGTGTTTTGAGAGGCTGCTGGCTTGCCGTGAGGCGCATCGCTCGTTGCAATCCCCTGCACGTCGGCGGTTATGACCCTGTGCCCTAGCGGGCACTCGCTATCGGAGGAAAACTTACATGTGGGATTGGATCGTTAACATCCTTTTCGAGCTGCTCAAGCTCATCCAGACCTTTGCGGTCGACTGGGGCCTGTCCATCATCATCCTGGTGGTCATCATCCGTCTGCTGCTGACGCCGCTCATGCTCAAGTCGACCAAGTCGACGGCTCGCATGCAGGTGCTACAGCCCAAGATGCTCGAGATCCAGGAGCGCTATGCCGACGATCCCCAGCGTCAGGCCGAGGAGATGCAGAAGTTCTACAGCGAGAACAAGTTCAACCCCATGGCTGGCTGTCTGCCGCTGCTGATTCAGATGCCTATCCTGTTCGCCCTGTTTACATTGCTGCGCAACCTGCCGCAGTACTTTAACGACGGCACGTTCTCGTTCTTCAACATCCTGCCCGACCTGACCACCACGCCGAGTGCTTCCTTTGCCGATGGCTTTATGGTTGCACTGCCTGCGCTGGTTTGCCTGATCCTGTTCGCCGTCCTGACCCTGATTCCGCAGCTCTATATGTCGCGCAACCAGACCGGCCAGCAGGCTCAGAGCATGCGTATGATGGCCGTTGTCATGACGGTCATGATGCTTTGGATGGGCTGGAGCCTTCCCGTTGGTGTTCTGCTGTACTACGACGTCTCGTCTGCTTGGCAGGTTATCCAGCAGATTTTTGTGACGCAGAAGGTCATCGACAAGGCGAAGGCCGATGAGGAGGAGCGTCTTAAGAACGCTCCGCTGCAGGTTGAGGTCACTCGTCGAGAGAAGAAGCCGCGCCCGCACAAGAAGAAGTAGTGGGATATCAATCTTATTTAGGTACCTAACTTTTGGAGTACGTCATGTCTGAAGAGATCATCGAGGATATGCTTGAGGAGGTTGCCCCGCAGGTCGCGGGCGATTATCCCGAGATTGCACAGCGCTACAAGGCTGGTGAAGAGCTGACCGATGAGGAGCTCGACACCATTGCCGATGTTGCTATTTCCATCCTGCGTTCCATCCTTTCGCACTTCGATGCCGCCAACTCTCCTATCGATGAGTATGAGGGCGACGAAGGTGAGCTGATTTTGGATGTAACGGCTCCCGACCTTGCTGTTCTCATTGGCCGTCATGGTCGCACCCTTGATGCCCTTCAGGTTATGTTCTCTTTGCTGGTGAGCCGCAAACTTGGCTTTAGGTATCCGGTTGTAGTGGACGTCGAGGGATACAAGAGCCGCCGTCAGGACAAGGTTGCCTCCATGGCTCAGTCTGCTGCCGAGCGTGCCATTCGCACTCATAAGAGTGTTTCGCTTCCGCCCATGAATGCCTACGAGCGTCGACTGGTTCACATTGCACTTCGTGGCAATGATGCCGTCGATACTCATTCTGAGGGTTCTGACCCTGATCGCCATGTGGTGATTGTTGCTCGATAATCTACTCGAGTTTATGCTAAGGGGACGTGGTTTCCACGTCCCCTTTTTTTGTCAAAAGTTCTCGATACGCTGATTTTTGTCAGAAAGGAGCTTTAGTTGTTAGTACTTACTGATCAGCAAGCTGACGAGATGTTGAGTCGTCTAGCTTTCTATTGCAAAGAGTATTCCTTGAGCGTAACTGATGTTGAGCTGAGGAAATGTATTCAGCATTTGGATTTGGTTCTAGAAACAAATAAGACAACCAATCTCACCCGTATTCTTAACGTAGAAGATGCTGCAGTACTTCATATCCTCGACTCACTTGTTTTGCTCCCCTATATCAACAAGGCTCCTGAGGGAGCTTTGCTCGATATGGGAACAGGTGCGGGCTTCCCTGGTATTCCATTAACCATAACCACGCATCGTAAAGCTACTTATATTGACTCTGTTGGCAAGAAGGTTGATGCGGTAAATTCCTTTGTCCATGCTCTTGGATTGAAACATGCCCATGCGGTTCATGATCGTCTTGAAGAATATGCTCGGAGCCATAAGAAGCAGTTCTCTGTTGTAACCGCCCGCGCACTGGCCCCTCTACCGATTCTTGTTGAGTATGCGGCTCCGTATCTGAAGGATGGAGGGCTATTTGTTATAACCAAGGGCAATCCTTCGGATGAGGAGCTTGCTTCCGGCATGTCAGCAGCTAAGATTTGCGGCTTCACTTTGCTTCTGAATGACACAATTGATTTGCCTGAAGGCTTGGGTCACAGGGAGTTCATTGTTCTTAAGAAGAGTCATCCAGCATCCGTTTCATTGCCTCGTGCAAATGGCGTGGCAAAGAAGAATCCGCTTGCCTAGATGTTTCACGTGAAACATAATGGATACTAACAACTTGCAGTGTTTCACGTGAAACATGGCGGTTGATATCGATTCGGAATGTTTCACGTGAAACATCCTCCGTTTGACAGCTTTAATACACACCAGGAGGGACCGTGGGATTTCGCGACGTTAAGCGTTCAAAGAGCGCAAAAGACACGCGTATCATTGCAATCATCAATCAAAAAGGCGGCGTCGGTAAGTCAACGACGGCTGTAAACCTTGCAGCAGCACTGGGTGAGCAGGGTCGTAAGACACTGATTGTCGATTTTGATCCGCAGGGAAACAGCACCAGTGGATTCGGAATTGAAAAAGAAGACCTTGATCACTGCATCTATGATGCATTGTTGAATGATGTGCCGGCAGAATCACTTGTTCTTGATACAAATTGCAAAAAGGTATTCGTAATTCCAGCTACAATTCAGCTTGCAGGCGCCGAAATTGAGCTCGTAAGCGCAATTGCACGTGAAACCCGCCTCAAAGATTTGCTTGAGCCGATTCAGGACGAGTTCGATTTTATTTTCATTGATTGTCCTCCTTCGCTCGGCCTGCTTACTATCAACGCTTTGACCGCAGCAGACAGCGTTTTGATTCCGATCCAGTGCGAATATTACGCACTCGAGGGCGTTACGAAGCTGCTTGAGTCAATGAAGATGGTCAAATCAAGGCTGAACAAGGGCTTAGACACCTATGGTGTGCTTATGACCATGTATGACTCGCGTACTTCACTATCGAATCAGGTTGTTGAGGAGGTTCAATCGTACTTTGGTGATAAGGCGTTTAAGACGCTAATCCCCCGTACGGTTAAAATCTCCGAAGCTCCGTCTTTTGGGGAACCGGTAATTACCTATGCACCTCAAAATAAGGGTGCAAAAGCATATATGAACCTTGCAAAAGAGGTGATCAAGCGTGCCTAGTGTAAAGAAACGTGGCGGATTGGGACGTGGACTGAATGCTTTGGTTTCAGAGGCCGAGTATGAGACCGGCGGTTCGGCTGCATCGGCTTCAAATGCTCCATCTGAAACAAAACTACCTATTGAGGATATCGTTCCCAACCCTAATCAGCCGCGAATTCACTTTAACGAAACTGAACTTCGCGAGTTGAGCGAGTCAATCCAAGAACATGGCGTTTTGCAGCCGCTTTTGGTTCGCAAGCATGGAAACGGCTATGAGATCATCGCTGGTGAGCGTCGTTACCAGGCGTCAAAGCTTGCTGGCCTTGAAGAATTGCCAGTCATCATTAAAGTGGTAAATGATGAAGAGATGCTGGCTCTTGCTCTTATCGAAAACCTTCAACGTTCAGATCTGAATCCCGTCGAAGAGGCTAAGGGCTATCGACGTCTCATCGATGCCAGCGGTATGACCCAGGAGGCATTGTCGAAGGCAGTAAGCAAGTCACGCTCTGCAATTACAAACTCACTGCGTCTTCTCGATCTCCCCGAAGTAGTTCAGCAGATGATTTTTGAGGGTAAACTTACTGCTGGTCATGCACGTGCGATTCTTGCAGTTCCCTATGAGGATGCTCGAATTCGACTTGCAGAGAAGGTTGTTGCAGAGGGCCTTTCCGTAAGAGCGACAGAAAATCTTGCTCCGTTGTTTTCTGCCGGAGAGACACCTAAGACGCCGAGGCCTGCAACCCCTCAGTCTTTTAAAAAGGCAGCCCGCGTGCTTCGTCAGGTTTTTAATACCAACGTGCGTGTGAAGAGCTCGCGTGGAAAGAATAAGATTGAGATTGAGTTTAAAGACGAGGAAGAGCTCTCTCGTATTCTTGGCGAAATGATTCAGTTTGATCAAGGAGGCCAAGATGAGGAATAAGATTATAGCTGCGATTGCATTGGCGACGACTGTCGCGGCTGGTGCCTTTGCTGGCTATAAGATCGCGTCAGACGATGAACTTCGAGGTCGTTTGCTTCGTAGTGCGCAAGATATTATCGATACATCCAAGAAGAAAATGGATGTTATGACAGAAGATGTTGCAATGCGTACTGCTCAGGTAACGAAGAATCCCAAGATTAATCAGGGTTGGGTCAGCAACCAATGGGAAAATGTAGGCTATTAGGTACCTAACGATTACTTAGCATATTGTGATGGGTCCTTGTCTGATTCACGAGACAAGGACCCCTTATTTTGGCCGTAAAAATGGGACCAGTAGCAGCTGATTCAAAATAAAGGTCAATAAATGAAACGACCCCGGTTGCATATCCTGCAACCGGGGTCGTTCGATGTTTCACATGAAACGTTTTGGGTGCGACTCCCCTATGCGTTCTTCTGAACTTTGAAGCGCTGCTTCAGCTGTCCGCAAGCGGCGTCAATATCGTTACCACGGGAGTTACGAATCGTGGTCTCGATGCCACGGGACTCAAGGCGACGCTGAAGATCCTCAACCTTATGAATCGGCGACGGCTTGAGCGGGCTACCCTCGATGTCGTTAAGCTGAATGAGGTTAACGTGGCACAGCGTTCCCTCGCAGAAGTCGCAGAGCGCCTGCATTTCCGGATTCGTATCGTTGACGCCTTCGATCATGGCATACTCATAGGTTGGGCGGCGGCCGGTCTTCTCGGTGTAGAGCTGAAGCGCTTCGTGAAGGCGAAGCAGCGTGTACTTCTTAACACCGGGCATGAGCTTATTGCGCGTCGACTGGATGGCGGAATGCAGTGAAACAGCAAGCGTGAACTGCTCGGGGATGTCGGCAAATTTGCGAATACCGGGGATAACGCCACTGGTAGAGACGGTGAGGTGACGAGCGCCGATACCGATGCCATCGGGGTCGTTGAGGATTCGCAGCGCCTTGAGAACCTCGTCGTAGTTGGCAAACGGCTCGCCCTGGCCCATGAAGACAACGCTCGTGGCGCGCTCGCCAAAGTCGTTGGATACATGAAGTACCTGGTCGACGATCTCTTGAGCGGTCAGAGAGCGCTTGAGGCCGTTGAGACCGGTAGCGCAAAAGGCACAGCCCATGCCGCAGCCTGCCTGGGTGGAAACGCAGACGGAAAGCTTGTTACGACGGGGCATGCCGACAGTCTCGACGGAAACGCCGTCGTGGTATTCGAGCAGATACTTGCGCGAGCCATCTTTGGAAACCTGCTTGGTGAGTTCAGTGGGCGTGTCAAAGGCAAAAGCCTCTTTAAGCTGCTCGCGGAAAGCCTTGGGAATGTTGGTCATATCGTCAAACGAACAAACGTTCTTCTCGAAGACCCATTCGATGAGCTGCTTCGCGCGGAAGGCGGGCTGGCCAAGTTCGGCCACGAGCTCGCGAATATCGTTTTGGCTCAAGTCGCGAATGTCCTGAGATTTAGTCCTGGGATTCATGGAAGCCTTTCGATTTTGGGGAAACGTAGAGGGTATCGCTACAATATGGTACCAGCTGCAGAAATTATAGAGGAGGAGTCTGCCCATGCCGGGTAAAAGCCTAGAGAACATGCACGTAGCGGTCTTGGCGGGCGGTCATTCCGCCGAGCGCGAGATCTCGCTCAATTCGGGAAAGAACGTCGTGGTTGCCTTGAAGGAGGCCGGCTACACTTCGGTGGAGCTGCTCGACACGGCTGCCGATGATTTTATGGTAACCATGGCGACCGGCGGCTTTGACGTGGCGTTTATCGCCATGCACGGTGCCGGCGGCGAGGATGGCGCCATGCAGGGCGCCATGGAGACCCTGGGTATCCCCTACACGGCCTCGGGCGTGCTTGCTAGCGCCTGCGGTGCCGACAAGGAGGTCTCTAAGCTCCTGTACGCCAAGGCGGGCATCCCCATTGCCCCCGGCCTCGCGCTCGAGATGGGCGATGAAGTCGATATCGATCGTATCGTCGAGGTTTGTGGCGAGCGCTGCTTTGTGAAGCCGGCCGTCAACGGTTCCAGCTATGGCATTTCCCTGGTCCATGAGCCCTCCGAGCTGCCCGCGGCAATCGCCAAGGCGTTTGAGTACGGCGACAAAGTGCTGGTCGAGAAGTGCATCGAGGGTACCGAGATCACCGTCGGTGTATACGGCGAAGATGACGTGCGCGCTCTGCCGATTGTCGAGATTCGTAAGCCCGAGGACTGCGAGTTCTACGATCTGGACGTGAAGTATGTCGACCCTACGGACATCCATCGCATTCCGGCGCAGATTTCACCCGAGAATTATGCTCGCGCTCAGGAGCTTGCCTGCGCCGCTCACAAGGCCCTCGGTTGCCTGGGTATCTCGCGCAGCGATTTTATCGTGAGCGAGGACGGCCCCGTTATCCTCGAGACCAATACCATTCCCGGCATGACCGATACGTCGCTGTATCCGGATGAGATCCGCCACACCGACGACATGACGTTCCCGCAGGTCTGTGACAGCCTGATCCGTATGGGCCTTCGTCGAGCGGGCATTGCATGCTAATCGAGGACGCGGTTTCGTCAGGAACGCCGCAGTTTGTCATCGACTCCTATGCCACGCTTGCCGAACGCGCCAAAACGCAGTCCTTCGGCCTCATCGAGGAAGATGTAATTGTCCTCGATACCGAGACCACAGGTCTCTCGGTGCAGGACAACGAGCTGATCGAGATCTCGGCGGCCCGTCTTTCGGGCCGCGAGATCGTCGACCGTTTCGATACCTTCGTGCATCCCAAGCAGCTGATTCCCGCCGAGATTACCGAGCTCACGAGCATTACAAATGCCGACGTGGCAGATGCCCCGTCGGCCGTTGAGGCTGTCGCCGCTCTCGCCGATTTTGTCGGTGGTTGCCCGGTGATCGCACATAACGCCACGTTCGACCGCTCGTTTATCGAGTCGGTCAAAGGCGGCGTCAACGTGAGCGATATTTGGATCGATTCGCTGGCGCTGTCGCGCATCGCGCTTCCGCGCCTGGCCTCGCACAAGCTGTCTTTTATGGCCGATCTGTTTGGCTGTGACTCGGTATCACACCGTGCCAATGCCGACGTCGACGCCCTGTGTGGCGTATGGCGCGTGTTGCTCGTGGCGCTCACCGACTTGCCCCAGGGCCTCATGGCGCGCCTAGCCGACATGCATCCGGATGTGCCTTGGTCCTATCGTCCTATCTTCTCATTCTTGGCGGGGCAGAACCCTGGTTCTATCTTCTCTCTCAGCGCCGCTCGTACTGACGTTCTCAAGGCCGATCGCGCCGACGATCGGGTGGACGCCGACGAACTGCCGGTCCTCAAGATGCCGAGTCGTGAGGAGATTGAGGCAGACTATGCGCCAGGTGGCCTGGTCAATCGCATGTATCCCACTTACGAGCCGCGTGATGAGCAGATCGCGATGGCGCTCGAGGTCCGCGATGCGCTGGTCACGGGCACTCATCGTGTAATTGAGGCGGGCACAGGCGTCGGCAAATCGATGGCCTATCTGGTGCCTTTTGCCGAGGCAGCACGCCGTAACAACATCACGGTTGGTATTGCGACCAAATCGAACAATCTTGCAGACCAGCTCATGTACCATGAGCTGCCAAAACTTGCCGAGCAACTGGACGGTGGTCTGTCATTTTGCGCTCTCAAGGGCTATGACCACTATCCGTGCCTGCGCAAGCTTGAGCGCATGAGCCGAGGCCAGGTCGAGATTACCACCAAGCGCGATCCGGCGGACACGCTCACGGCGGTCGCGGTCATTATGGCGTACGTCTGCCAATCAGCCGATGGCGACCTCGACTCGCTTGGCATTCGGTGGCGCAGCGTCAACCGCCCCGACTTTACGACGGCCTCGCGCGAGTGTGCTCGCCGCCTCTGCCCGTTTTTCCCTGATAAATGTTTGGTCCACGGCGCTCGCCGTCGTGCGGCGCATGCCGATGTGGTGGTCACCAACCATTCCCTGCTGTTCCGCAATGTTGCGGCCGAGGGCAGGATTTTGCCTCCGATTCGTCATTGGGTAATCGACGAGGCTCATTCTATCGAGCGCGAGGCGCGCCGTCAGTGGGCGCGCGTGGTGTCGGCGGACGAATCACGCGTTCTGTTTGAGCGCCTGGGTGGCTCGAGCACCGGTGCGCTAAGCCAGGTCTCCCGTGATTTGGCAACCTCCGAGGGCTCTACGCTCTATTTGGGCCTTACTGCCAAGGCGACGTCGACGGTTGCGCGCGCGAGCATGGCAATCGCCGACGTGTTCGATGGCGTTCGCGAGCTCGGCCGCCGTGCCCGTGGGGGTTATGACAATGCCAACCTATGGATTGGCCCCGAGCTGCGCGAATCTGACGACTGGCATGATTTCTTACCGTCGGCCTACACTGCCATCGACGCATTGGAACAAGCTGACAAGAGCGTCGACGCGCTGGTGCAAGCCGTCGCCGCCGACAAGCCCGAGGTTGTTGTCGACCTGGGTGATATTTCGCGCCGCCTGCACGAGCTGGCCGAGAACCTCAAACTCATCATTGACGGCACCGATGAACACTACGTGTATTCGCTGCAGGTCAATCGCAGGTTGCGCGCCGGCGGAGAGTCAATGACCGCAGAGCGCATCGACATTGGCGAGGCCTTGGCAACCGAGTGGCTGCCCGAGGTTCACACGGCTATCTTTGCCTCGGCGACCATGACGGTGTCCAAAAGCTTTGAACACTTTAACCACGCGGTCGGTCTCGATCGCATCGGTGCTTCAACATCCTCGTCGCTGCACTTGGACTCGAGCTACGACTTCGATTCGAACATGGCTGTAGTCGTTGCGGGCGATATCCCCGATCCGCGCGATCGTGAGAGCTATCTTACAGCGCTCGAGCGCGTGCTGGTCGACGCCCATCTTGCCATGGGCGGATCGGTGCTCACACTGTTCACCAATCGGCGCGACATGGAAGACCTGTACGCCCGCGTTGAGCCTAAGATGGCCCGTGCGGGTCTGGAGCTCAACTGCCAGCAGCGCAACTCATCTCCTCGTCGCCTGCGCGACCGGTTTATCAACGAGCCGACCTCGTCGCTTTTTGCCCTTAAGGCCTTCTGGGAGGGATTCGACGCCAGCGGCGAGACGCTGCGCTGCGTCATCATTCCCAAGCTGCCGTTCTCGAGTCCCACGGACCCGCTCTCGTGCGAGCGCAACCTGCGCGAAGACCGCGCTTGGGCGCGCTATTCGCTGCCCGAGGCGGTGCTCGAGGTCAAGCAGGCGGCCGGCCGCCTTATCC